>DASWLN010000090.1:0-13038 GCA_036396115.1 Candidatus Zixiibacteriota bacterium
CTGGTATTATATCTGACATCATACTTCCCCAGGCAGGCAGAACAAAAGCACCCAGAGAGATGAACAGAGTTACTATGGCAATGAAGATTGCGATCTTAGCTTCACCCAAAAGAGATAGAGCCACCATAGGCAATAACATCAACGCTTGCAGAAAAACAAATGAAGTAATTACCTTCTTCCTTGATTTCAGTTTCTCCGTGATATCTGCACTTTTAAGCTGCATCAAAGCTCCGAAGAGATTAGGCAGGGCACTCAAAAACCCGACCTGCCTGGCAGTCGCTCCCAGATATAGTATGAAAGGGGTGAAATAATCCTGCGTGAACCCGGTCATCCCGCTGGCAAAAATGCCATCCAGAAAGGAAAACCGTAAAGTTTTATCTTTTTTGTCGTTTGAGTTCATATAAGGAATTTATTCTATTCTTTTGCCTTTAAAAGTCAAGAGGTTTTTGAGGGTGGAAATGAGTGGTTATTAGATTTGCTTTGATAAACGTAGGGACAAAAACACTGTTTTAGTCCCTACAATATTAGAAACAGCAGGCGACCCATCTGGGTCGCCTACGGTCAAAAATGTATTGATCAAATGCCGATTTTCTCTCTTCAATTGTAAACCGACGTTGCCCTCAACGTGGGTGAATTTCCCGCCTTGAGGGCAAGGCGGGGATACAAATAGCAGGCGACCCATCCGGGTCGCCTACAACCAAGCCAATGGATTCCTGCGCGAATTCTGCGTCTTGAGACCGGAGTTTATCCCGCAGAAATGCGGGGCAGGAATGACAACCAAAACACATCGCAAAGAAAAGAATCTATTCGGGCTTAAGCTTATACTCCTCTATCTTCATTCTCAACGTATTCCTATGAATCCCCAAAATCTCAGCTGTCTTTCCCAAATTCCAATCATTTTGCTTCAAAACATTTGAAATATGATTCTTTTCAATATCCCTCAAGGAATCCGATGGGACTTGCGTTTGGGTGAAGCTCATCCATCCCAAATCCTCTTTATCGATTACTTCCCCACGACACAAAACCACTGCCCGCTCTATTACATTCTCCAGTTCCCTCACATTTCCAGGCCAGTGATAACTCAAGATTAAATCCTTTGCAGAAGGGGTTATGCCTTTTATCGCCTTGCCGCATTTTTTATTTATCTTATCTATGAAATGTTCAACCAGAGGCAGAATATCCTCTTTTCTTTCTCGTAATGGAGGAATAAGAATCGAAATCACATTCAATCTAAAATATAAATCCTCTCTGAATTTTCCTTCTTTGATTTTCTGTTCAAGGTTCTGATTGGTTGCTGTTACTATTCTGACATTGACTTTGAGTGTATCCTTTCCGCCCAATCTCTCAAAACTTTGTGTTTCTATCACCCTCAAAAGCTTGACCTGCATTTGAAGTGAAATATCGCCAATCTCATCCAAAAATAATGTTCCATTGTCGGCGATTTCAAACCGTCCCTCTTTTCTTTTGTCCGCACCGGTGAAAGCCCCTTTCTCGTATCCGAAAAGTTCGGACTCCAACAAAGTTTCAGGCAAAGCGGCACAGGAGATTGGGACAAAAGTATTTTCTGACCTTGAGCTTAAAGTATGAATGGCTCTAGCTATCAATTCCTTTCCGGTTCCACTTTCCCCTCTAATCAAGACAATTGAATCCGTCTTTGCCACTCTTGCTACTGTGCTTAAAAGCTCTTTTATGTTTTTGCTTTTACCAATAATCTTTAAATCTTTGTATTTTTCATCTATCTGTTCCTTTAAGAATCTATTTTCAGCCAAGATGCTCTGAGTCTCCAGAATTTTCTCTATATTCATTCTTAGTTCTTCCAAATCCATGGGTTTGCTTATGTAATCATAAGCACCTTCTTTCATTGCTTGAATTGCAGTCTCCATTGTGCCATAAGCAGTCATCATGATGATTTCAGTATCCAGGCTTAGTTTTTTCAACTCTTTTAGAAATTGTATTCCGTCCATCTCTGGCATTTTCAAATCCACCAGGGCTAACTCGAAAAAAGTGTCTTTACACAATTCTAACCCTTCCCTGCCTGAACCGGCGGTGCTGACCTTGTATCCTTGTTTTTCCAAGTAACCCGCCAACATCTCCCGCTGTGCGGCTTCATCATCTACCACTAAAATGCGATATTTGAGCATAAAATATTTATCCTTTGTAAGGTAACTTTATAGTAAAGGTTGTTCCCATACCCTCTTGGCTTTCCACATCAATCTTTCCTTTGTGGTCAGTTATGATACGATAAGCAATGGACAATCCCAAACCGGCTCCTTTATCTTTGGTGCTGAAATAGGGTTGAAAAAGCTTGGACAGATTCTCTTTTGAGATTCCCTCACCAGTATCTTTGATTTCAATTATCACTTCCTTGCTTGTCCTGTCCTGACTTGCGGATAAGCGTACCTCTCCTCCAGTTCGTGTTGCCTGAACCGCATTCAAGATGATATTCAGAATTGCCTTCTTCATTTCCTCTCTATCGATTTCAAGTTTGGGCAAATCCGTAAGCTCCTGCTTTAGAACCACGCCTTTCTCTTCAGCTTCAATTCTGAGCAATTGAAGAATATCCTCCAGCAGTTCTTTTAAATCAACTGCAACCAGATTCAATTTCTGGGTTTTGGCTAAGCTCAAGAATTGATTGATTATCTGATTTAGTCTTTTAATTTCGTCCAACATAGTTTGGGTGAAGGAAAGATATTCCCTTTGATTAGCTGTCGGAGAAAATTCATTTTTCAATCTCTGTGCCGCAATGGAAATTGCATTCAAGGGATTTCTTATTTCATGCGCCACTCCAGCTGCCAGATTTCCCAGAGCTGACAGTCTTTCTGCCTTCTTTGCTTCTTCTTCGAACCTCTTCAGCTCGGTTATATCGTGTAAAACCCCCACCGCTCCCCTGCTTTTCCCCTGTTCATCCAAGAAAGAGGAAGTGCCTATTATTAGATGTTTTTCTTCTCCAGAAAATGTTTTGTATTTTCTTTCCACCTGGTGTATCCTTCTGCCCTTTTTCGTAGTCTCATCTAAGAGGCAATCGTCCTGTGGAAAAACGTCGGAATATTTCTGGCTGATAGCTTTATCCCGATGAATAGAAAACACCTCTTCAGCTGCCCGGTTGAAAATTATGACTTTATTATCACCATCCACTGCCACCACTGCACTGTTGATAGCTTCGAGTATGTTTCCGGTTAAGGTTTTCATCTCTTTATAAGACCTGTCCAAGAGAGAGTAATTCTGGTTGGCTATCACTATCCCTATGAAAAGAAGCGACAAGAAGAACAAAACCAAAGTGAAAATAATCATCTGCCTCTGGTAGTTTTGGCTTATGTATCTGTATTCTTCTAAGGAAAGACCTAACCTGAAAATACCTGAAGGCATTTCATCTGAAACAAAAGGCTTAACCACCTCCAGAACTTCCTTCCCCTCAAAATCAGTTACCCTGCTATCCGCCTGACCTTTCAATAATGCCTCTTTCAAGAAAGGGTCTTCTTCAATTTTTAGAAGTTTCTCTACCTTCCTTGAAGCCAAGATTATCCCCTGCGGTGACTGCAAGACGATATAATCAATACCCCTCTCTTGACTTATCTTCTGGATAAGATACCCAATCCCGATCTCCTTTCTGAACTTTTCCAGATATGAGGCTGAGGTCAATATCACGATGACTTCTTTGTTTTGTCTTATGGCAAAAAGATATTTTAGCTCAGGCGTACCCTCTCCCTGCTCGCTTTCCAGAAAGATTTTATCAACTTTGCCTTCCAACAAAGAATTCAAAGCTAAAATGGTTACGCTGTCCGAAGAAGGATAAATCACCTCCTTTCCTACGCCACTGGTGGATATTGTTTCCCCCTTCTTATCTAAAATAACAATACCCAGAAGCTCATTTTCCTCAACTATCTTTTTCAAGAATAAGGAGTCGATTTTCTTTGGACCCGTTCCTTGCTCAACAACTTGGGAAAGCGCTTCCAGTCTCTGCTCCACCAAATCCTCTATAAGAGAATTGGCTTTCAGGGTATTGTGGCTGGCAGTAACCAACCCCTCCAAAAGAGCTGTCCCCTCATTTTCCATAACCCTCAACATATCCGATTTCCCCTTTTGGATGCCAAAGAGAGTCACAAAGAATAGTGTTCCTGCCAAAAGAAGAGTGATAAGGATGATATATCTTAATCTTACCTGCAGAATTCTTTTGAGGGAGAAAGGAGATTTCATTTGCTTTAGAAGATTGACCTGACAGTGCTATAAACGAGAAAAATGCTCAAGCCACTTAGGATTATGCAAGCCATCCAAGAGACGATATTTAAGAGTTTGTCATTGGTGTAGTTTTTCATGATTTTTTTATCATTTATGATAATCAACATAAATACTAAAATCGCCGGCAAAACTATTCCATTTATTATTTGGGAGATATACATTACCGAAATTAAGGGAACTTTGGGTAAAAGAATTATTCCTGCGCCCAGAACTATGAGCAAAGTATAAAGTCCGTAAAATTGAGGAGCTTCAGAGAACTTCTTGTTCACTCCATTTTCCCATCCCATCCCTTCACATACCGTATAGGCAGTGGACAGAGGTAAAATCGATGCGGCGAATAAGGAGGCATTTAAAAGACCGAAAGCGAAAAGGGCTGAGCAATATTTTCCAGCCAGAGGAGCTAAAGATAAGGCCGCGTCCTTGGCGGTTTCTATCTTTATCCCATTTTTATACAGGGTGGCGGCACAGACTACAATTATAAAGAAGGCTACAATGTTAACCACGAAACTGCCCACTATCACATCTGCTTTAGAATACTTGTAATCTCTTACCTTGATGTTCTTTTCAGCCACCGCAGCTTGAAGGTAAAACTGCATCCAGGGAGCAATGGTGGTTCCAATCACACCAACCAGCATCCCCAGAGGAGCAATGGAGAAATCTATCTTAGGAGAGGATAATTCGGACAAAACTACTGACCATTGCGGCTTAGCCATAAAACCGGATATGATGTAGGTGACATAAAACAGGCAAGCTACTAAAAACACTTTTTCCACAGATTTGTATGTTCCTTTAACTACTAATAACCAGACGAAAAGGGCACCAAGGGGAACTGAAACATATCTGGATATGCCGAATATCTCTAAGCTGGAAGCTATCCCGGCAAATTCACCGAAGATATTACCCAGGTTAGTTAATAGAACCGCAAAAAGTAAATAAAAGGTAACTTTTACCCCGAATTTTTCGCGAATCAAATCAGACAGTCCCTTGCCCGTTACCACTCCCATCCGCGCGCACATCTCTTGAATGAGGACTAAAACAAAAGTTATAGGAATAAGCGACCAGATTAAGCTGTATCCGAAATTAGCACCAGCCAGAGAATAGGTGGTAATTCCGCCAGCATCGTTATCTACATTAGAGGTGATTATGCCGGGACCAACCAGTGCCAAAAATATAAGCCAACTGCGCCAGCGAGATCTGGGAAACAAAGGCTTCTTCATAGTTAACCTTCAAAATCGGGGAATATCGAATCTACCACATCGTGAAAGGTGATTACCCCCTTAATCTTCTTCTCCCCGTCCACCACCGGTACCATAAGCAGATTATACTTCTTGAATTTCTCCGCCACCTCTTCAACTTTATCCTCCAGTTTGACCTTAATCACCCTTCGGTTCATAATAGTGGAAAGTAAGGTGGAAGATGGACAAATAAGCAGGCTTCTCAAAGTAACAACTCCCTTGAGCTTGCCCTGGTCATCCGTGATGTAAATATACGAACTGCTTTCCGAATGATAATCAGAACGCTTGAATCTCCTTAGGGCTTCCTCTGCAGTTTCATTTTCTTTCAGGGCTATGTAATCTAAGGTCATTATGCTCCCCGCGGTTCCTTCCGGGTGCGCCAGCAACCCCTCCAGCTCTTTTCTTTTTGTGGTTTCCATGCCTTGAATCATTGCTTCTGTCTTCTCCGGTGGAAGCTCACTCAAAAGGTCAGCGGCTTCATCTGGAGCCATCTCCTCCAGTATATCGCTAGCCCGTTCAGTAGTGTCGGTTTCTATTAGGTCCCTTTGCAGTTTTGGTTCAACTTCCTCCAATGTCTCAGCTGCAGCTTCTAAACCCAATGACTTGAACACAGCCAACCTCTCATGTTTGTCCAAGTCTTCCAATAAATCTGCTAAATCCGAAGGGTGAATTTCATCCAGCTTTCTATGAGTCAAATTCAACTTCAGGGCTTGATTGCCAGCATGTCTGGAAAGGGGTTGAATATATTTCCAGGAAAGTAATTTCTGTGGTATCTTATAGGAGAAGAACCATTCGGTTAAAGCATCCACAGACTTGACCCAGCCAAGCCGACGCAATATTCCCCTTATTCCAAAGTCAACGTGAACCAGTCTTAATTCACTTCCAGCTATGAGTAGATGCAGGTCATTCACCCTTTCAATCCTGACGCCATAAGTATCAACTACCTGCTTATCCAGCATCTCCTCCCTAAGGAGTATTTCCTTCTCTCCAACTTCCAGAGGTAGAAGCAAGCTTGCGCTTTCCGGTTTAAGCACAAGTTTTTCTTCTTCAATTTTATCCACCCTCTCCCAATCCAGAGTGAACGTTTGTCTATTGTTTTTGATTTTGATGCAAAGGCACACAACTTTCGGAAAAAGCTCACCCAGACCGACCTTGAGGTCAACCAGCTTTCCGATAATTTTTCCTTGTGAATCGGATAGTTTTCTCCTCAACAATTCGGAGAAGAATATGAAGACTTTGCTCTCTTTTTCGTTCATTGTTTTTATTAATAGATTAGTTTCTTTAATCCAATTACAATTAAAATCACAGGCCACCAGCGCCAGATGCTTCCGCTAATATAACCCAGATTGTGCAAGAGAACCAATATCCCGACGACCAAAAGCAAAAACCCCCAGAAAACCCCTCTGCCCTTTCCATTATGATTCGACATTTTTGCCTCCTTGATTATTCATCAATCGGGTGACGCTGTTCAAGAAGTGTCATTGCGAGGAGTCCCGCATTTTGCGAGACGACGAAGTCCCGCCATTGGCGGGACCACGCTCCCTCCCTTCGACTTGGCTCAGGGACGGTGAGCAAAGTCGAACCGTACGGTCGCTCGCAATGACAAAAAGACGAAAGACAGCGTTTCTAGACAACCTTTTTCTATCTTTTATCCTTTCGGGAACGGTGCCGTAAACCATGCGGTTTATGGCGGTGCAACCGTTCCCTACCCGGTTATCAATTTACCCTAATATGATTTGAATAAATCCAGCCCTTTTTATTTTTATAAGCCTCCACCCTGTAATTCCCTTTCTCTTTACTTGTGAATTCGAGCATACGGCTTTGGGTTTCAGCTACTGTCTTTCCATTACATAGCAATTTAATATAACAATCCGAAGGGGTTTGGACAAATAATTTAACTTCATCTTTTGCTTCTATATTTTCGCCTATCATAACCTTCTTGGTGGAATTCTGGGCGACAAAAGAAAATCCTTTGGCATCACCCCAACGATAATTCGAAACAAAAGCCCGACATTCCTTCAAAGCATCCAGAATTTGCTTTTTGGCTGGAATGGCTTCAGCGGAAAGCGGCTCAGTTAAAAGAATATGAGTTCTGATTGACTTGAACTGCACATCATAAGGAAAAATAGTTATCCTAAAAAGGCCCAGCAAGGGATATGAAAAAGCGTGTGCATCTATGGCTCCAATTCCCACCACTTTTCTTTTTTGATTGATTTGGTCCCATTTTTTCAAGATTCTATCCGTTGGGCTTTTGAGTGCTTTTCTTGGTGACAAAATCATTTTCAGCTGATTGGTTTTGGTCAGATTTTCCATCCATTCTGACATTTCATTCCAGATTTCAATTCCGTCAAAACCATCCATTTCCCAATCAGTCCAGGGATAAGGAGGAAAGTTTTTCAGACTGTTTCTCGTTTCATCCGGATGGGCAATGATTCCTATTCCTCCTTTTTCCTTCACTTCTCTGACATACTCCGCAGGTGACAGGCCAAAGGGTAAAACCTCATTCAAATTGAAAATCAGATAATGATTCTTATTGTCTTGGTCGTGTATCTCGTAACCGACTATTGCCAGCACGCTATCATACCAACCCTCTAAATTAGCATAAAGCGACCTTAAGGTCAGATGGTCACTGAAAAGCAGAAAATCCAATTTTACCTTCTGAGCTAACTTCACAATTTCCTCGACCCCTTTTGTGCCATCCGAATCCGATGTGTGGATATGCACTGCCCCTATGTATTCATGCCAGTTCATAATTATTTTCGTCCTGTTTTGAATCTATCCGGCACTTTGATTAAAATAATCAGCCCAACCAACATCAACAAAGTTAATGTCCCCACTGCGAAACGATATTGTATAGTCGCCAGGGTGCTTGAAGACAAACTGATGCCGAGCTTGTTCAAAAACGAGACCATCAGCTCAACCAAGGGATTGTCTTGTCTAAATAAGAGAACCATCCCTCCCCAGACAACAGGACCAGTGATAGCTGCGGCTCTGCCGGAAAGGGCATAAAGTCCGAAGAACTGACCCAGGGTATCTTCCCGGGCCAGAGAGGTCAAAAGGGGCCGGGCAGAAGTCCAGGTAGAGCCGAGAAATATTCCAATAAAGGGTCCGATGATCCAGAATACAACTTGATTGGTGGTAAAAATAGCCACCAAAAGAGATGCCACCCAACCCAAAACAACTATACCCAAAGTCTTCTTCGGACCAATCCTGTCACATACCAAGCCACATAAAAACGAACCAATTACTGCAAAAGTGGTAGCTACAATAAAAAACCAGATTTTGATTTCATCCCCCATCTTCATCACTAATTGGGCATAAACTGCCATAAAGATTATAACCGTGGCTATGGCATCCTCAATAAAGTAATCTGCAATCAAAAATCTCAAGACACCGGGATATTTCCTGGTGTTGCATATTCCATCCCATAATCTGGCGAAAGCTGATTTCACATCCAAGTTTAATTTGTCCGCTTTAGCCATCAAGTTTTCCTTCACGCAAAAGAAAAGCGGGAGGCTGAATATCAAAAAGAAAATCGCGGTTGGTATGAAAGATTTCTCTCTTCCTCCTCCCAAGCTTTTCGGAAGAACCCAGCCGAAAAAATTACCTTCCACAAAAGGTTTAACCAAAAATAGTCCTGCGATCGCCCCTAAATAACCCAAAGCTACACCGAAGCCGGATACTTTTCCGATATTGGCTTTGGTGCTGACTTCTGGCAAAAGGGCGTTGTAAAAAACCAATCCCCCTTCATAAAAGAAATTGGCTATACCAAACAAAACTAAGCTTGAGACGATGACCAAACTTAGACTTGAAATCAGCTGGCTGATAAGCCCCATCAAAAACGTGACAACCACACAACCCAGAGTGAAAAACAGAATAAACGGCTTTCTCCTTCCGTAACTGTCAGAAACTGCCCCTAAAACTGGCATGGAGATTGCCACAAACAACATCGAGATTGAATAGGTTAAGCCATACCAGATATCTTGCTGCTTGTGGTCAACAATTATCCACTGGGCAAAATACATAGTGGCGATATTCATGGAAAAGATAGTATTGGCGAAATCATATAAACCCCAGCTGAAGACAGCTTGGGTTCTGGGAACTGAATGTTTTGGCATTGTGTTCTAGTAGTTCGTGGCTAAGATTAAACCTATGCTGATTCCGGCTACGTCCGCTATTAAGTCCTTATAACTGAACCTGCCATTCGGCCTTCTCCTGTCGTAAAACTCCTTACCTAATCCCAAGGTGAAAACAAATCCTCCCGAAAATAGAATAGATGGGTTTTTATCGTTATAATAATTATCATGATACATCTCGTAACTAATTGCAGAGAGAAACAGGCTTATTGTAAAATGGGCAACCTTATCGCTACCCAACCATTCATCTTTATTGGTGTAAAATGAAAGGTTAACTGAATCAGTTTTTTCGGAGGAGAATCCATCTGCTCTTGTTTGTTGGGAATTGACTATAAACCAAATAGCAAGACAAAACAACCCCACTTTGAGCGGGAACGCAAATTTCGATTTCTTATAACCCAAGCTCTTGATCAATCCTTTTCATCCCCTCTAAAGCCAATTCGATGAACTTTTCCAAGGAAACTCCGAGTTCTTGACATTTCCGTATATCTTCACGACTTGCTCCAGCTGCAAATCTCTTTTCTTTAAATCTATTCAGGACAAATTCTGCTGTCAAATTCTTGATCTTCTTGGTGGGATGCATCAAAGCAGAGGCGACGACCAGGCCAGTCAAGGGGTCGGTGGCATAAAGCGCCCAGTCCATTTTGCTTTCAGCTGGAACTTTCTTGGGATGGGCTTTGATGGCATGGGTTATGCTTTCATCCAAATTGTACGGCTTGAGCCATTCGACAGTTAAAAGTGAATGCCTTTCCGGCTCCTTGGCGGTTTCGTCGTAATCCAGATCGTGCAGAAGCCCGGTCAAACCCCAAATCTCAACATCCTCACCAAAATGCTCCGCTAACCTTCTCATCACTGCCTCAACTGCCAGCATATGCTTGAGCAGATTTTTCGTTTTCACCTTGGAATTGACCAAGTCCAATCCTTCTTGCCTATTCATAACACTCTCTCAATCGGGTAAGTAATGGCTGCGCCATTACTTTTGCTGTTTTTTATCTTTTCGGGAACGGTGCAACCGTTCCCTACCCGCTATCCATATTATTCTCCTTTAATCAATCGAAGAACTGCCAGCTGAATCCCCACCACTGAGTGCGGCCTGGGGCAGGATAACTCGAGAAAGTCTTGTAGCTCTTATTGTTCAGATTCTCCACCACGTAGTAGCAGGTGAAGCTCAGGAATTTGAATGTGATTCTCAGATTGAGAATATCAATATTTTCCTGTTTATCCTTCTCTTCTTCTGCAGCATAATAGCTGGAAATCAAGTTATTTTCTATTCTTCCACCCACCTGAATCTCATTTTTTAGTAGTTTTTTGTAATATTCCAGATAGCAAAAAAAGGAATGCTCCGGAACAAAAGGTTGGTCAAAACCACTTTTTACTTCCTCGGCTTTCTGAAAAGCATAGGAAACAAATAGTTTCACGTTCTGTCTGGGATTGAAGAGAAAATCGAGTTCTGCCCCATATAAATTTAAATCCTGATTAAGAGGAATCCATTTTCCATCGTAAGGCAACCCGTCTTGATTTTCCCATAGGACTGAGTTCTCCAATCGGCTACGATGAACACTCAAACCAAGACTGTAGTTATTTTTGTTAAGAAAATAATGTAAATTCGCCACCAGACTTTTTTGTGCCTTCAAATCGTTTTTACCCTCAATCGTATATTCATATCCCGAAGAGGAACTTAGGGTATAACTGGTTGAGTCTAAATAAAGCTCTCGAATGCTCGGAAAGCCCCAAAAGCTCCCCAAGGTGAAGCATGCCTTGGAATTCTGATTGATCTTGTAACTTATCCCTGACATAGGAGACAAACGGCCATCAAATCGACTGGCTTTGTTCATTCCGATGAAGAAAAGGAAACTAACTTTCGGGCTTAGCTGGAATAAATCGGCTAAAGACAAATCTGTTTTCTGGGTGTGGTCAATCGAGCTTCTCTCATCTAATCTGTCATATGTCCAATTACCTTTTAATTTAAGGTTATGTTTTTCTCTATAGAAACATTCGTGCTCCAAACCCAAATCCATTATCTCCTCAATATCTTCTCGAAAAACCGAAAAGCCCGGGTCGTTGAACCTTTGCTTCATATTGTAATAACTTATCCTGAAATTGGAAAGTGAGCTTTCCGTTGCTTTATGAATTAACTTAAGATTGATTCTCCAGTCATCCCCGAATTCGGTTATCGGTTTCAAACTGAAACCTTCCGTATGAGCTAATCCTCTCTTTGCGCTAAACCCCGAAGCGTTAACTCTTAGGTTCCAGTTTTCCTCTAAAATATACTTTCCAGAAAAAGTCAGGTGCATAGAGCTCAAATGGTTGTTTATCAAATAACCATCATATCCTTTGAATCCAGTTGTGACAAATATCGCTCCCCGAGACGTGAAATCTTTTCCAAGTTCCAGCTGGGTGCGCCGAAAATTGTATGGCGCTTTTTGATACAGGGCTTTGGAGAAGACCTTCTCTCCATTGAACTCCTTGCTCTTGGTCAATAGACAACCTAAAGGGGCATCTTGATTGTAAATGCCTGCTAACCCCGGTTCAATGATTTTGATATCTTCCACATTCTCCATAGGAAGCCAACTAAGATCCAACCCACTGATGTATGGAAAACGAAAAGCGTGATTTACATACTCGAAACCATCTGTAACTATTCCTATTCTTTCGCCAGACCCTCCCATCTGCAATATCTCCGGTTGTCCAAAATCACTGTAATCCAGAGCTCCGACTCCTTTTCTTAAGTTCAGGATATCACCCCAGGTCCTGATAATGGAATTATCTATCTCCTCTTGGGTGATGGATTGTCTAGTGGAAAAAAGATTCAAGAGCTTTTCGTCAAAGCCGCTCTCTGAAATGAATTGGTATTTCTTCTTAGCTTGGACGGAGTCCGCAGGAACGTTCACCTCGAAAGAGGAGTCTGGGGGAGAAACTTGAGCGTAAAGCGCATTGAAAAACCCGAAGAATAAAATAATTAAGGCGGTCTTCCTAAACAATTCTCACCTTCCATTTATTACTCGCCTCTGCCAGAAAACCACGCCATTTATGGCGAGGCGAGCCTCACCGAAGTCCCGCAGAGCGGGACGAAGGCGGGCGAAGTTTGGCTCGCCTCTCGGCGAAGCCGAGGGCCTTTCATATTTCGGAAGTCCCGTGATTTATCATGGACGCTTCACTTTTTCCTCCGGCATGAACCATCACGGTTCACGCTTCCGAATAAACCGACTTAACTTCTAACCAGGAGTATCCCCACTTTTTGAAAACATATCAGAATGTCTTAATGGCTATTTTCTCCAGTTTCTCTCTCCCCTTGGGGGAGAGAGATAGAGTGCCTGCCCGGCCAGGGAGGGGGAAAGGAAATACCCCAATAGCCTCACAGCCATCATACTCCTCACCCTCACCTTTTGAGGCTGTGCAATAATGCGAATTTTTATTTCTTTGGTAATCTT
>DASWLN010000091.1:0-8294 GCA_036396115.1 Candidatus Zixiibacteriota bacterium
TTGTCAGTTAAAAGAGAAATATTCTTAGAGGCAAAAAAACTGAAATGGATTCATCTGGGCGTAGCTGGGATTGACAAGACCCTTTTTCCTGAGGTTTTGAAGAGTGAAGTTCTAGTAACCTCGTCCAAGGGAATACATCAAGTCACCGTTTCCGAGCATGTTATGGGTCTGGTTTTGGCATTTGCCAAAGGAATTGCCGCAAGCATAAAAGCACAACCAACAAAAGTATGGCTACAAAGAGAGCTTATTGATAAGAGATTCAATTTGGAAGGAAAGGTATTGGGCATTGTTGGGTTGGGAAACATCGGTTTGGAATTAGCCCGAAAAGCCAAAGCCTTCGATATGAAGGTGATTGCCTTGAAGAATAGTGTGAAAAAAGGGGAGAAATATAAAAACGTTGATTTGTTATTAGGCAAGGAAAAACTGAAGGAATTATTGAGCCAATCCGATTTTGTGGTTATACTGCTTCCCTTAACCAAAGAAACTTACCATCTGATTAGCCAGAAAGAATTGGGATGGATGAAAAGGGAGGCGTATCTTATAAACGTTGCCCGAGGTCCTATAATAAATGAAGAAGATTTGATATTTGCCTTAAAAAATAAAACCATAAAGGGTGCGGCACTGGATGTGGTTGAGAAAGAACCACTGGACTCAAACAGTCCCTTATACGACTTTGAGAATGTAATAATCACACCTCATATAGCGGGAAGCATGCCGGATTATTACAAAAGAGTTGGAGAGATATTCAAGGAGAACTTAATTAGATATTTGAAGAAGAGGCCACTTCTAAATTTGGTGGATAAGAAAAAAGGGTATTAAATGAGCATTCTGGTTGACAAGAATAGCAAAATCATTGTCCAGGGGATAACCGGCGGAGCAGGAACTTTTCATACCAAAAGGATGCTGGAATACGGCACCAATGTAGTGGCTGGGACCTCTCCAGGTAAAGGTGGAGAAAAGGTTTTGGGCCTTCCGGTTTACGATACAGTTGAGGAGTGCGTAAGAAATCACCGAGCAGATACCAGCGTGATATTTCTTCCTGCCAAATTTGTTATGGATGCTGCAATTGAGGCAATTTATGCTGGAATAAAATTTATCGTGGTGATTCCGGAGCACATTCCCATCCAGGATATGCTTTTAATCAGAAAAGAAGCAGTCAAGCATAGTGCCCGGGTACTGGGAGGAAATACAGCCGGTATAATAACTCCGGGAGAAGCTAACTTAGGTATAATGCCGGATATAGCTTTCGGTAAAGGAAGAGTTGGGACTGTGTCCCGCTCAGGGTCACTCACCTATTATGTGGCTGACACCCTAACTCGCTCAGGATACGGCGAAACAACCTGTGTTGGCTTGGGTGGAGACCCGATTTTAGGAAGCACCTTTGATGAGATATTATGGTTGTTTGAAAAAGACGAAAAAACGAAAGCAGTGGTTATGGTAGGGGAGATTGGTGGAGTTTATGAAGAGAGAACAAAGGATACCATATCTAAAATGACAAAACCGGTAATTGCTATGATAGGCGGGTTATACGCACCCCAAGGGAAAAGAATGGGGCATGCCGGTGCAATTGTAGAAGGCCAGATGGGAACCGCACAAAGCAAATTGAAAGTCTTGGAGGAAGCTGGCGCCCATCGGGCAAATACTTTTTTGGAGATTGTGGAGATATTAAAGAAGTTGGGAGTGTAACCATTGAACAATAGCCGATTCCTTCTAGTGTTTATTTTGTTATTCTTGCTCTTGATTGGTTGCGCTCATAGGCAAAAGTTAGCCTTTATTGACCTTCAGAAACAAAAGCGAGTAGGGAATCTAGTTGGGAATGTATATATAATCGAGAATGCTGAAATCGATTCCTTGCAGGGAAGTACTTTCTCTTATCCGCTTAAATATGTAAGAAACGGTAAGAAAACAGTGGTATTAATTGAAGGACTGCGCCGCCCGAATTTTCCTTACATGCCTGCCAAAGTGGACCCTCCGCCTTTCTATTGTTTCTTAGCGGAAATAGAGGGACTTAACTACAACGTAGGGTACGATCCAAGGGAGGAAGAGGTTTTGGGGCTTATGCCATGGTTGGGGGGAAAACGATTAGAAGTGGAACACTGTTTTCTGTATTTTAGTGCCGCCCAAGATGCCATAATAGAAGGTTTTGTTACAATCACTTTTTCTTATGGTGAAGGTGAGCAGCAGGGGCGTATGTTGACGGGCAAATTTAAGGGGAAGAGAGTTGAAAGAAAGGATCTTTTTAAGTAGCGCGTGTGGGGCGAAGTCGAGCTTCGCCCCTACGCGTAAGAACTTATTGTAGTTGCCACATTTATGGGGCGATTTTGATTTGTTATAAATTCGCTCGATAAATCGAGCAACTACAATGAAAACCTTAGGAATATATGTCCGAGATTGTAGCTAAAGTCTATCGCAACGATTGTGTGGAGAGCGTGCATTGTGGGTCAATTGTGGTGGTTGATTCCAAGGGGGAGATAATTTATCAATTGGGTGACCCATATTTCAAAACTTATTTTCGCTCATCCGCTAAACCATTCCAGATCATTCCGGTTTTGAAAAGCGGGGCGATAGAAAAATACAATATAACTGAAAAGGAAATCGCCGTTATGATTAGCTCGCACAGCGGAGAGGAAAGACATGTCAAAACCGTATCCTCTATTCTAAAAAAGATAGGTCTTTCAGAAAAGAACCTCCAATGCGGCACACATCCGCCTTTGTATCTAACTGAGCTCGGCATATTGCCACGAAAGGAAGATAAGTTCAGCCCACTTCAGCATAACTTTTCAGGCAAGCATTCGGGAATGCTACTTCTCACAGTGCATAAAGGATGGGATGTGAAAACTTATTTAAATCCCAATCATCCAACCCAAAAGATAATCCTGAAAACAATAGCAGATATTTGCGAATATCCCTTGAATAAAATAAGAGTCGGAACAGATGGTTGTGGGGCACCAATCTTCTACATTCCGATTTACAATATGGCTCGAGGATTCGCCAAATTAGCTATTTCCGAGGATATATATTTGAAACAAGTCGTGAGATGTATGTCTAAATATCCTGAAATGGTATCAGGACAAAATCGTTTCGATTTAGTCTTGTCACAAACCTTGGACAAAAGGGGAGTTTGTAAAGGTGGGGCGGAGGGTTTACATTCAACTGCCTTATTGGAAAAGGGATGGGGAGTTGTGGTTAAAATCAGCGATGGAAACCATAGGGCAATCCCACCAGTGGCACTGGAAGCCTTGAGGCAGATGGGTATATTGAAAAGACAGGAGTTGGCAAAAATAGAAAACTGGACAAATCCCAAGGTAAAGAACTATCAAGGGAAAATAGTGGGCTACATAAAAGCCGATTTCAAACTGAAAAAAGGGGATTGAAATGAGAGCAAAAATCATAAAACTCTTGCCTGAGTTAAGAAAGATAAAGGATAAAGAGCTCAAGGAGAAGGTCGTATTAGCTTGGGAAATGGGAATCTTTGAAGGTGGGTATAAGGAAGGTGATTTAAAGAAGATTTGTTTCACGTTGTTGATTCCAGAATGCAAAGTGAGTTTAATTCAGCATACCCGAGCAGTAACCAGCACCGCCTTAGCCATTGCAAAGGATTTGACAAGAAACTATGGTAGCAAGGTGAAAATCAATTATGATTATCTGATCGCCGGTGGACTTTTGCATGATGTGGGCAAGCTTCTGGAATACTGCATAGATAAAAATGCCGTGTGCAAAAGCAAAAACGGAAAGTTCTTAAGGCACGCATTTTCCGGAACAGCTTTGGCTTACGTTTGTGGCATACCGGCGGAGGTATTGCACATAATAGCGGTTCATTCGAAAGAGGGGGATACCAGCCCACGTTCAATAGAGGCGATGATAGTTCACTATGCAGATTACATTCATTTTGAAGCATTAGGTGGAAAACTCTAAAATCATAAAACGTCACAAGGAGGAGAAATGGTATCCAACAAAAGACAAGTGGCTTTGACAACAGAGGAGTTACCCAAACAGTGGTATAATATTCAACCCGACCTACCAGAGCCACTTCCACCACCCAAAGACCCGGAAGGCGGGTACTCTCGGATAAAGAAGTTACCTGAACTTTTGATAGGAGAATGCTTGAAGCAAGAATTCTCACAGGAGAGATGGATAGACATTCCCGAGGAATTACAGGAAATCTATCTTCAGGCAGGAAGGCCCAGACCACTTTTTAGAGCCAAAAGTTTAGAAAAGGCTCTGGACACTCCGGCTAGATTATACTTCAAATCCGAATTCTATAGCCCCACCGGAAGTCACAAGGTTAATACCGCAATCGCTCAAGCTTACTATGCTAAAAGAGAAGGATACGAGAGATTGACCACTGAAACTGGAGCAGGGCAGTGGGGAACAGCTCTGGCTTATGGTGCCAGTTTAGCCGGATTAAAATGCACAGTCTATTGGGTCAGGGCAGTGCACGACTGGAAAGCGGACAGAAAAGCCCTGATGCAACTTTTCGGAGCCGAAGTTTACGCTTCGCCCAGTAACAGGACCGAATTTGGCAAATCCCTGTATAGTAAGAATCCGAAACATCCGGGCTCTCTGGGAATTGCCATCTCTGAAGGCTTAGAGGATGCAGGGAAAGACCCTAAAGCTATCTATTCATTGGGCTCGGTTTTGAATCATGTACTGATGCATCAAACCATAATCGGGCTGGAGACAAAAAAGCAGTTTGAAAAATTCGATGATTATCCGGATATAGTTATTTCCTGTTTAGGTGGCGGGAGCAATTTCGGTGGATTTGCGTTACCATTTATGCACGACCGTCTGAAGCAAGGGAAAAAGATAAGGTTCATTGCGGCCCAAAGCCAAGCCGCACCTAACTTGCAGGGAGAGTATAAATACGATTTCGCTGATTATGCTGAGCAAACGCCACTTTTGAAGATGTACACCTTAGGGCACAGGACGGATATGGTTCCCATAAAGGGTGACGGATTGAGGTATCATGGTTGTTCTCCCATTTTGAGTTTATTAAGAGATAAGGGATACATAGATACTGTGGCTTATCCTTCGGATGAGAAGCATGTATTCAATCGCACGAAGGTTTTCATTCAAACTGAAGGATTTCTGCCAGCTCCGGAGTCGGCTTACAGTGTGGCTTGTGCCATAGATGAAGCATTGAAATGCAAGGAATCCGGTGAAAAGAAAGCCATCGCCTTCAATATTAGCGGGCACGGATTTCTGGATATGCCTGGTTACCGGGAAGTTTTAGGGTTGAAGTGAAGCCTCCCCGTGATAAATCACGGGGCTTCCCAAATATGAGAGGCCCTCGGCTTCGCCGAGAGGCGAGCGCCGAGAGGCGAGCGAAACTTCGCCTCTTTGAGGCGAGCATCCCCCTACGGGGGCTTTCTGGCAGAGGCGAGTAATCAAGTTAGATAGCTTCTTTCTGTTATTAGCATTTAGTAAGTGCTTGGTCTATTATAGACCAGGCACTTAGTATTTGTGCTCTGATTGTGCTCAGCTTGGGTAAATATCAGCCCCAAAGTCTTCTCAAATATAATATTTGATATTTGTTTCCTGGCATATTATATTCCTTCTGAAGTTTTCCATAAGCTTGCTATAAGGAAGCGGGTAGGGAACGGTTGCACCGTTCCCAAAAAGATAAAAGACAGTAGAAGTAATGGCACAGCCATTACTTACCCAATTCGTTAATAATTAGAGGAGGGTATATGACAAAGAAACTGGTCTTGATTTTCTTCTCCGGCTTGTTATTGTTTTCAGTGTTATCACCAATTGTTGGCTGGGCTCAGCAGACGTCCCAAATCGTATCTGATAAGACACAACTAGTCACGGCAGTCGAACAAAAAGACACGGTATTCAATCAAGACCAAAAGCAGAGACTCGAGCAAGCCACAAAATATCAGAGGACAAAGCATCTTCTTTATTTTCTTGGTCAGGGATATGGTTTGGTCTTTTTATTTCTCTTTTGTTTTTTGGGAATATCTGCCCGGATAAGAAGCAAAGCGGAGAAGATTACTAAGCTTAGGTTTTTTGTAATTGCCCTATTCATCGTTGCTTTCATTCTCATTCAATTTATAATCTCTTTTCCACTGGATTATTATGGTTTCAATTTGGAGCATAAATTCAATCTCTCCAATCAAACTTTTGGGGGCTGGATGGGTGACTACTCCAAGGAGTTTTTGTTATCTCTGCTATTGTTTTTGATTTTGTTCGAAGGGGTCTATTTTCTGATAAAGAAGTCACCCAAAAGATGGTGGATTTATGTTTCCGCGGTTTTCGTTTTGTTCACCATTGTACTGGTGAACCTGGCACCCATTTTGATTCTGCCTTTATTTAATGTTTATACTCCTCTGCCTCAAGGTGAGCTTAGGGATAAATTGGTGAGGTTATCCGAGCGAGCAAAGGTGCGCACCGAAGCCATTTATACTATGGATATGAGCAAGCAAACCGAGAAAGTCAATGCTATGTTCACCGGCTTGGGAAACACCAAAAGAATAGTATTGGGAGATAACCTGGTGAAGCACCTGAATCCGAATGAGGTAGAAGTGGTCATCGCCCATGAGATGGGGCATAATATTTTGCAGCATATCTGGAGAATAATCGTCTTGAACGCCATCCTTGCCACTTTTGGATTTTTACTAATTCATCTGACTATGGGAAGGATAGTTAATCGTTGGAAGAAAAGCTTGAAGATGGAGTCACCGAGTGATATTGCCACCTTGCCTTTGTTTTTGTTAATCTTTATGATTTATAGTCTGGTGATTATGCCGGTTATGCCGGGATATTCCAGAATTTTGGAGCAGCAAGCGGACAGATTCGCTTTGGAGATTACTCACAACAAAGGCGCGTTTGTCTCTTCTATGCAGAAGTTAGTTTATCTTAACTTAGATGACCCTAATCCCAGCCCGGTGGTTGAATTTCTATTGTATGACCATCCAGCTACGGGTAAGAGGATAAAGTTCGCTGAAGAGTATAAGTTCAAAGAGTAGGAGAGTTATGCCAGACAAAACCATCATAGAAAAAATCTTGTCCAAAGCTTCAGGCAAAGACGTATCCGCAGACGACAGAGTCTGGGCGGATATTGATTTGACGGTTATTCGGGATTTCGGTGGTCCGAATGCAGTTCTTGAATTTGATAAATTTACCGGTAAAGGAAAAGTAAAAGACCCAGATAAAATCGCCATAACTTTCGATTATCAAGCCCCAGCCAAAGATTTAAAGGTGGCACAGAATCAAGCATTATGCAGGCAGTTCGCCAAGAGACAGGGGATAAAACATTTCTTTGATGTGAATTGGGGAATTGGACAGCATGTATTATTGGAGCAGGGAATGATAAAGCCGGGCTCGGTGGTGGTCGGCACAGACAGCCATATGAATTTATTAGGCTCAATTGGCTCTTTTTCATCCGGGGTTGGAACAACGGATATAGTGGCGGCTTGGTATTGTGGAAAGTTGTGGTTCCGAGTTCCGGAAACGATAAAAGTGATATTCAAAGGAAAATACAAAGAGCCAACTTGCGCTAAGGATTTAACGTTAGGGTTTGTTAAAACAATCGGACCAGATAAACCGAATTATAAATCGCTGGAGTTCGTTGGAAAACCGATTGACAATCTATCTTTAGCTGGAAGAATAAGTTTGGCAAGCATGGTTACGGAAATCAACGCCAAAATATGCTTTATTCAGCCGAGTGGAGAAACTCTCGATTTCTTAAATAAAAGATGTAAAGAGAAAATAGAGATCGTTGCGCCGGATAAAAATGCAATTTATTTAGAAGAAATGGAAATAGATGTTGATGATTTAAAACCACAAATAGCCTGTCCGCATACTCCTTTCAATGTTGTTTCGGTGGAGGAAGTCGAAGGAAAACCATTTAACCAGGGATTCATTGGCTCTTGCACTAACGGCCGATTTGAGGATTTCGAGTCCGCAGCCAAAATATTGAAGAATAAAAAAATCCATCCGGAAGTTAGACTGATAATTGTTCCGGCAACCAGTGAAGTTGCCTTGCAGATGCTCAAAGCGGGATTATATGAGGTCTTTATGCAGGCAGGGGCAATGATTGCTAATCCTGGTTGTAGTTTATGCACTGCAGGGCATCACGGAGTTCTGGGCAAAGGGGATGTTCTGCTTTCCACTTCAAACAGAAATTTCTTAGGTAAATTAGGCAAAGGAGCGGAAGTTTATCTGTGCAGCCCAGCCACGGTTGCCGCATCTGCCATTGAGGGTAAAATCACCGACCCAAGAAAGTTTTGGTAGAAATGTAGCGGAGCTATGAACCGCAATGGTTCACACCAGAGGTCTTATACACATCA
>DASWLN010000092.1:0-4612 GCA_036396115.1 Candidatus Zixiibacteriota bacterium
GGGAGAATATATGAAAACAAAGAGAAAACTTGGAATCATTATGGCACAAGCTACAATCAAAATTGAAATCCCCCAGGGAAAAGCTGGTTTCATGTAATCCGACATCGGAATAAGCGGCAAAAGGATGGCACCTTTAGTGAATATTACAATCACTATTATGGCAGACACAATCGAAAACACCTCAAGCAACCAGTAAATCCCACGCGGATACGGCGGCCCAAACTTCCAGGTCTGTGTCTTTTCCTTGTAAGTTGCCATAGTTATCCTTTATCGTCTCGCGTAGGGGTGGAGTTTCCTTCGACTTTGCTCAGGACGGTGAGCAAGGTCGAACCGTATCTCCACCCGATTTTTACAGGGCGACCAAGATAGGTCGCCTTCGTTCTTAGTCGTCATTCCTGCGGAGGCAGGAATCCATCCCGTAGTTGCCCAATTCATTGGGCGTCTTCAAAAACCGCCTCTCTTTGTGGTGTAGGTTCTCAAAGCTCAAACCTCGAAACTAAAACCATGCACCATTACGGTACAGGGCAAAACTGATTTAACCTACTTTCCAAACCCAACCTCTGGTGCCTGTCTTTTCAGCGGCTCATCCACTTCAAAATAATATCTGGGAGTAAGGCCAAAAAGATAAGCCACCATGCTATACGGGAATATCTGTTGGGTATTATTGAATTGCAGAACCGCATCGTTGAACGATTCGCGCTCATAGGCAATCCGACTTTCGATTCCAGATAATTCCTCCTGTAACTTTAGGAAATTCTGGTTGGCTTTAAGCTCCGGGTAATTTTCCACCACCGCGAAAAGGGATTTCAGGGCGGAAGTAAGCATATTGGTTGCTTCCGCTTTTTGCTTGACTTCTATCGCTTCGCTGAACATCGCTCTGGCTTTGGCGATATTTTCGAAAACCCCTTTTTCGTGTGCTGCATAACCTTTTACCGCCTCCACCAAATTGGGAATCAAATCCGCCCTTCTCTCCAGTTGTACTTCTATCTGATGCCAGCTGTTTTTGACTAAATTACGTAGTGTGACCAAACGATTGTAAAGCGTCACAAACAAAATAAATAAAATGCCAAGAAAGATGAGAATAGAAATCCATCCCATATTTTCTCCATATTTTTGCGAATTTCCCTGCTTACTCGTAATATCGGACTGCTAAACAATTGGCTTAACTCTCTATTCTCTTGACAAAAACCTATCTCTGCCTTATTTTGCCTTTTAAATTATGATAGCACAAATAAAAATATCTCTTTTTAGAATCCTTATCCTATTGGTTATTCTTATTTCCGTCCTCTCCATTTTTTACTTCGGAAAGCGCGAAATCAGACCGAAATTAGCAGAACCGTTTGCCACTATTCAAAGATTTCTGGACCGAAACCAGCCCGATTCCGCCATAGCGGCTTTACGCCTTTATCTAACCGCAGATAGTGCCGACCCCACTTTATATTATCTTATAGGCAAAGCTAATTTTCAAAAAGGGGAGCTTCATTTAGCCCGAAACTACTTTATCCGCTCTTTGGAATTGAACTCTGACCAGAAGGAAATGAGGTCCTTCTTAGCTCAAATCGACTTTGATTTAGCCCAAACGTATTGGGAAAAAGATAAAAAGGAAGCCCTGTTTTATCTTATTTCCGTTCTGAAAAATACGGAGGATAAAAATTTACTGGAGAAGGTAGCCCAACTCACTGGCGGAGTTTATAAGATAGAGCAACTGACTAATGACATCTTCCGAGATGATGGCCCATCCTTTTCACCGGATGGCAAAAAGATAATCTATCACTCGGACACAAGTTACTACGGCGAAGAGTATCCGCTAAAGAAAAAAATAACTAAGCGAAGTAAGCTTTTTGTTCTGGATTTACTTGAGAACAAAAGAGTCTGCTTAACTCAAGATAGCTATTCGGAATCATTTGGCAGATTCTCTCCAGATGGAAACAGAATAGTCTTTCAAAGGGAAAATTCCCTCCCCTTGGATTCAGGAGGCACCTTAAATCCTGAGCAGGATTTGATTCTAAGAGATTTAAAAACAGGTCAAGAAGAACAATTGACTTCGGATAAAGGTTATGAGGGCTTAGCTTCTTTTTTTCCGGATGGGCAAAGCATAGCTTATGTTAAAGATTATAGTATCTATGTAATGAATTTGGAGAGTCGCAAAACCAAGAATGTCTATTTTTCAGGTAAGAATATCCTAACCAAGCTCCAGGTTAAGCCTTTGCTCCGTCCCATTTCTCCTTTTTATCCTAATATTTCACCGGACGGAAAGAAAATAGTCTTTCAGGCAGGATTTGACAAAAGAAAAATCTATCTTATGGATTTGAGGAATTCAAAGATAACTTGCCTGACTTACAGCGAAGAGGATGAGCTTTACCCTTCATTCTCACCGAATGGAAAGAGGGTTCTATTCGTATTAGAAAATGAGCTGTATCTAATGGACACAAACGGCAAGAACAGAATCAAGTTGACTAACGACCGAACTGAAAAAAAGAACCCCACTTTCTCCCCGGACGGCAAAACAATCCTCTTTTGTGCCAAAGGACAAAACCAGGATGACCATTATTTTGAAATATACCTTCTGCATTTAGATGAGTCCATCTCCAAACCCGCGCTGAATGACAGATTGAAAAGGATTGCACAAAGTTTATGAAAATCTCACGGGCTGAAATAGAACAAAGGATATATCAACTCAGACAGCTCCTCGGGGATGTTTTTGAACTGGATGCGGTTTATCATTTGGCAAATCAAACCTTCTTTCAAGGTAGGCCGCTCTTTCCGCAAAATGTTTTGTGGAAAGAGTCAATTCAGGAGCGGCTCGCTCAATACGGATACACTTCAAATATAGAACAAAACGGCGACCGCTTCATTTTGACTGTGAGCAAGAAAGGAGAGGAAAAAGAAAAAAAGATTCCCTGGACTAATATCCTGCTTTTCTTAGCGTCAGTGGTCACCATCTTTATGGCTGGGGCGATGATCGACAAGCAGGACATAGTATCCAATCCCCTTCTCATCATAAAAGGAGCTTCTTTTGCCATTCCTCTTATCTTGATGTTAAGTTTTCATGAGTTCGGACATTATTTTGTTTCCAGAAGAAGGAAAATAGATGTCAGCTTACCCTATTTCATTCCCGGTCCAACCATTTTTGGTACGTTTGGAGCAGTTATAAAATCTAAATCTCCTTTTAAGAACAGGAGGGATTTGATTGATGTGGGGGCAGCTGGACCAATTGCCGGATTTGTTGTCGCTATAGTGGCAACCATAATCGGCTTGGGACAATCAGAGATTGTGCCAGTTCTGACTAAGGGGGTGTTGACCTTTGGAGATTCAATCATATTCCGTATTTTGTCTTGGATGGTTTTGGGCAACCTTCCACCCGAACATAAAATCCTTGTCAGTCCAACTGCATTTGCTGGCTGGGCAGGAATTTTCGTGACTATGCTCAATCTTTTACCCCTCGGACAACTGGATGGTGGACATATTCTCTATGGACTTTTGGGAAGAAAACAGCATCTGGTCGCCTGGCTGATTATTCCCCTGTTGTTTGCGATGGGTTGGTTTTACTCGCCCCTGTGGTTCATGTGGGCTGGACTGGCTTTGATTATGAGGCCTGCTCATCCTCCTACTTTGAATGACTCATTGCAGCTGGATTTAAAAAGAAAAATCATCGGCTGGATAGCCATAGCCATTTTTGTAATCTCCTTCATCCCCATACCCATAAGATAAAAACCTTTAAACCAGGAGAGAATATGAGCCTGACAAAAATCTTTCTAATCTGCATACTTGTTGTAATCACGTTTTCCTTCCATGCTTTGGCCATCGATCTTTCCAGAGGAATACTCCTTGATATTCCAAACGAGAAAGCAGAATTGCAATTCGGGAAATTGCCTCCCCTCCAACTTACTAAGGACGAACTTGCTAAGATGGCTTCTTACCGTTTTGGCGCCGACACTCTTAAGGTATTAGCCATTCTGGTAGAATGGTCAAACCGACCTGGCAGCTACCCTAAAGAGACTTTTGACAGTCTGCTTTTCTCCCGCAATGTCTTTCCCGGAGGTTCAGTGGCTGACTACTACTATGAAGTCTCTTATGGAAAACTTAATGTAGTGGGAGATGTAGTTGATTGGTACAATGCCGGAACTTACACTAGTTGGTTCAATTTCGAGTCGTTATTCCCGATACTCAACCCGGTGATAGATTATTCAAAGTATGATGGAGATTATGACTGGAATGTGGATGCGGTGGTTTTCATCCGTTCGGGCAACGGTCAGGAAGACTCTCACGATGAAAATGATATCTGGTCGTACGCTATAGTCTATCCCTTAGGCTCCGGTCCCGGACCTTACGATGGAGTGCGCATGCCCAGATGGAACACCTCTCCGGAGACAAGACCGTTGCACAACCCCAACCACCCTCCAGATTTTTCCGGCGTGGATACATTAAATAAAATACGTGTCTTCTGTCACGAATTAGCTCATAATGTTGGCTTACCTGATCTGTATGACTATGACGCTAAATTGGATATTCCAACTTTCTACACACCCAATGACGACAACGATCATCCAATCTATGACTGGTGCGTCACGGGTTATGGTGGCTATGGCATACTTTCCATCGGCTCCGAGGT
>DASWLN010000093.1:0-8462 GCA_036396115.1 Candidatus Zixiibacteriota bacterium
ATTATGAATATATAAACTGTAACCTCTTAAGTGAAGTGCTGAAAGTAGCGAATTACCTGGAGGTGGACATAGATGATCCTTTAGAGTTGCTCCATCGAGCTAATCAGGAATTATATAGACTTTACTTAACAGTGGAGAAGCTTCATCGCGAAAAGGAGAGGATGCAGGAGAAAATAATAGATTCTGCTCGGAAGCAAACTGCTTTGGATTCTCTGCAAACAGTATTGGCAACCTTTTCGCATTACATCAATAACTCTACGACCACCATAATGGGAAGGGCCCAGCTGATCGAGTTCGCCATAAAGAACAAGGAGATAGAAGACCGAGATGGAAGGGTTTCTGCCTCCATAAAGTTGATCTTGCAGTCAGTGGAGAATATCTCCACGGTTTTAGAGGAGATGAAGAAGTTGGTTTCTTTCGACACGGTCAAATATCATGGGGATTCGAAGATAATTGCTATGGGTGAAGGAATGAAGGCTACTTCCGTAAAATGACTTCTCGACACATTGAGCGGTTCAAGCTCAACCCCTTCGAGGTCACAAAATTAGGTTAAGAAATTTTAGGATATGCCGATTATTAAAAAAGAAATAATGGAAAGCAATTTCCTCTTGTCAAAGCCAAAAACCTTAAAACTAATGTTAGGGGATGATAGCCAGGACAAAAACAGATGCTCACAAACCAAGGCTCCAAGTGGAGCCTGAAGGTCAATGACGGCAAAGTAACTGGTAGCGCAGACCCTAGAGAAAGCTAGAGAATGAGCACCCAAACTGTAAGCCCAGAAGTAATACCGAAAAAGACAAATGCCTTTAAAAGCTTAACCAACTGGTTTAACCATTCCTTTTCAACCTACGAGATAGAGCCAAAGGATAAAACGAAATTCAAGTTAATTGATAAACGAGACAAAGAATTCGTAAGAGAAGTTTCCAAGAATCAAATTGCCAGACTAAGACGCAGAATAAATCAGGTTTCATAAAGTGAACGGATTCACTTTCAAAGGAGAATACAAAAAGGGTCAGAGGGGGAAAGAGTAACCTTCTGACCTTTTATTTATAGGGAGGCAAGAAATGGCTAGCAGCACAATTCAAGGCATAATATCCAACCTTAATACCGACCAGATTGTGGAAGCGATAATACAGTTCGAGCATCGCAATGTTGACCTCCTGACCAATCGAAAAACCGAAAAGACGAATGAGCTGACCACCTGGCAGAGCATAAACACACTGTTTTTAGCTCTAAAAACTCAAACTAGTCTTCTGGCTAAGGATTCAACCTGGAATGCTGCCAAAGTCGATGTTTCGGATACGGATGTTTTGACTGTTTCGACTACTGGCACAGTTCAGACCGGAACATACTTCTTCTCGGTGGATGCCTTGGCTCAAAGCCATCAAATAGCAAGTCAAGGTTATGCTGATACCAATACCACAGAGATAGGAACGGGTGGGACTTTGGTTATTGGCTCAGGTAACATAGAACACCAAAGAGAGAGGGATAATTGCAGAGAAGCTGCAAAACCTATATGCTTATATGGTGGAACAGATCTGTGCGGCTAGTGCTTTAAAGGATACTAAGATCGTGGACCAGATCATTCCGCTTTTAGATACCATAAAGGAAGGGTGGGAGAAAATAGATGTTTAAGATAAGTCGGCGGCAGGGGCTATGAAAGGTATCACTGCAAAGGAAACCTCTCAACTATCGGTTAAGGTCTGAAAATGCAAGAGAGAAATCTTAATATCAAGCAAACAGAAAAAGAAATTATACTTGCTTTACAAGAGGAACTTCTTTATCATCAAGCAGTGACGGATATCCTCACCAAGCAAAAAGCTGTGGTAAGAAACGATAGTCTGGGAAAACTGGATCAATTATTTGGGCAAATGCGCAAAGAGCAATTATGCATCGAAGAAAGCAGGAGAAAGTTTAAAGACCTAACCGAAACGCTTTATGCCAGTGGAATTATACCTTGTCTGGAGATAAACAAGCTGATGAATCAGATCGAGAAAGTGACAAACATAAACTTAACACTCTTAAAGGAAACCGAGAAACTGACTATTTTCAAACGAGATAAGATTAAACTGGAGCTTAAGAGTCTTGCCAATTCGAGGCAACTCTCCAAATACGGAAGAACGAGTGCACCCCTCCTCAGTTTGTGGATAAAAGGAACTGAAAGTTTCAAGGCTGAAAGGCCAATTGCCGATAAATAGAATAGAGGTAGTTTGATATGAAGATAAATAATCTTGATAACAGTCTCAATCTGGGTGGTTCAGAGAGAAAGAAGGTGAGCTTCCGTAAGAAGGATCCCACCACCGAACCGGATTCGATTGAGATTTCGGATAAGGCCAAAACCCTGCAGGACCAGAGCGGAAAAACGGTTAAATTCACTGAAGTCCAGGGTGGGGGATTGAGTTACTTACTTAAGGACAAGAAAATCGAGCAAGCTAAGGCCAATCTCAGCTCAGGGTTATATGAAAAACAGGAATACAAAGAAGAAACCGCGGACAAACTGATAAACTCAACTGAGTTGAAGGATATAACCTATGACTTGAATTCGCTCAAAGAGGCTAACCAGAGTAAGGAGAAGAGCGCGAAAATAGAGGAGATCAGACAAAAAATAGCCAGTGGTTTCTACAACCGGGCAGAGGTTTTGGACGAAATAGCGAAAAAGTTGACAAAGGAATTTGGGTTTGAATAATCCTATAGTCTCTCAAGCAAATTATGCTAACTGATGCGCAAGCTAAGCAAGAAGCGAAGCTGAGGTCAATAATCAGCCGAATACACAACCTATCCACACCCGTGATGGTGTTTAATCAAATCAACCGGGTCATAAATAGTCCCAACACCTCAGCTTATGATGTTGCAGCCATAATCTCTGAGGACCCGGCCATTTCAGCTAAGGTCTTGAAGTTGACCAATTCGGCCTTCTACGGGATTCCCCGAACAGTGACCAATATCAAACAATCGATTGTGATTCTGGGATTGGAGGCGGTCAAAAGTTTGGTCTTGAGTGCATCCGTGTTTGATATGTTTGCCCGCAACCAGATAGACAAAGAATACCAGGAAGAGTTCTGGAGGCATTCCCTGGCTTGCGCTTTCGCCTCCCGAATAATCGCCCGAAGCTTTAAGACCAAAACTTTACTCGAGGGGGAGGTGTTCTTTTCAGCAGGTCTTTTGCATGATATCGGGAAATTGGTGATATGTGGCTTTATGCCTCAAGAACATAAAACAATAAAAGAAATCATTCAAAGGGAGAATCTGGAGGCTCATCAAGCAGAAGATAGGGTTTTTGGGTTCAACCACGCACACATAGGAAATGTCTTGGCAGAAAATTGGCATCTACCTGAGAACCTGCAAAACGCTATTCGCTTTCATCACAATCCCCAGGATTCACCCGTGAACAAAGAACAGAATTACATTATCTATTTTGCCAATTATTTAAGTAAGCTTTTGGACAAAACACAAAATCAGTGGGAGACCGTGCCACCTCCGGAAGAGAATTCCTGGCTTATTTTAGGAATAAGTCAAGAACTTCTACCAACTTTTCTCACCCAGCTGCAAGATGAATACAACCGGGCAGAGACCTTCATTAAAATGGCTAAAGGCGAAGAGTAATAATAAAAACAGGAGTTCAATTCCTCTTGACAATAATATTGTGGAATTTTATATTTGCTCTGATTAGAGGCGTTGTTTTCAGTTAGCTATTTCGACACAGTTGTGTTTTTGGGGAGTGGTGAGGACTCTCGAAACTTTAAATCATAAACTCAAGGCAGTAAGCGGTTCGTGGTTCATAGTTTATGGTAAAAAGTTTTTACTCGCCTGTGCCAGAAAGCCCCCGTAGGGGGATGCTCGCCTCAAAGAGGCGAAGTTTCGCCTTTGGCGGAAATGGCGAGGAGAGCCTCGCCGAAGTCCCGCAGAGCGGGACGAAGGCGGGCTTAAAAGAAGGCTTCGGCGAAGTTTCGCCTTTTACATTCGGGAAGCCCCGTGATTTATCACGAGGAGGCTTTACTATGAACCGTAAACTGTGAACCAAGAACTTGTGTGTAGCACACGGGCGATTAGCTCAGTTGGTTAGAGTGCTTGCTTGACATGCAAGAGGTCACTGGTTCGATCCCAGTATCGCCCACTTAAAACAGTTTCGAGTTTTGAGTTTTCGGTTTTAAGAATCTCGAAACCATATTCTTTAAAATTTGAACTATTTGGAAAGCTATGATATAAACTGGAGCAATAAAGATTACCCTCAGCGGGGTAATTTGTTAATAGGGGAGACGGCTTGAGCAAAATCAAAATAACTCTTGAAGACCGAACCACAAGAGAATATACGAAAGGGATTACTCCCTTTCAGGTCTCCGAGGAATTGCATTCCGGCTCAACTTCAAAGTGGTTAGTGGCTAAAGTGAACGAGAATGTAGTTGATATGAGCTATCCAATAAATGAGGACGCTACTTTGGAATTTTTGGGTTTCGATTCACCAGCCGGAAAAGAGGTTTACTGGCACAGTACCTCACATGTTATGGCACAGGCTGTTCGGGAGCTATTTCCTGAAGTGAAACTGGGAATAGGCCCGGCAATTGACCAGGGATTCTATTATGATTTTGACAGAGAGATATCATTTACTTCCGAAGATTTGGATAAAATCGAAAAGAGGATGCAGGAGATAATAAAAGAGGATTATCCCTTCAAGAGAATAGAGCTTTCTAAAGAGAGCGCCATTGAGCTTTTCTCCAAAAAAGGAGAAAAATATAAACTGGAGCTGATATCTGAAATCCCAGGGGATAAGGTTACCCTCTATCAGAGTAACAGTTTTGTGGACTTGTGTCGTGGACCACACTTGCCCTCAACTGGAAGGATAAAAGCTTTCAAGCTCTTAAGCATAGCTGGAGCTTACTGGAGAGGCAAGGAGAGAAATCCTATGCTTCAGCGGATTTACGGCACATCCTATCCTGAGCAAAAGCAATTAGACGAACATGTGAATTGGATGGAGGAAATAAAGAAAAGAGACCACAGAAAACTAGGCAAGGAATTAGACCTTTTCGGAATCTATCCGGAATCCGGTGCCGGATTGGTGGTTTGGCATCCTAAAGGAGCTCGGATTCGGAGAATAATTGAGGAGTTCTGGGTAGATGAACACTATCAAAATGGATATGATTTAATCTATTCTCCACATATTGCCCGTTTGAAGCTGTGGGAGATAAGCGGGCATACCGGCTTCTATCAAGAGAGTATGTACGCCCCTATGAAGATCGATGAGGAAGACTACCAGATAAAGCCGATGAATTGTCCCTATCATATTTTGGTCTACAAGTCCAAAATAAGGAGTTACCGAGACCTTCCTGTGCGTTGGGCTGAATTAGGCACAGTCTATCGCTACGAAAGGTCAGGTACCTTGCAGGGTCTGATGCGGGTCAGGGGATTTACGCAGGACGACGCCCATATCTTTTGCCGACCTGACCAATTAGAGGATGAGATGGAAAAGCTTCTGGATTTCACCTTTTATTTGCTGAAGAGTTTTGGTTTCAGCCAATATGATATTTTTCTGTCAACTCGTCCAGATAAGGCGATTGGTCACCCCGGGGACTGGGACAAGGCAACCGAAACTCTGCGAAAATCCCTGGAGAAGAAAAACTTAGATTACCAGGTGGATGAGGGCGGAGGTGCTTTTTATGGACCCAAAATAGATATAAAAATAAAAGACCTGTTAGGTCGACCCTGGCAGTGCACGACCATCCAATTTGATTTCAATTTGGCGAGCAGGTTTGACCTTTCCTTTATAGGCCAGGACGGAAAAGAACACAGGCCCTTCTTGATTCATCGGGCACTGTTGGGTTCGTTGGAGCGCTTCTTTGGGGTGATGATTGAACATTATGCCGGAGCATTTCCCTTGTGGCTTGCCCCGGTGCAAATAATAGTAATGCCTATCACTGATGGACAAAATTCCTATGCCTCAGAGATTCTCAATATTTTGAGGAAGGAAAAGCTTAGAGTAGAATTGGATGACCGAAATGAGAAAATAGGTTACAAGATAAGGGAAGCCGAATCCCAGAAGATTCCTTATATGTTAGTTCTTGGCAAAAAAGAACAAGAGAGCAAGACTTTATCCGTAAGAAAACACAGGCAGGGTGACCTTGGGAGTATGATTTTGGAGAAGTTGCTCGAACAATTAAAAGATGAGATAAAAGCGAAAACATAAAATTGTTGGAGGTGATAAGTATAAAACCAGGAGAAATCAGAGTGAATCAAAGAATTCGCGTTCCTCAGGTGAGGTTAATTGATTTGGGCGGTCAACAGGTGGGAATCATCTCGACCAGGGAGGCGCTAATGATGGCTGAGGAGAAAGGATATGACTTGGTTGAAATATCCCCCTCAGCCAAACCGCCGGTCTGTAAGATAATGGACTACGGCAAATACAAATATGAGCAGAATAAAAAGGAAAGAAGTGCCAAGAAGAAGCAACACGTAGTTCACCTGAAGGAAATGCATTTCACTCCAAAGACTGAAGAGCACGACTATGAGTTCAAGCTCAGGCATGTGCGACATTTCTTGGAAGAGGGGTGCAATGTTAAAATAGTGATACAGTTCAGGGGTAGAGAGTTGGTGCATAGGGAATTCGGGGCAAACTTGATGCAAAGGATAGTAAAAGATTTGGAGGATTTGGGTGCACCAGAACAAGTACAGAAATTCGAAGGTCGAAATATGATATTGACCTTACTACCCAAAGATAAGACGTAATATTTCTATTGCGCATTTTCACGTTTTTCAATATATTAAAAAAACAATATAAAGTTTCACTTTAAGTCTAATGACTAGCTAAAGGAAAAGTTTATGCCCAAAATCAGAACTAATAGGTCAGCCGCTAAGAGGTTTAGAAGGACTGCTAAAGGAAAGTTCAAAAGAAGCAAAGCTTACACCAGTCATATTCTTACTAAAAAGAGAGCTAAGCGAAAAAGGGGTTTGAGGAAATCAACTTTAGTTCACAAAGCAGACGAGAAGAGAGTCAGAAGATTATTGCCTAACTAGAAATATCAGGAGGAACGAATGTCCAGAGCAACCCATGGAGTGGCTTCCAGAAGAAGAAAGAAAAAGGTTCTGAAAAAAGCTAAAGGTTATTTCGGGGGTAGAAGAAAATTATACCGCACAGCCAGGGAAACAGTTAACCGAGCAATGGTTTACTCTTATCGCGACCGCAGGAACAAGAAAAGGGAATTCCGGCGCTTATGGATAGCACGAATTAACGCTGCGGTGCGGGCACACGGCCTATCTTACAGCTTCTTCATACGAGCGTTGAAAAAAGTGGGGGTGAATTTGGACCGCAAAAACTTGGCTGACATAGCTGTGCGTGATTCAGCCACCTTCGCCAAATTAGTGGAAATGGCTAAAACCGCTTAGTCTGATTATGGAATGGAACTAAAGGAAAAGCTTTCCAATATAGATAGGGAACTGGTTAGCGAGCTCAAGAAAGTTAAAACAACTGACCAATTAGAGAAAATAAAAGTTCGCTACCTGAGCAGGAAAGGTAAGATAAGCTTACTTCTCCGCGACCTGAAGAACCTGCCTGCAGAGCAAAGGCCTCAGTTTGGTAAGCTGTTTAATGAAAAAAAGGAATGGCTCAAGCAGGAATTAGCCAAGCTGAGCCAACAAATCAGCGTCACTCCCCAAAAAGGACCTCTTTCTTTTGACTATACTCTTCACGGCAGGAAAAGTGGAGTGGGCAAACTTCATCCCATAACCCAAGGGATAAATGAGATAGTAGAAATATTCTACGGGATGGGTTTTGAAGTAGCTTTGGGTCCGGATGTTGAAACTGACTATTACAACTTTGAGGCTTTGAATTTTCCTCCAGATCATCCTGCCAGAGACATGCAAGACACCTTCTATGTCGGTGATGATGTCTTACTGCGTACCCACACATCGCCGGTGCAGATCAGAGTATTCGAAAAACGAAAACCGCCCGTAAGGATGTTAGCTCCCGGAAGGTCTTACCGTTGTGAAGCCATAAATGCACGGAGTTTCTGCATTTTCCACCAGGTCGAAGGTTTCTATGTGGATGAGAATGTAACTTTTGCTGACCTCAAAGGGACGCTGGCAGTCTTTATCAAGAGGTTTTTCGGAGAAAAAGTTAAATTCCGCTTCAGGCCCAGCTTTTTCCCTTTCACTGAACCATCAGTGGAAGTTGACATCTCCTGTTTGATATGCAAAGGAAAAGGGTGCAGCCTTTGCAAGCAACGTGGCTGGCTTGAGATTCTTGGGGCAGGAATGATAGACCCGAATGTATTTAAAGCAGTGGGATATGATTCGGATAAATATTCCGGCTATGCTTTTGGCTTGGGAGTTGAAAGGCCAATTCAATTGAAATATGGCATCGACGATATTCGCCTATTTTATGAAAATGATTTAAGATTCTTAAGGCAGTTCTAATTATGAGAATTAGCTACAATTGGCTAAAAGAATTAGTCCATTTCGATTGGTCGCCGGAG
>DASWLN010000094.1:0-2550 GCA_036396115.1 Candidatus Zixiibacteriota bacterium
GTAGCTCTGGCTATTGCGGTATTTTTCAATAAGAGGAGTGGATTAGAAAAATAGAATTGGATGAATAGTATATATTGCGAAAAAGGAAGTTTTCTAAAAGATTGATTTCACTCGCCTCCGCCAGAAATGACGAGGCGAGCTTCGGTCGCCTTTGGCGAACCTCGCTTAAGGCGGGCGAAGTTTTGCTCGCCTCTCGGCGCTCGCCTCTCGGCGAAGCCGAGGGAAGCCGAGGGCCTTTTATATTTTGGAAACTCCGTGATTTATCACGGGGAGGCTTCACTTTATTTCCTTCAGGATAGCTTCAACAATTCTATCCATTGATTTCTTGAGCTCCGGGGTAAGTTCCATACCGAGTGTTTGGTAATCTTTGGGGGTTACGCCAAAGATAATCACTTCCGGCTTATTTCCCAGCTGAAAAGCGGATTCCAAAGCTTCCAGAACTCCAAATTGATGTAGTGAGGTTATGAGTTTCTTTTTGTCTAGTTTCAGTTCCTCTGGGGTTAGTCTATAGATAGTTCCCGGTGTTTCATCTGATATTATGGCATCTATGATTATCACCTTGTCTTTTCCATCCACCAATCTTATCAACTCAAAAGTGGCTGTTCCGATTTCCGCCAATTCCACTTCCTCGGGCAACTCCTTTTTGGATAGTCCTCTTATGATATGGACGCCCACACCCTCATCCGTGAAGAGGAGGTTTCCGACTCCAGCGATTAGGATTTTCTTTTTCATCTCAGTTAGTGAACCTCCCCCTAAGGGGGCATCCAAAATATCTCCTCCCCCCTTGAGAGGGGAGAACTCAAGGAAAGGGTGAGAATCATATTTGCTATCCCCCTCTCCCCCAAGGGAGAGAGAACTTATAGAAATGCCTTTCATCCCCCTACGGGCGTATTCTGACATGTCTTACATAAAAAATAGGGGACCCATCGAAGCAGATCCCCTATTTCAAAAAACACCTATTCGCTTAAACGACCCTGAATTTTCTTATATCCTTTTGCGGCTCGATTATGTGAATGGCACACGCCAAGCAGGGGTCAAAGGACCTCACCACTCTGGCGGGCTCAATTGGATTCTCCGGGTCAGCTACGGGAGTTCCAATCAAAGCTTGCTCCATGGGTCCTGGTTGATTCTTGTCATCTCTCGGACCGGCATTCCAGGTGGTGGGAACAACACACTGATACATATCAATCTTCTTATTTTTTATTGTTATCCAGTGCCCCAAAGCACCTCTCGGTCCTTCGGTTAGACCCATTCCCGTACTTGCATCTGGAATCTCAAATTTGGTATGTACCGGTTTGGATGGGTCGAGTTGCATGACCCACTCGGCACATTTGTCCGCTACCAGCTTGCATTCCAAAGCTCGAGTGGCGTGCCTTCCCAAAACCGAGAATAGAGCATTAACCGGCGCATTGAACATACCCAGAGTATCATTGACCATCTTGGAAAGAACGGGATTTTCTCCTTTGAGGTGCTCTATTACCATTCTTGCCAGAGGACCCACCTCCATCGGCTTGCCTTCATAGCGTGGAGCTTTTACCCAAGAGTAGGCTTTCTTTTTGTCGGGCTGGGGAGTTGTTTCTCCCTTAGAAGGATGAAGCCCAGTGCCGGAGGAGAATCGGGAGTATTTTACGTATTCGGCTATCTTGGAAGGGTCAAAACTAGCCAATTCTCCGTCGATATATGTTCCGGCTGAAAAATATTTCTTGGTCCCTTCCACATTCTCCTCATATACTCCGTAAGACAACAGATTCCCGCAACCCTTTCCGATTTCAAAATACTTAGGATATGCCTTTGCCACTGCAATCACATCCGGGACATAGACATTGTCGATGAAGGATTGAAGTTCTTTCAATCTATAAAGAAAAGAAGTGATTTTATCCACAGTTGGCTTCTCACATACTCCACCCGGCATTATGGCTATCTCGTGCGGCATCCTTCCGCCCCATATACACAGCATCTCGTGGGCTTTCTTGGTCATATCTAAAGCTTTAACATAATGGGCTATGGCTTGGATGTTGGTTTCAGTATCTTCGATATAATCTCCTTTGTATCTCGGTAAAAACGGAGCCACTGCATTGGGTCTTTGAAAATCTACCTCATCTTTGGCCCAAGCTTTGAGCTTATTTAAACCTGGGTCGCTTCCAGTGTATTTTAAGATGGCGGTGATATCCACGAAATCCAAAGCGCATAAATGATAAAAATGGAGGATATGAGATTGTATGAGATTGGAGGCCAAAAGCAGGTTTCGAATTATCCTTCCATTGTCAGGAGGATGTATACCGAAAGCATCGTCCAGGCAGAGAGTAGAAGCTTGAGCATGAGGAGAGGGACAAACTCCGCATATGCGTTGGGTAATCATCTGGGCATCTCTTGGGTCTCTGCCTTTAAGAATGACCTCCCATCCCCTGAACATCTCACCTGAGGTCTTGGCATCAGTAACTTTTCCGTTCTCCACCTCTACCTCTATTTTCAGATGCCCTTCGATTCTGGTGACAGGGTCAATTACAATCTTTTTCGTCATAGGTTACCTTCCTTTCCTAAGTCAAGTTG
>DASWLN010000095.1:0-5018 GCA_036396115.1 Candidatus Zixiibacteriota bacterium
ACAAAAGATCTTGGTTGAATGAGGCTGAAAAAGCTGGACTTAAAGCCTTGGCTCTTGACCCGGATTTAGCCGAGGCTCATCGTGCTCTTTCCAGACTATACTGGGAAGAGGGGAAAACCCGAGAAGCCATACAAGAGGCAGAAAAAGCGGTGAAAACAAATCCCAACTATGGAGAAGCCTGGAGGCTTCTCGGACAGTATTATGTTGATATTGGTCAATATCCAAGAGCTGAGACCGCTTTGGCCAGAGCGTTAGAGGTGAAATCGACTGAGGCCAATTTATTTGGGTCTTTCATAGATTTATATTCACTATCCGGAAATAAAAAGAAGGCAGAGAAATATTTTAATAAAGCACTGGAGGTTCAGCTTCCCAATATGTGGACCTATGGTTCTATGAGTGATTGTTACTTATGGTGGGGCAATTTGGAGGAAGCAAAAAGAATGGCTTATGAAGCGTTGAATATAGATCCGCACTCGACTTGGACACTGGGCAACTTGGTGCAAATCTTTATGGTGTCTGGAGAGGGGGACAGCTCTTCTTTTTACCTAAATAAAGCTCGTCGTGAAATGCCGGAATCGGATTGGTTTGTGGAAATGGCTTACCTGGCACTTATGAGAGGAAATAAAAAGCAGGCGGAAATATATTCAGATTCCTGCATTCAGTTCAATCGATTTTTAGTCAAAGAATTTGAGGGTCTTCCCTATGAATATCAAAGTCGTTTAAGAATAGGCTTAGCCTATGCACTAGAAGGAGAATCCGGAAAAGCTCTGGAACAGGCGGAGAGCGTGAGGAATAGTTTGGGAGAATCCCTGTTGAGCGTGGAATGGGCATACGGGCGGGATATTGTTCTACCTCTTAGTTTCGTTTATTCGCTCACCGGACAAAAAGAAGACGCAGTGCGTATGCTGGATTTTTTGGTGAAGATTAATTATTATACCCCTGTATACATAAAATTGCACCCTTGGTTTAAGAATTTAGCTGGCTATCCAGCATTTGAGGAATTGATTAAAGGAAAAACCGTCAAATAATGGTAGCCGCCCATTTGGGCGTAACACAACGTAGCCGCAATCTTTCCTTCGACTTCACTCAGGATGGTGAGCGATTCGGTTGAGCCCATCATCCCTGCCTTGTCGAACCATAGATTGCGTTACGCAGACATAAAGTCTGCGCCTACCAAAAAGAAAGGCCAACTATGATTGGAAAAATAATATCTCATTATCGAATCTTAGAAAAGCTGGGTGAAGGCGGGATGCCTGTCCCGCTGAAGCGAAGCGAAAGCGGGAGGTGTAATCTATGATTGGAAAGACTATTTCTCATTATCGAATCTTAGAGAAATTGGGCGAGGGAGGTATGGGCGTGGTTTATAAAGCCCAAGACACTAAGCTTGACCGTCTTGTCGCTTTGAAGTTTCTGCCTCAACATCTGACCTCTGATCTGACCGAGAAGGAAAGGTTTGTCCACGAAGCCAAATCTGCTTCATCCTTAAGCCATCCCAATATCACCACCATTCATGAGATCGATGAGTTTGAAGGGCAGATGTTTATCGTGATGGAGTATTGTGAGGGAAAGACCCTGAAGGAAGTGATTGAGAAGGAAGCGCTCTCCATAAAGAAGGTTCTGGGGATAGCCATACAGATATGTGAAGGTTTAGCTATGGCCCACAAGAAGGATATTGTTCATAGGGACATAAAATCAGACAACATAATGCTCACCAAAGAAGGTCAAGTCAAGATAACAGATTTTGGTCTGGCAAAGCTCAAGGGAGCTACCAAGCTAACCCAGACTCGCTCAACTTTGGGAACAGCTGCCTATATGTCACCAGAACAAGCTTCCGGTGAGGAAGTTGACCAAAGATCGGATATCTTCTCCTTTGGAGTTGTTTTGTATGAGCTTCTAACCAAACAGCTCCCCTTCAAGGGAGAACATCAAGCTGCCATAGTTTATTCCATCATTAACGAAGAGCCACAACCAGTAGCCAGATACAACAACCAGGTTTCAAGTAAGTTAGAGGATATGGTTTTCAAGGCATTGGCTAAAGAAAAAGAGGAAAGATACCAGCATATAGATGACCTTCTTGCAGATTTGAGAAGAGAGAAAAAAAGCTTAGACTATGTGAAGACTGGTCAGATTCCAAAAGAAGCGATTGCACCCAAGCCCAAGAGAAAGCTTCTCCCCTTCTTAGTCCCCGCCTCAATTGTTTTTATCCTGGTTCTACTTTTCCTGATCCTCAAACCCTTCAAATTTGAAATAGCACCGGAAAAAGGAGCAGTGGCTAAAGAGAACTCTTTGGCTGTAATGTATTTTGAGAATTTGGTGGACCGGGAGGACAAAGAAAGACTGGGCGAAGTGGTAACTAATCTCTTGATAACCGGTCTTTCCGAATCGCAATATCTGAACGTAGTTTCCAGCCAAAGACTCTACGATATTCTGAAGTTATTGGGCAAGGAAGGAACCAAAACCATAGACAAAAACGTTGCTTCACAGGTGGCGTCTAAAGCCGGTGCTAAATGGATGCTTCTGGGAAGCATTCTTCAGGTCGAGCCGCAGGTTGTTCTCACTTCCCAGTTGGTGGATGTTGAAAGCGGAAAAGTATTAGCTTCGCAGCGCATCACCGGAGAGCCCGAAGAAAAGATATTCTCTTTAGTGGACAGATTAACACTTCAACTCAAGCAGGATTTATCCCTTCCCTCTCGGGCACAGAAGGAAGAAACTCGGCCGGTAGCCGAGGTAACTACCCATTCACAAGAGGCATACCGTTATTACTTAGAGGGTCTTGATTATGGATACAAGTTTTACTTCGCAGAGACTGAGAAAAGTCTTAAGAAAGCCTTAGAGCTTGATTCCACTTTTGCGATGGCATATTATATGTTAGCTAATCTCAAAACAGGAGAGGAGCAGAGGGAATTAACAGCCAAAGCAGTCAAATACTCAAATAAGGTTAGCCAGAAGGAGAGATATTATATAGAAAGCTGGGAGGAATATGTATCAAGGAATTACAGTGAGGCGAATAAGATACTCCAGAAGGCAGTTGAACGCTATCCTGAAGAGAAAGAGGCATTTTATTATATAGGGGTTACTTATGGTGATAAGCTCCACGACTCCAAAGAAGCAATTTATTACTTTAACAAAGCCATCCAGATAGACCCTCTTTATAAGGTTGCATATAATGCTCTTGCCTATGGTTACAATGAAATCGGTGATTTTGATAAATCCATCTGGGCTATAAATAAGTATATAGAGTTAGCTCCGGATGAACCCAATCCTTATGACAGCCGGGCTGATTTGTATGCCTGGAATGGCAAACTTGACCAGGCGATAGAATCCTACAAAAAAGCTTTAGAGATAAAACCGGATTTTTATATGTCTCTGCCCAAACTGGGGAATATGTATCTTTTCAAAAAGGATTATGCTAGAGCAGAAAGCTGTTTTGAGGCACTTTCTTCCAGCAATGAGAAACTTTACAGGTCAATGGGAAGATTGTATTTGGTTCTGATTCCTCTATACCAGGGGAGATTCGAAGATGCGCTCAAGGTCTTGGACGACGGTATTGCCGCAGACAGAATGGAACAAGTTGAGGGAGGGATGAATGCATATAAACATTTCGGGAAGGGCCAGGTCTATGAAGAGCAGAAAAAAATGACTTTAGCGTTAAAGGAAACAGAAATAGGTATACAGATTTTCAAGAAAGCTATGCCCAATAACCCGGATAATGGGAGTGCTTATTACGCCTATCTTCTTGCTAAGAGTGGAAAAATCGCCGAAGCTGATGAATCGGCAAGAGCTTTGAAAAAGGACATTGAAGAAAAGAATCCAACCTTGATGTCTTCTTACTGGTGCACTTTGGGCGAAATCCAGTTGGCAAGAGGGGACACAAACATGGCACTGGGCTATTTAGAAAAAGCATATAAAGAGTCCCTAACCCCGTCTTTTTCCCTGCGTTCTCGTCTTGCGGAAATTTACTTAAAGACAGGCAGACTGGACGAGGCAGTGGCCCAATTAGAAAAGGCACTTTCAAGATATGATGATGACAGAGTATGGTATACCATGGCAGTGAAAGCTTACTATCTTCTAGGCTTGGCTTATGAGAAATCCGGCTGGAACAAAAAGGCGATTGAAAAATATGAGGAGTTTCTGGATATCTGGAAAAATGCTGACCCGGGGATACCAGAAGTTGCGGATGCGAAAGAGAGGGTGAAGAGATTAAAAAGCAAGAATCTGTAGCGGTCGCATTTATGCGACAGGCTTTTAGTTCGGGAAATCCAATTCCCGAGCTAACAAGAAAATCAGAGAGTAGCCGCAATCTTTCCTTCGACTTCACTCAGGATGGTGAGCGATTCGGCTGAGCCTATCATCCCTGCCTTGTCGAACCATAGATTGCGAATTGACGCAGACATAAAGTCTGCGGCTACCCTATAGTTAACGAGCACGCGAACGAAAGGGTGAAGAGATTAAAAGAAAAGATGTAGATAGTCAAACCGTATTATTACGATTATTTCTTTACTTTAAATCCCCACTTTTTAGCTTGCCGAAGTTTGTTTTTCCCTTATATTTGAATCAACCTGAGGGACAATGAACAAAAATCTTGAACAAGAGAACCTTGAACTAAAAAGAGCAGTGGAAGAACTTTCTGTTTTAAATGAGATATCGGCTGCAATCGGTTCCAGCATGAAAGTGGAAGAGATTACCAAACTGATTATATCCAAATGCATCAAAAAGATCGGGGTTGAACAGGGTGCGGTGACTCTCCTGAAAGATGATTCAACTGACCCCTTTAAGACTTTTGTCCGGGTGATAGACAGGAGCATGGAGAATGTTCCATATAGGTTGGGCGTGAACTTGGCGGGATGGATGTTCAAAAACCAAAAGCCCCTCCTGATAAATGACCTCTCTACTGACGAGAGATTCACCGGCGTGAGCCCAGAAACGGGAAAAATTAAATCTATCCTCTCTGTGCCGCTTAAAGTGAAAAACAAACTCATTGGCCTTTTGTCTTTGTTCAATAAAAAGGGTGACGACTT
>DASWLN010000096.1:0-1874 GCA_036396115.1 Candidatus Zixiibacteriota bacterium
TTGTGCAAAATGGGAGCACCTTGGGTGGGATTCTTGAAATTGAGGTTTGACGAATCCCACCCGTCCCTTGGAAACTGAATTGAAGATAATCCTCAACTTGGTCCGAACTGCTTATGTTGTAAAAGAAATTCCGATGCACGCGGTTAATATCAACAAAACCACGAAACCCTGCGGCACTTATTAACCAAATCTCATTCAATTTACTGACAATAGGACTTGTTCGAGTTGAAGAATATTCTTTGGATGAACGAAGGTTGGGCAAAACAATGCGGACCTTTTCGTACCCAGTGGCATCGAAAAGGTTGAATCCCTCATCCGGAATATAAAGGCTGGTGCAAAGTGCAGCAGCGATATTTTGTTCAGCCGTGGTATAGCTCAAGGCCGCCTGAAGGTTTCTTGGCGTATACAGGTCTTTAAATTCTTCCTTATCGGACTTTCCCCAAAATAGTTTTTGCCTCACTATAAGCCTGCAGTATTCGCCACTCGGATCAGCAGCATAATTGCTAATGGTCTCACGGATCTGGTTCATAAAGAACTCCCAAAACACCTTAAAAAGGAACGTTTTGCGAATTCAATTGCACTGGAATAAAATTCCTCAATCTCTTGTTTCCCTAGTCCTTTCTCTTTTTCTGGTTGAGTATTGATATCGATTTCTACAAAAAGCGTACCATCTTTCCCCAGACGATCTCTGGCCGTCTTTATTCTGAACCAGCGATTAATTGGAAACTGCCCAAGGGCTGCCTTTTCCAAGGCATGAATTTCCAGAGCATACGTATTTTTAAAAAATTCCTTACTCCCAAGGAATTCTTGCTGGAGGAAAAGGTTGGATCCCATATCTATTGCCGATATCGCCTTGATGACCAATGCTATTCGTGGGGTTTCGAGATGATAATCCTCTTTCACTAACCGGTTAATTTTTAAAAAATTAGTCAGGTATTCATCTTTAATCGAATCAAATGTTTTTGTTGGTTTCTCAGGCTCATTGTAAAAGAAGTCAATCCGATTAACTGAAAAATTGAGGCTGTAAATCGATCTGCTGTCTTTAAGCTGTATCCGAGGAATTTCGGGAGGTGCCTCAGGAAAAAGGTCTAACATCATAGGATCTCCATCAAAGAGCTGACCGACGGCGTCATTGATTTTGGAGGCGATAGCTAACTTATTACGAAAGGCGAAGCTCTCAAGAAAAAGTGCAGATTGAATATTTTGGATTAGGAAGTTCAATTTATCCATCAGCCCCTCCTTTGCAGAATCATTATCACAAATCCGGCCAGGCAGTGCAAGCGAGAATTTGACATGATTTTGCCCCAGCAAACCAATGCAAACTCGACGGGATTTGATCTCGTTGTTTCTTGCATTGTATCCCATGCCTCCCAAACCAGCTGCCTGTTCCGATATTCCCCAAATTCCCGTTCCTCCTTTTACTTTGGGACGCGGAAGGTTTCGCCGGGGAAATCGGGGCAACATCTTTGAGGCCGAGAACATAGCGGAGCTCATCCCACTTAAAGCCGCTATATCAGGCGTGTAGGCTTGCTCCGAATTCCCCAGGCTCAGCTAATGTTAAAGCAATTTCTGCCCGAATCTCCCGACCTTCTACAAGGAAGCCTTGTTTCTATTTTCAAAAAACGGCCTTACTTCAATGGCGCGAATGGGCTCGAGAATACTGCCACGTTCCACCCGCAATGTGTCACGCAATAACTGTCGCATCTCTTCATGATTCAAATGGTAATTGCTGCCCATGTCGGTGGGGACCAGGCATAATTTTTCGGGGGTGTCCACATAGCATAGAACGTTATCCTTATCATATACAAAAATGTGGCTGGGAATCACCGGTGTCTGGTTGAATAGCCCAAAAGCGAATCCGAGTTTGCTCTGCG
>DASWLN010000097.1:0-17902 GCA_036396115.1 Candidatus Zixiibacteriota bacterium
AAGATGTAACTGGTGGCGATGAACTCGCCGCAATCCCAGAAGCTGACTGTGGGAGCCATAGTCATAAAATAGACCACGAAGCTTACTAAAAAGACCAATAAACCCAGATAGATATTAAGCTTGTCCTTAAGAAAAAAAGAGGAAAGCAAGGGAGACCTCCAACTAAAAGAATTTAATCTCGATTAAGTTTTTTTGCTATGGAATCTAAAACCCCATTTACAAAACTGCCTGAATCCTGCGAGCTGAACTCCTTAGCCAATTCAATCGCTTCGTCGATGGAGACTTTTCTGGGAATATCACTGAAGAATAAAAACTCTCCAATGGCTAAACGCAATATATTTTTATCCACCACTGCCAATCTGGAAAAATCCCAGTGCTCCACGCACCCTCTTACCAGATTATCGATACGTTCCATATTTTCTATAACCTTCAAGCAAAGCTCTCTTACGAAAAGGGCTGACTTTTCATCCAGTTTGTTCTCCTGGATGAACTCCTCAACCAACTGCTCCGCCTGGCTCTCCCGCATCTCATAAGCATAAAGAGCTTGCAAAACCGCCTTGCGTGCTTCTCTTCTCGTGGTCATATATAATACCCGATAACTTAAGTGAAGCTTCCCCCTACGGGGGTTTCCCAAATATAAGAGGCGAAACTTCGCCGAAGCCTTCTTTTAAGCCCGCCTTCGTCCCGCTCTGCGGGACTTCGGCGAGGCTCTCCTCGCCATTCATCCCCCTACGGGGGCTTTCTGGCAGAGGCGAGTAAAAGTTTAATTCAAAAATCAAAGTGTAAAAATCAAAATTACATATCAAAATGCAAAATCATTTTTTCCTTAAATTCAAATTTTGCATTGTCATTTTGATATTTGATGGTTCGACTTCGCTCCCTTCGACTTCGCTCAGGGACAGTGAGCAAGGTCGAACTGTCACCATCAACCCTGAGCCTAATCGAAGGATTGATTTTTGATATTTGAATTTTCAATGCCGCCTCTATATTACGAAGCCATATATAATTTATATCTTGTCAAATAAATTAACCATCTCTATAGCGGAGAGCGCTGCATCCCAACCCTTATTCCCGGCCTTAGTACCAGCCCGCTCAATTGCCTGCTCTAGATTATCCGTAGTTATCAAGCCATAAATCACTGGAACATTTGTGTCCAAAGATATTCGTGCAATACCTTTGGTCACTTCGCTGGCAATATAATCAAAATGAGGCGTATCGCCTCTTATCACCGTGCCTAAACAGATGACTGCATCAAACTTCTTGCTCTTAGCTAATCTTGAGGCGGCATACGGTATTTCAAATGAGCCCGGAACCCAAATGATAGTTATCCTTCTCTCGTCTGCCGAATGGCGGGCAAGGCAATCCAGCGCACCATCCAAGAGTTTAGCAGTAATGAATTCGTTAAAACGACTAACCACAATGGCGAAACTTCTGCCCTTGGCATCCAGAATCCCTTTTATGGTTTTAGACATAAACCCTCCTTAGTTAAGAATTTGATTTTTCTTGATTAAGCTTTAGTATTAGTGCCTTGATCGTCTTGATTTGCTCATCATCTTTTCCGTATTTTAAGTAAATTTTATACTCCTCTATGGCTTTATCCTTCATCCCTTTTTTGAGATAGGCATGACCCAGATAAGCATGGGGTTCTATAACATCAGGATCTAATTTAAGTGCTTTTTGATACATAGAAATAGCTTTATCCAATTCATTCTTGATAAAATAGCAATGCCCTAAACTCTGATACACAAGTTCCTTGTTATTTATTTCTCTTTCAATAGATTCTTTGTACATCTCTATCGCTTTATCGAATTCTCTTCTTTGAACGTAAATCCTCCCCAGCTTCTGATACACCTCTCCCTTATTGACTATCTCTCCATTGATAGCCTTATTATATGCCTGTATTGCTTTGTCAAATTGCCCCCTTTGAGCATAAACATCCCCTATCCAAGCATAAGACTTAAAAGCAATTATCCCTTCAGGATTTAATTGAATCGCCCTTTCAAACTCCAAAATAGCCATATCCATCTTCCCCCTCTCGAAATAAGTGATTCCCAAATTAAGATGAGCTGAGGACATCATAGGAGCACTTTGAATAGCCTCCTTGAATGCAGCCTCTGCTCCCTGAAGATCGCCCATTGCTGTCATTACCTGACCTTTTAGAGTCAACCAAACCCAGGGAAACTGAACCTTAAGCTTTTCACCCATTTTCTTAGCATCCTCTAATAATCCTCTTTCTACAAGATAAGTTCCTAAATTGATGTACGTTTGTGGGTTCCTTTTTGGATCCAAATCCACAGCATCAATGATTCTCTTAAGAGATTTCTCAGTGCTAGCATTAAGCATGACCCAAGGCAAAGTTGAGAAAAGTACAGTGGAAATCAAGACCGCTCCAATATATCTTAATTTCTGTTTATCTTGAACTAACTTCGAAAATAAGTAAATTCCCAGCAAAGTATATCCTAATGCGGTAAAAGAAAACAGGTCCCAATCTCTTGTTGCTCCCAAGTCGGGGTCGATAAGAAAATGAAAGGTCATCTGAAATATCGTAACTATTACTAGGAATTGAGAAGTTCTGTCACTAAGTAGTGTTCTCTTTAACCCAAAAACTATCAAAATTACTAAAAGAAGAACTAAACCAATTGGGGAAACCAGGATTTGTTCGTTAAACATATCTAATAGATGAGAGAAGGAGAAAAGAGTATAACCTGGCACACTGTACCAGGCTGCAGTTAAGGGGACGGTAACTGTTAACAAAGAGCTGAGTTTACCGTATTTTACAATATATACATATATTCCAGTGATTATAAACAGACTAAGCAGCGAGTAAAGAAGTACCCTCTTTTTAGAGATAACGAACTCTCTTGTCTTGGTATCCGATTTTAATAAATATAAGAAGAGGAGCGAAGGAAGGAGAGAGAATGTTAGCAGATGTAGTGAACAACCCAGAACAAACATTAGAGTTGTTGGCAATATACTGCTTTCGTTTTTTAAGTATCTCAACGCAAAATAAAGATAAGCCAGGATTGCGGTATAGGTCAAAGAATAATTCTCGGCATATCCAAAAAATAGCAAAATACTCCCCATGCTGACCAAAATGGAGAACACGAAGACTTTTTCAGACTTGCTTTTCCCTAATAAATCTGCAGTCAAGAAGACAAGAAAGACGAAAACCACCCCAGCTATATAGCTTATTAGAGAATAGACGATTGCTCCGTCCACTGCCATAAACTGTCTCAGAAGTTCATATAAATAAAGATGTGCTGCTATTTCCAATGGTTCACTCCATTTGAATACTAACTCTCCGGCTGGCAAGGCGGTAATCAGGTGGTACTCATCTCCCAGAAAATAGGTTTTGACTCTTAAAAACCAAAATACAATTATGGATAAAAAACTAAAGATTATAAAATAGAGATATTTGTGTTTTCCTATAGTCAGTTCGTGGACAAAATTCAGTGGCCTTCTTAAGTTATCTTGAAGCAAGCGATTTATTCTTGGAACCAAGACCAAGAGACCCAGAATCGTAATAGAGATTGCGAAATAGGGCGAAAAATATGCTAAGTGATTTATTCCCCACAATCTTTCTTTTGGAAAAAAGGAGCTGACTAAACGAAATAGTAAGACAGCACCGCATAAGAAAACTGTAACTCTGGTGAACCACACTGCACTCTGGTCAGGAGCAATCAAAAAAGAATCTGTTCTCTTGCGTTTCATAAAAAAGTCAGTCCTTTATATTTAACAAATGCCCTAACTTATCTCTCTTGGTTTCCAAGTATTTAATATTGTTAGGAGTTGGTGAAATTTCAATTGGAATCCTTTCCACAACCTTCAATCCATATCCTTCTATTCCGATTATCTTTTTGGGATTGTTGGTGATGAGTCGAATGGTGGAGAGCCCCAAATCCACTAAGATTTGAGCGCCTATTCCATAATCTCTCAAATCCGGCTTGAAGCCCAACTCCTCATTTGCTTCCACTGTATCTTTGCCGGAATCTTGAAGTTTATAAGCCAGGATTTTATTGGCTAAGCCAATTCCCCTTCCCTCCTGTCGCATATAAAGAAAAACGCCTGAGCTCTCTTTTTCTATCATTCTTAGGGCATGGGATAATTGCTCTCCGCAATCGCAACGTTCTGACCCGAAAACATCACCGGTTAAGCATTGAGAATGAACTCTGACCAGAACATTATTCTTTCCTTTAACTTCCCCCTTAACCAAAGCCAAATGGTGATGCTCGTCAATTGAGCTTCCGTAAAGATACAATTTAAAGTCGCCAAATTTGGTGGGAAAGTCAACCGTAACTATTCTCTTGATTAATTTCTCTTTCTTGCGACGATATTCGATTAAGTCTTTCACGGTGATTATCTTTAGATTGAAATCCTTGGCTATCTTAAGAAGTCTCGGCATTCTAGCCATTGTCCCATCATCATCCATAATCTCACAAAGCACACCAGCTAGATACAAACCAGCCAATCGAGTTAAATCAACTGCTGCCTCAGTGTGTCCAGCTCGGGCTAAGACCCCTCCATCCAGAGCTTGAATGGGAAAGATGTGGCCTGGTCGGGCTAAATCTTCAGGTTTGGTTTTGGGATCAATCAGGGCTTTGATGGTTTCAGCTCTATCCTGAGCTGAAATTCCAGTGGTGGTATTGGATATGGCATCTACGGAAACCGTAAAACGAGTACCCAGCTTAGCGGTATTGACCTGAACCATAGGGTGAATCCTGAGCTCCTCCAATCTTTGTCCGGTAAGGGAAACACATATCAGGCCGCGAGCATTTTTAGTCAAAAAATTTATCGCCTGTGGAGTGACCTCACTAGCTGCCATAACCATATCCCCCTCATTTTCCCTTTGGGCATCATCCACTACAATGATTATCTTTCCTGCTTTAATATCCTCAATCGCTTCTTCAATTTCATCAAGCTTTCTCATATTCTATTTTCACCATCCTAACTTCTTTAACCATTCTTCAGTTATCTTACTTTTGGGTGACTTTGAATTCAGCATCTTCTCAATATATTTTCCGATAATATCTAATTCTATGTTTATCTCATCTCCAATTTTCTTAAAAGCGAAGTTTGTATTCTTAATTGTATGTGGAATCACCGAAACGGTGAAGCTTTTTGGCCCAACCTCCACAATTGTCAAACTTATACCATCCACTGCGATTGAGCCTTTTTCAATTAAATATTTGAGATTGGATTGGGGAAGCGATATTTCAAAAATATGACTTCCATCATTATCCTTTATGGAATCTATTTTCCCTCTGCAATCTATATGGCCAGTTAAGATATGGCCCCCTAGTCGGTCCGACGCCTTGACCGCTCTTTCTAAGTTGACCGATTGGCCGATTTTCATATTTCTAAAAGTGGTTTTGTTTAATGTTTCTTCGACCGCCTCAACTGCGAACTCATTCTTGTTGACTTTGACTGTTGTCTGACAAGCTCCGTCAATGTTTACACTATCCCCGATTTTCAAATCCTCCAAAACCCTGGAGGCCTTCACGGTTATGGCAAGCGAACTACCTCGCCTGGAGAGATTCTTGATTTGTCCCGTTTCCTCTACGATTCCGCTAAACATTATCTTCTCCAATCCAGGTATCCAATAAGCAAAATATCATTTGAGAATTCTTTTAATTCAACATCTTTTAATTTCAAAGCATCTTTTATCTTCTTGATATTCAAGCTGCCGAAACTGGATATTCCTTCTCCAATGATTTTTGGAGAAATAAAACAGTATATCTTATCAGCCAATTTCTCTTTCAGGAAAGAGCTGAATATCTCCCTTCCTCCCTCTACCAAGATACTACTTATCCCTTTTTGTGCGGCTAATTTCAGGAAAACCTTAAGATCGATTTTGTTTTGATAATTGGATTTCACTTTCCAGACTTGAGCCTTATTTTTTAGTTTTCCCCCTGCTTTATTTGTTGTTACAACTATAACGGTTTTATTGTCTTTGTTTTTCTTTAGCAAGTTTGAATTCAAAGGGATTCTGCCTTCGGAATCCAAAACAATCCTCAAGGGATTTTTGCCTTTCACCTCTCTGGTGGTTAACTTGGGATCATCCTTTATGACTGTATTTACTCCCACTAACACGGCATCCATTTGTTTTCGCAGGGAGTGAACAAATCTTCGAGAATCTTTCTGGCTAATCCATTTCGAATCTCCATCAAGTGTAGCTATTTTACCATCTAAGGTTTGAACTATCTTCAGCGCTACAAAAGGAAACCCACTTGTAATCCGCTTAAAATAGATTTCATTCAACTTTCTTGCTTCGTCTTCTAATACGCCGAGCTTAATTTTTATTCCGGCTTGCCTGAGTTGCTTAACCCCGGCTCCATTCACCTTCGGATTTGGGTCAATAGTGGCACAGATAACCTCTCTTATTCCATTTCTTATTATACTATCAACGCAGGGTGGGGTTCTACCAAAATGAGAACAGGGCTCTAAATTGACATATAATGTCGCTCCCTTGCCTTTCTTTCCTGCAGATTTTAAGGCATTTGTCTCGGCATGAGGACTGCCTATTTTTTGATGGTAACCCGTTCCAACGATTTTGCCATTTTTGACTATCACTGCTCCAACCAGAGGATTGGGGGAAGTTCTGCCTACTCCTTTTTTGGCTAATCTTAAAACCATTTCCATATATTTTTCATCCATAGTCAATGGTCTTTAAAAAAAAATCCCCGATCACCATCGGGGTATATTTACACCTTTTCTCTTACACCCTCTTTCGTCCGGACTTTGACCCCGACTAACTACAGTCGGGACGAACCGTCGGCACTGGAAATTCACCAGTTCAACCCATATGGGTGCGTGGGCTATACCACCGATTGAGGAATTTCACCTCACCCCGAAGGCAAATGCCAATATATATTTTATTCCGTCTATGTCAAGTATTTTGTGATTTTGGTAGAAGTTCTCTTCCCCTTTAATCGCTAAAGTGGGGAGACCTTGTTCTCTATGCTTTGATAATGCTGCTGTAATATGCGACGTTATCGATACCGAAATTCCTGATATTTTCAATGTCCATATCCCATTTCATAGGATTATTGGCAATGTACTGCCGAATCGATTCCAAAGATTTTGCACTGCGGATTACATGATCATAGAATGATTTCTGCCAATGAAATTGTAATGCACCGGTACCATGAATCAATTTTGATGATGTTGTTTTAAATGCGCCGATCAATTCGGGCAATGGTTTAATCTTTTGTAGGGAACGGTCGCGACCGTCCCCTACAACACAACCATCCATGCGACCATTCCCTACGATTGAAATCATCCCATGGAAATGATTGGGCATGACAACCTGTTCGTCCAATACCACATATGGATATTGATCGCCCAACCATGCCCATTGCTTCTCCACAATTTCCCCACATTCATTCAAAACCATTTTCCCGTTCTTGATATTGCCGAACCATTCGATGCGGTTGTGTATACACACGGTTACAAAATACATACCATTTTGCGAATAATCATAACCTTTCAAACGGTTTGGTTTTCCATTTCGCATTTTTGAATTACTTCTTTGACAATATCAAGTCAAAGCAAAGATATCCCATAAATCCTATTTCAATCGACCGTTCTGCAGACGATCTAGTACCTTTTCAAACAATTTAAATCTTTTCCACAAAAAACCTCGATAATCACGGGCAAACTGTTTCTGTCTTACTCTTAGCCCCCTGTATTTGAATGCTCGCTCATATTTTTTGAGTTCATAGGTCAGGAGACCCGAAGCTACCCGCCCGGCAATCCTACCAATTCTTCCTTACCTCTTTCACGCCGACTCTATCCACTAAAACGATAGCATCATTGGGACAGGCGGCTCTGCAAACGCCACACCCATAGCAATGATTGACATCTATGAAAACGCGCTCTCTTGCCACACTGTATCCCATCGCCCCGAACTGGCACATCTGCATACAAGACCTGCAACCACTACATTTTTCCCAATCAACTCTTGCTACATATTCTGCCTTAAACATAAATTTTATATCATAATTTAAAGTCGAAATCATAGCCAAACAGTCTGAACGGTCGCAATTGCATAAACCGCCGATAAACGGAGTAATAAAAGTCCAGATGGAATGGACTGATCCTTTAGTTTCAAACTCTTTTATTAGCTTTAAGGCGTCCGACTTCTCCATTTTCTCTAATCCTTGAGCATACGGACCAAGAAGATAACCCGAATCGATTTTATCCTCTTTCCTAGCCCAGGCCGGCAGAGCACTTATACCAAAGCAAAACCTTTCTTCTTTTCCAGTCAAGGTCTTCCGACAAATGCAGGGCAAACGCACAATTGAATTTATAATCTCGAAGATTTTTTCCACGTCTTCAATTGGCACAACTTGTCCGAAATGCTCTTTTTTATACTTGCGGGTTATACTGCCACTGATTAAACTCTGAATAATCCGAGGGGCGGTTTTCAATTTCTTCATCTGATTCAAGGACTCTTCGGCAGATTCCCCAGCCGTTCCGAAAAAGCCGGAAATCATTTTCTTGCGTCTGGTGTCACTGGCTAAATCCAAGCCGTAATTTTTAGCCTGTAAATACCATTTCTTACCTTCACCATGCTTGGTACAGAATTCACACATAGGTTATTTGGGTTATAAGGTTATTTATGATATTTTGTGCCTTTAATTATCGAGAAAGCCCTGTAAATCTGCTCCAAGAGAATAATCCAGGTCAATTGATGAGCAAAGGTCATTCTGGATAAAGATAGTTTAAAGTTGCTCAACTTTTTTATATCCTCTGAGAGTCCCAAGGAACTGCCAACCACAAAGGTGAAGTCGCTCTGGCCTTGATTTATCTTGTTTTTGAAAAACCGAGCTAAATCTTCGGACTCTAACTCATTTCCTTTGTTGTCTAAAACTATTAAAAGGGTTTTATCTTTTAAGCTCTTGATTATTTTATTCTTCTCTTTGTCTAAAATATTCAAGACACTTGAGCGTTCTGTAACCTTTTCGGGCTGGATGATTTTCACATCTAAATCGACCATGCCCCCAAGCAGCTTTTTATAATGATTTACACCCTCTATAATCCACTTTTCTTTTTGTCTTCCTAAGAATATGAATCGAATCTTAACCAATTTAATCTGCTATTTGGTTTTGATTATTGTTATCCAGACTTTTCTGCTTCTTGGCCCATCGAACTCACAAAAATATATGCCTTGCCAGGTCCCCAATTTCAAACTGCCATCCTGAATGATTATGCTCCTGGAAGCACCTATTATGCTCGATTTTATATGTGCTGCGGAATTCCCCTCAGTGTGAGAGTAGTTATCATTGAAGGGAACGAGCTTATTCAGCTCATATATGATATCTCTCTGCACGCTGGGGTCCGCATTTTCGTTTATAGTGACTGCGGCGGTAGTATGTGGAACAAAGATGATAGAGATTCCTGATTCAACTTTGCTGGCAGATATAACCTCTTCCACTTTACTGGTGATGTCCACCAGTTCAACTCTGGATGAGGTGCGAATTGGTATTTCCTTAATCACTGAAGATCGCCTCCACAAAATCCTGGGGTTTAAATTCTTCTAAATCTTCCATCTTTTCTCCGATGCCAACATATTTAATGGGGATCTTAAACTTATCCGCAATGGCAATTACAATTCCCCCTTTGGCTGTTCCATCCAACTTAGCCAAAACTATTCCACTAAGACCGACCGCTTCATCGAAGAGCTTAACCTGAGATAGGGCATTCTGACCAACCGTTGCATCCAGAACCAAAAGTATCTCTTGCGGAGAGCCGGGCAGAACCTTGCCCATCACTTTTTTTATTTTCTTAAGCTCTTCCATTAAACTCGATTTGGTATGCAATCTCCCTGCAGTATCAACTATAAGCACATCCGCCTTGCGGGCAAGCGTTGCGGTTGTTGCATCGAAAGCCACTGCTGCCGGGTCTCCTCCTGGAACAGCCTTTACCATATCCACTCCCACCCTATCTGCCCAAATGGCTAATTGCTCAATAGCTGCCGCTCGGAAAGTGTCGCAGCCAGCCAAGAGCACTTTCTTGTGCTCCTTTTTGTACCTTTGAGCTAACTTGGCAATAGTAGTGGTTTTGCCAGTTCCATTTACCCCCACCATCATTATTATCCAAGGGGACTTGACTTTGGATTCTTCTCTATAAGAAATGGTATCAAAAACCGCGATCATCTGTTTTTTCAGAGTATCAATCACATCCTCTTCGCTTCTGATATTTTCCTGCTTGGCTTTCCTTTCAAGCTGGCTTGTTATCTGTGAGGTTACCTCTGGTCCCACGTCTGCTTTTATCAGAATTTCCCCTATTTTTTCCAGCACTTCATCCGAGATGCCCTTATGAAGTCCAAGCACCTCCTTTATTTTGAGGAAGAGGCTTTTCTTGGTTCTCTCAAGTCCGGTCTTTAAGTTTTTGTGCGAATTCTGCATCTTGAGAATGGGATAATTCAAGCTTGGTCTCCAGCCAATACCTCTTGACGACCGAGTTTAACTGAGACGATTTTGGAAACTCCCGGCTGCTCCATAGTTACGCCATAGAGCGTATCCGCAGATTCCATGGTCAGCTTATTATGGGTGATAACCAAAAACTGGGTATTCTGACTGAAATGTCTAATCATCTTCAAGAATCTCTTGACGTTGGAATCATCTAAGGGTGCATCTATCTCGTCCAGGATGCAAAATGGGCTGGGCTTGACCAGATATATGGCAAAAATGAGAGAAGTAGCTGTGAGAGCTTTTTCTCCACCGGAAAGCTGATTTATGTTGACTAATCTTTTGCCTCTGGGTCGGGCTGATATTTCGATTGGGGATTCGAGCACATCTATATCCGGCTCTAGGGTCACATCCGCTTCACCCCCCTCAAAAAGCTGCGCAAAAACTGATTGAAAATTGGCTCTCACCTTCTGGAAAGTCTCCAAGAACATCTCTCTGGCAGTCTCATCTATCTTGCCTATGGTTAAATTCAAAGAGTTTTTGGCTTCCACCAAATCCTTTATTTGATTTTTGAGAAAATCCAATCTCTCCTTGGAGACTTTATATTCTTCCAAAGCAACCAAGTTAACCGGACCTAAACGGGAAACCAACTCTCTTAAGCTCTTTATTCTTTGTCTGTAATTTTCCAGACCACCTCTTTCTTCAAGAGAGAGTGGCTCTAAATCCTCCAGATTAACCTGGTGTTCCTCCCAAGCCTTATCCCGAATGCTTCTCATACGGGTGGCTTTTTCCAGTTTTCCCAATTCCAAGTTATGCACCTTACTCTGAAATTCCTCTCTAATCTGGCGAATGGATTTTAACTGACTTTCCCTGGAAACTACCTCCTGCTGTAACTGGCTATATTTGCCCTGCCAGGAATTGTATATCTTCTCGTCAGTCTCCTTCTGTTCAAACAAGCCTTTCAGCTCCTCATCCACATTGGAATTGTTCAGCGTTATCTCCTGAATACCTTTCCTTGAGTTTTCTGTCTGCTCTATTCTCATATTTATATTCTTCCTGATGTCATCAATCATCTCATTTAAGCGAAGTAGATCGTTTTCGAGCTGCTCCTTCTTGCCACTAAGGGAGACTAAATCTATCCTGAAGCTGTTCGTCTTCTCAAACTGGAGATTCCTTTCTTCTTCAATCCGATCCAATTCTTCTTTGGTTTCGAACACCTCCTTGCTTAGCTCGGAATTATCGCGCTCCAACGCTTCGAGCTCTAGTTTCATCTGCTTGATAGAGCGTTCAAGCTCCCCTGCCTCCCCTTGAAGTTTGTTTAATTCCTTTATATTCATCTCAACCCTTTGCGTCAATTCCCTGCTCTCAAACTCCTTCTGCTTAAGCTCCATATCCTTTTGGCTAAGCTCCTCTTTAAGTCGGCTTATATGGCTAATCCTCTCGGATAAGGACTGATTCAAACTCCCAAGAAAATCTTCCTTTTTTTGTTTTTCTTGCTGTATTCCTTTAAACTCATTTCCCAGAATAGATACCTTTTCTGCTATCCCCTGCACCTGCTTTTCCCTGCCTAACAGATGTACTTCCTTTCTCGAGCCGCCTTCCAGTACCCCCTCAGGTCTTATAACTTTTCCACTCAAGCTAACCAAAGTGAGATTCTCTTTTAGTGTAGAAGCCATCTTCTGTGCGCGCTCAAAGGAATCCACCACCAAAACATCTGCCAACAGAAACATAACATCCGGCTTATATCTCTCTTCGCAACGAACCAAGTTAAAAGCCCACCCCATTACCCCTTCATGCTCTTTGATACTGACTGTCTTGTTCTGCTCAGTCACTTTTTTGACTTTCTCCAAAATCAGAAAACTCGCCCGACCCTCCTTGTGTTCCTCAAGAAATCTTATGGCACGCAAGGCAGAAGCTTCATCCCCGCATATTAAAAATTGCGCTCTTTCCCCTAAAGCCGATTCAATGGCTGAAATGTACTTCTCGTCAGTGTTGATTAAATTCGCCACTGAATCAATTACGCCTGGCAAAGAGGAGCGCTCATCCAGAATGTATTTCACTCCATCCTGAAACCCCTGATATTCCTTTATTATCTCCTGAAAAAGGGTTAACCTAGCTTTCTCGGAAGACAGTTCATTGCCTATCTTAACCTCTTGTTTTGAAATTCTTTCCAGCTCCTCCTCATTTATTTTGATTTCTTGTTCCAGTTTATTCTTTTCTGCATTTTCTCCTTCTAGGGCTATCCTTTTTTGCTCGCAGGCTGACGAGAGTGCATTAATTTGAGACTTAATTTCATTTAGGCGGTCGGAGAGGACATCTTCTTCTTGTCCCAGATTTTCCCTTCTCTGGGTTAGCTGTTTGAAACTACCCTCTAAGTTGGCTACTTTGCTTTTCCTCTCACTTGTCTCTTCTTCCTTGCTTGCCTCTTGCTTTTCCAAATCCTCTAAGATTGCCCTGACCTTGTCCCTCTTTTCATCCACAATCGAAAGCTCATTTTCCTTCTGGCTAAGCTCCCTTTCTTTCTCCTTTAGCTTTTGAGTGGTGACTGCAAGCTCCTCTTGTTTTGCCGACGTTTCATTCTCGAACAGCTTTAGCCGATTCTCTAAATCGCTCAATTCCTGCTTCAACTGGGTTATTGATTTCTCTAAGCTGGCTCTTCTCTCTTCTCGCACCAAAACATCCCGCTCCACCTGATGAGCCTTCTCCACATCCGAAGCAAGTTTCTTTTGATAAGTCACCAGTTCCTTTTCCGTCTCCAGAAGCTCCAGTCTTAAGCGCTCCACTTCTGCTTCCTGCTTGGACAAATCGGTTGTGTGCTCTCTTGTCCTCTTCTTGAGCTCAAGCAGGTCTTGTTCCAACCTATCATTCTCAGCCTTCAAATCCCCGAAATCAGCTTGAGCCAGTTTTATTTCCAGTTGAGTTGCTTCCTCAGAGAACTTTTTGAACCGCTCCGCCCTTCTCATCTGCCTCTTTAGCGAACTAACCTGCCTTTCCACTTCAGTTATTATGTCGTTCACTCTAAGGATATCCCCTTCCGTGATCTCGAGCTTGCGTATGGTAGCTTTCTTACGTAGTTTATATTTGGTGATGCCGCTGGCTTCCTCGAACAATAACCTTCTATCCTCTGCCTTGTCCGAAAGCACAGCTTCTATCATTGCTGGTTGAATAACCGAGTAGGCATGCGTTCCCATCCCGGTATCGAGGAACAAGTCAATGATGTCCTTTAGCCGGCAGGGAGCTCCATTCAAAAGATACTCACTTTCTCCAGAACGATAGAGCCTGCGGGTAACGCGAACTTCGCTATATTCGATGGGCAATATCCCCTTGTGATTCTTTACGACAAGGGAGACTTCTGCCATACCTAACGGTTTGAGCTCCTTGGTGCCATTGAATATGATCTCTTCCATCTTGGAGCCGCGGAGAAGGGTAACTCTCTGTTCCCCTAAAACCCATCTAACCGCATCCAGCAGGTTGGTTTTGCCACATCCATTTGGGCCCACAATCGCAGTTACACCATTGTCAAAAGCCAATTCGGTTTTGTCAGGAAAAGATTTAAAGCCCAGAAGTTCCAGCTTGGATAGATACAATTCTAACTCCTTCTTTGAGCCCCTGTTCCGTTTCTTAAAAACCTTAGGGTCTCCAGCATGGCATCATATCTTTGGTCCAGATAAACCAACCCCTTCTGAGTCACCAGCCGAATGTTGTAAAATGGTTTCCCCCATTTCCCCTCCATTCCAATACGCAATGGCGTTCCACTGGAAAAGCAGGTTAAGACATTGAAAAGGCAACCTTTTAAATCCAGGTCAATGGCTATGCCAAAATCATGCTCTTTTATCTTTTGGATGAATTTGCGACTGGGCAAGGAAAATGGCTTCAAGTCAGCTGGACGCGGCGAGATGATCTCATAAGATTTACAATTGGCAATAAAACTATCCGCTTCTAATAACGGAAGCAAAAGGTATATCTTGGAAGAAGAAAAGATATCTGCTAATGCAGGTAGATGATTGGCCGCTGAGGCGAATTCCTCTTTGGAAGCAGGGAAACAAACCAAAACCGATTTGGCAGTGGAAAAAGAGGGGTGAAATGAAAAGGATGATGATGCGCCAAATCGTCTCTTCCACCAAACCACCAGATTCTTCACCAAGAAATTTGTCCTTATTTTCTTTTCCACAAGTACATCTACTGTAAATATTGGTTGTAGTTTTGGCGATTTATCTCAGCTTTGAAGATTCTTCTTTGTGGCTGACTGAAAGCTTCGAGTTTGCTCCCATTTAGGAAGACCTCCACAGCTGAAATTTTGCCCAAGTTGATAACGAAACGCTCCTTGGCTTCCACTTCCAGCTTCGTTCCCGGACGAACCTCACCCGAGAGGACTGTGTCGTTATCAGCAATCACCAAGATCCAGGTACGTTTAACTGGCTTTATCTCCAGAACCAACTGCTCCGGCAAAACCACTTCGGCCTGCATCAAAGATTCAGTAACTGCAGTTTCTGGAACCAAAGCCAATTTTTCAATAGCTTGGGTAGTGTAATCACCGTAGTTGATATTCTCTTGCTGAGCATATTGAACAAATATCGCCACTATTACTATCCCCAGAACTAATCCAGCCGCTATGAAAGCCCAACCAGTCTCGGATTCTACAGTTTGGGGACGCGACTGCTGTTCAAGTTCTTCTTTCTTCTTGTCCCATCCGTATTCATTCAACAATTCTTCCGACTCTAAGCCTAAGAAATGTGCATACGCCTTGACGAAACCTTTGGCATAAGGTTCGCTTGGAAGAGCATTCAGATTATCCTCCTCAATGGCTTCCAGATAGTGCACTCGTATTCTGGTTTGATCTGCTACCTCCTTCACGGTGTAACCCAAGCTCTCCCGATGTTTCTTCAGATATGAACCCAAACTCCCCATTTCTCACCTCAGCATATGAATTAACATCTCCTCTAATTTCCCCATTGGCAGACCTATGACGTTGTCCAAAGAGCCTTTGACTTCCCGAACCAAGCGACTACCCCTTCCCTGTATTCCGTATGCCCCAGCTTTATCCGTAGGCTCACCGGTCGAGATATAGCTATCTATACCTTCAGATGAAAGAGAGTTGAATTTAACTTCAGTGCATTCGTAATCTGAAACGGTCTTCTTTTTGTCTTTATCTATCAAGGTCAAGCCGGTATAGACCTTGTGCTCCCGGTTGCTCAACTTCTCCAACATCCTCTTCGCTTCTTTTTGATTCTTCGGCTTACCCAAAATCTCTCCGTTCAAAACCACAATCGTATCCGCACCCAAAACTAAACCGCCCTCAACCTCAGGCAGCACGCTCTCCGCTTTCATCCTGGATAGTCTTAAAACATGCTGCTTGGGATTTTTTGATACATTTTCTTCATTAATCTTGGGAGTCTTGACTTCAAAATCAATATTCGCCTCTTTGAGAAGTTCCATCCGACGAGGTGACCTCGAAGCTAAAGTGAATTTTCTTTTGCCAATAAAACCAGCTAAATTTGCCTCCGCTCGAAGTGTCATTTGCTATCTAAAATCAGGGTGACCGGTCCCCAGTTAATCAGCTCAATTGCCATCTTGGCCCCAAATTCCCCTTGCTCCACTTTAAGTCTATTTTGCCTTAACATCTGGATAAACTTAACATAAAGCTTTTGAGCTAAATCAGGCTCCAGTGCACGAGTGAAACTAGGTCTTCTTCCCTTCTTAACATCAGCATACAAAGTAAACTGTGAAACCACCAGAAGCTCAGCTCCAACATCTAAGACGGATAAGTTCATCTTTCCCTCTTGGTCTTCAAAGATTCTCAAATTTGTGCACTTATCCGCCAAGTACTTTACATCTTCTTCATTATCTCCTTGCGTTGCTCCTACCAGAATCAGAAGACCTCTGTTTATCTGGGCTATTGTCTTCCCTTCAACTGAAACTCTGGCTCGGTTTACTCTTTGTATCACTGTCCTCAAGGTAGTTTCCTTAGTTAATGCAAAGAATTAATATAACCGCCCTTAAAAGTCAATAGAAAAGCTCTAGGAAGTATTCCCACTTTTTCAAAAAATACATCAGAATGTCTTAATGGCTATTTCCTCCAGTTTCTCTCTCCCCTTGGGGGAGAGAGATAGAGTGCCTGCCCGGCCAGGGAGGGGGAAAAGAAAGGAATCATCACCCTTACTCCGCCTTTGGCGAGATTTTCAACTCTATCCTCTCCCTTGAAGGGAGAGGATAGAGAAGAGTATTCCTTTCTTAAAGATAAGAATTGCCTTGCCCCGTTTTGGGGGATACTCCTGAAAAGCCCTGCTTCACGCTTGATAAAGGCCAGTCACTTCCAAGTTTTCGTCCGGAGATAATATTCTGTATTTATCCACAGGTAAATTTCTATCCTCAATTATCTCTATCTCCAATTTGAGTTCTCTTCTCAAGTTTTTTATGCGGTCTTCTCTTTCCCTACTGAAAAGCACATAAAGCTGAGGGCTTGCTACTATTTGATATCTCCCAACTGAAGAAGCTAACTTAGCTCTCCTGAACCATCGCTCCACCTTAGTTGCCAAGGTTTCAACTGAAAGGATTCTACCCACACCCCTGCAAGTAGGACAAGGCTCACTGAAAGCATACATTAAACTGGGCCTAATTTTTTCCCTGGTCATCTCAATTAGTCCGAATTCATCCACCGGCAAGATGCTGCTTTTGGAGCGATCACTGCGCATACTCTTCTTGAACTCCTCGTAAAGCTTTTTTCTATTCTCTCTTGAATCCATGTCGATGAAGTCAATAACTATCAAACCTCCAATATCTCTTAGTCTTATCTGTCGGGCTATCTCTTTGGCTGCTTCGAGGTTCACTTTCAGGATGGTTGCCTCCTGGTCGCTCTTGCCCACATATCTGCCGGTGTTGACATCGATGGTCACCATAGCTTCAGTCTGGTCAATAACTATATAAGACCCTTTCTTGATCCAGACTTTTCTATCAAGCATTTTATCTATCTCGGATTCTATTTTGTAGAAATCGAAAAGGGGGACCTTCCCCTGATAGAGCTTCACCTTGGAGCGCAAGTTAGGTGCAATTGAACGCAAATAAGAGAGTATGTTATGATACTCCCTCTTGGAATCGACAACCACGCTGGTGATCTCCGGGGTCAAAAGGTCGCGCATTATGCTGGAGGTGATTCCCATCTCCTTATGAAGCAGATACGGAGCTTTTTTCCTTTGGGCTTCCTTTTTTATCTTCTCCCAAAGTCGCAATAGATTTTTGACGTCGGACCTGAGTTCCCTCTCAGTCTTTCCTTCAGCCACTGTCCTGACTATCAAACAACAATCTTTTGGTTTGAGTTGAGAGGCTAAACCTTTCAGTCTCTTTTTTTCAGCCCGATTGGAGATCTTTCGAGAAACCCTTACCCCTTCCTCCTCCGGCACCAAAACCGAATACCTGCCCGGAATGGAAAGTTCCGAAGTGACTCTTGGTCCCTTGGTTCCCATCGGCTCTTTTATTATCTGAACCAATATCTC
>DASWLN010000098.1:0-3885 GCA_036396115.1 Candidatus Zixiibacteriota bacterium
TGACAGGACGTCTGCGTCTGAATGCCCCAAGAGACCCTTAGAATAAGGAATTCTTACACCGCCCAGAATCAAATTCCTGTTTTTCACCAGTTTATGAGCATCGTATCCGATTCCGATTCTATACAAAAGCTCTCCTTTCAGAAAAGTTCATCCTCTCCCTAACCTTCTCTTTTTCAAGGAGAGGGAATGGGTGAGGTTCTTACAAGTTTCGAACATGTCTAGTGGTCAAGATTGCCGTTACTCTCCATCTTAATCCCTCAGACTTACTAAATATTCTGCTATCTTCAAATCATCCATCGTGGTTATCTTAATGTTATTCTCATCTCCTTTTATGACTTTGACCGCTATCCCCATTCTTTCAACCAATTGGGAATCATCTGTGCCAATGAATTTATCTTTGTTTGCCTCTTTATAGGCGTGCATGATAAGCTGATAAGAAAACGCCTGTGGTGTCTGCACTGCCCAGATTTTATTTCTATCCAAAGTGGTTATAACCCTATTTTTCTCTACTCTCTTTATAGTTTCCTTGACTGGTAGGGCAAAAATTACCGGTCCCTCTTTTCGACAGACTTCTATGATTTTGTTTATCTTCTGGGTCTTCACCAAGGGCCTTACTCCGTCGTGAATCAGGACGATATTCATTGTGGAATTTATGGCTTTAAGTCCCCTGAAAACTGAGTCCTGCCTTTCCTTCCCTCCACTCACAATCCTTCCAATCTTACCGAATCCAAATCTATCTACGATCTCTTTTGAACAAAAACTCAAATAATCTTTGGGTACAACTACCACTATTTCATCCACAAGGCGAGATTTTTCGAATTTCTCAATGGTATGCGCCAGTATCGGCTTTTTACCGAGATTCAAAAACTGTTTAGGGAGTTTACTTTTGATCCTCTCCCCTTTACCCGCGGCAACTATGATAGCTACTGTTTTCAAGTCTTTCTCCTTTTAGAAAATGAACATCGCATCACCGTAGCTATAAAAACGGTATTTCTGCTTCATTGCTTCTTGGTAAACCCGTAGAATAAATTCCCTTCCGGCAAAAGCCGAGACCAAAAGAAGCAAGGTGCTTTTGGGAAGGTGAAAATTAGTTATCAAGGCGTCCACCACTTTGAACTCGTAAGGAGGATAGATGAATTTGTCGGTCCAGCCGTTTTGGGCATAAACTCTGCCGGAAGAGTCCGAGACTGTCTCCAGGCATCTGGTTGTAGTTGTTCCCACTGCGATTATCCGACCCGCTTTGCTTTTGATTTCATTTATATCGTCAGCTGAACTTGGTTCAAGATGAAAATACTCAGATTCTAATCTATGTTTCCTGTAATCCTCTTCTCTGATTGGACGAAAACTATCCAACCCCACATGCAAAGTTATGGGGATTATCTTAACTCCCATATCCCTTATCTTGTCCAACAAATCTGAGGTGAAATGCAATCCTGCGGTTGGAGCGGCAACCGCCCCTCTGTCTTTAGCGTAAACAGTCTGATACCTATCCTCATCCTCCTTTTCAGGCTCCCTTTTTATATAGGGAGGAAGCGGGACTCTGCCCAATCTGTTCAGTATCTCGACAAAATCACCTTCAAAATTAAACTTCACCAGTCTCTTTCCGAGAGTCAATTCTTCCTCTATTTCACAGCATAACCCGTCATTGCCAAAGATTATTTGTTCTCCCAATTTGCCCTTTCTTCCCGGTCTGACTAATGCTTCCCAACTGTCTGGTGTGCTTTGCTTTAAGAGCATTACCTCGACTTTTACTTTACTATTTTTCTCTTGGCCCATAAGTCTCGCCGGAAAGACTTTGGTCTGGTTTATGACCAGACCATCTAAAGGTTGTAAATAATCCACAATTTGATTAAAAACCTTATGCTCAACCTTCTTCTCCGCCCGATTCAGTATCATAAGCCTAGACTGGTCCCTTTCCTTGGATGGAAATTGAGCTACAAGCTCTTTAGGCAAGTTGTAATCGAAGTCTATGGTTTTCATCTTTTGAAAAGATTATAAAGAATCAAGATGACTGAAAGTGAAGCCTCCCCGTGATAAATCACGGGGTCTCCCAAATATAAAAGGCCCTCGGCTTCGCCGAGAGGCGAGCGAAACTTCGGCGAGGCGAGCAAAATAGATAAAATTATGCTCAAAAGGATGCTAGTCCCTAATGGAAAATAAAAGCCGAAATTCTCCTTTTGAATCTGAATGTCTCCGGGCAGTTTTCCCAAAAAGGGGATTTTACCCGAAATCACAAAAATCCCGCCCAATATTAAAAAAATTAAACCCATCAAAATCAGGGTCTTGCCAACGCTTGCTAACATATGGATTTGTCTAAAACCTTAGTCCAAGTAACGTTCCTTCTCACTGAATATGCAACCGCAATACTTTTGTGAATATAATCCTTTCTCCCTGGTCATTTTCCTGGCTTGGTCATAACCTTTTCTTAAATCATCATAGTAAAAATCTACCCCTACCTCATCCGCAATCTTTTCTCCAACTTCTTTTATCAGTTTGTGCTTTTGGTGAGGACTTATCAAAAGAGTGGTGCTAAAGAAATCAAACCCTTTTTCTTTGGCATGCTTTGCTGTTTTCTCTAACCTTAATAGATAGCAGTTAAGACATCTATTATTCAAATCCTTCATGGCTCCTTTGAGAAATTTCTCCAATTCGTATGATTCATCGTATGTCACGGGAAAAGAGACGTCTTTCGCAAACCCCTTTAAAGCTTTAAGTCTATTGCGATATTCGGTATAGGGATGGATATTGGGATTATACCAATACCCGACTAAATCAACTCCATTCTTTTTATATTTTTCAAAAGGGTAGGTTAAACAACAGGAACAGCAGATGTGCAGAAGAAGCTTCATATTTCAAATTAGAGCAACTTGCCCTGTTTTCCAGTATCGCATTTGATTCCCAGATGTTTGTAGGCTAACTCCGTGGCAAAGCGGCCACGCGGGGTTCTATCAATTAAGCCGCATTGAATCAAGAATGGCTCATATATCTCCTCTATTGTTTCCTCCTCTTCGCCCACCGCCACAGATAAGCTATTTATTCCTACTGGACCACCCTTGAATTTGTGAATGACTACCTCCATTATCTTCTTATCCATCTCATCTAAGCCCAATTCATCCACATTCAACATACTTAAAGCATCTATTGCTATGTTCTTATCTATCTTTCCCTTGGCTTTCACCTGTGCATAATCCCTGACCCTGCGCAGAAGGCGATTAGCCACACGCGGAGTCCCTCTCGATCTTTTGGCAATTTGTCTTGCCCCTTCCTCATCTATTTCCACTCCCAATATCTTAGCTGACCTTAATACTATTTTATATAGGTCTTCCGGCTCGTAAAAATCCAGTCTGCATACCACTCCAAACCTTGATCTCAAGGGGGAAGTCAAAAGACCTGCTCGCGTGGTGGCGCCAATCAGAGTAAATTTTTTCAAAGCCAGCTTGACCGACCGGGCGGAAGGCCCTTTGTCTATCATGATATCCAGAGAGAAATCCTCCATGGCCGGATAAAGATATTCCTCCACAACGTGACTTAAGCGATGAATTTCATCTATAAACAGAATTTCCTTTCCCTGAAGATTAGTCAAAATGCCGGCTAAATCAGCTGGTCTTTCCAGTACCGGACCTGAAGTCGCCTTGATGTTGACTTTGGTTTCCTTGCTTAAGATATTTGCCAAAGTGGTCTTGCCCAATCCTGGAGGACCGTAGAACAAAACATGCTCCAAAGCCTCTTTCCTTTTCTTGGCTGCCTGAATGAAAATCTTGAGGTTGTCCTTCAGCTTCTCCTGACCTATGAACTCGTCAAAAGACGAAGGCCTGAGAGTTATATCATATTCTATTTCATCTGATAACTTCTCTGGAAAAGTGACTCTTTCCTTCAATTTCTTAT
>DASWLN010000099.1:0-13448 GCA_036396115.1 Candidatus Zixiibacteriota bacterium
ATCTCTTTTGAATTCTTCAAGTAACTTAAAGCTAATTTAGCTCCTAAGCTGGAAGAAGAATTTAGATTCTTGAAGTAGGTTGACAATTTCTCATCCTTCTTGGGGTCCACCAAAAGTGCTTTCCAGGCAAAAAATCCCCCAGGATAGTCTCCCAATTTTTTGTCTAGTTCCTTTGCCCAGGCATTGGAGTCAAACATCTTGTATTCTCCTTTTTCTATATCGTACACTCCAACTGGTCGGTTCTTCTCGTATTTTAGGAATCCATCCTTCTGTGTTCCATCACTTCTCTGGCCGCCTAATACTCTCTTCTGCACCATCCTGGCCAAAAGGTCATCTTTCAAATCCTCACCCTTCAAATATTGGCTGACCGTCTCAGAAATGCAATGAAAAACATCAACCCCTACATAATCTATTAACTGGAATATGCCCATAGGACGAACCAGCAAGTCCTGGCTCACTTTGTTGACGGCATATATCCCGCCTGCCAAGCCGAGCTCCCTGGATAACCTCTTTGCTTCTCTTACACCATACAAACCATCTCTTAAGAAATGCCCGTTTCCAACGAAGCCGGCAATGTCATTCGAAGGAACTATCTTCTTTCTCAATCTCTTGGCTAATTCCAAAGCCAAATCTTTCAGTTCCGGTTTGGTCTCTTTTGCACATATCAGTTCAGCCAATCTCTGGACTGCTGGTGGATTATAAAAGTGAAATCCGATTATCCTTCCGTTTAAGTTTGCCTCTTTATTTAGTATATTTATGGGAATGGAAGAGGTATTGGTAAGATAGACGACCTCTTTGCCACAAATCTTATCTAAATCTTTTAGCAAATTTACTTTCAAATCCTTATCTTCCAATACTGCCTCGAAAACCATATTTGAGCCTTTGGCCAAATTTAAATCAGTGCTGCACCTCACCAGGGAGGCGGCATCCTCCACAAACTGATTGACGATGTCAAAGTTCTCAATTAAATCCAGGCGGTCCTTGTATAGTTCCCTTAATGTAACTGCACCTTTTTCGCCTGCCTTTACCAATTGGGTTTTCAAGTACTTCACCAAACCATCCAGAGCGTCATCATTCACATCAATCAAATTCAAACGATAAGCAAAATCCTTATTCTTTGGGTTTAATTTTTCTTTAGCCATCTGGTCAGCCAGAAGCAAAGCGATTCCGCTTCCCATCTTTCCCGCTGCCCCGACAATCGAAACCTTCCTTATCTTTTCATCCAGATTCATACTATGCCACCTCCGGATCTTGTTTTTTATTATTGTTTAAAAACTGTATTTCATTGCGAAACTGTAACCACCACTTCTTGGTGTTACCATAAAATCAAGTCTCTGTGTATTGGCTTGCTGTTGCTTCAAGCTATCATTATATATTCCTACTCCTTTTTTGAGATGAGAATTAGCTGAATGGTATAGCAGTTGTCCAGCAACAAGAGTAGCTAACGTACTTATAAGCAGAAAGGTCTGAGTATCATCTGTCTCAAAACTTCTCCTGGCGAAAGCCCTACCATATGAAACAGCCAACGGAGGCCATCTTATAAGGTCAAACCATATATATAAGCTTCGTCTGCGACGATATTTGTCTATCTCTACTTGAGCTTCTTTGACGCCTGCCATATTTTGCTTCAACCGGAGCCCATCTCCAACCTGATGTTGAAGCTCATCTTTCGTATATGAATATCCCCACCAGAAACTTTTCTTCAGAACAATTTCGCCACCATAACAAGTAGTTGACAAAATAATCAGCAAGACTATCAACGCTAACGAAGTCTTGAACATAAAGCCTCTCTCTATCTTGAAATTTATTTCACAATCTATTAATTCCCACACCTTTGCAGGTGTAGTTCTTATTGTTTCCCTACGGGTCCTGTTTTGTCATCCCCGAGGGTTTAATCGGGGATCCATACTTGCTTTTCTCTTCTGGATTTCCCGTATCGAGTACGGGACAAGCTCTGCTGAAGTTCATCCCTGCGAAAGCAGGGACAGGAATGACAATTGAAAAATTCCTGTTTTAGTTGGTTCGGGAATTGGAATTCCCGAACCTATCCTTTGTGCGGAAAATCCAATTCCCGCACAAACGGTAGAGTTTTTGTTTTTTGTTATCTTGAGATTTATTTCACAACCTTTTTCAAAAAATTATTCTTTAGGCTCCAGCTCCACAATTGGCTGACCCGTATCAACCAAATCACCTTCTTTGAAGTTTATCTTTTTAACCTTAGCCGGAATGGGTGATTTTATCTCGTTTTCCATTTTCATTGCTTCAACTATCACTAAGGTCTGGTTTTTTCTTACCTCATCACCAACCTTTACTGAAATCTTAACTATCTTGCCGGGCATAGGCGTTGAGACGAAATTCTTCTCACCAACATGCGTATGCTCTCCAGCAAAGTTTTTCCTCTTCTTCTCTTCTGGCTTCTCTATGCAAAAACTCTCTCCATTTATATTTACCAAGAATTTGCCATCTCTCTCTGCTAAATGGGCGGTTAACGCTTGCCCATCCATTAGAAAAGAAATGCTATTGGAAGAAATGAGTTCTGCATCAATATCATACCTCTTACCATCCAGCTCTATTTTATAGCTGTTGCCTTTAGACTCTATTTTAAGCTTGTAAGTTTTATCTTGTATTTTAAATTCGTGTTCCATTTAATTTCTCATCCCTATTTCCCATTTGCCTAATGCCTGCCAAGGGGAATAACTTTCTTGCTCAACTGCCTGCCCTTTGGATACGAATTTATTTTGCGACATTATGGCAGCAGCGATTAAAGCTTGATTCAAATATTTCTTGTTATCTTCTTTTTCTTTCCAATCTGTGAAATTCCTTGGAATAAAATCGGTGGTGGTCTTGCCTTCGAGGAAATCCGAATGAGAGACCACATCTTTTAAAAACCCTGTTGTGGTCTTTATTCCCAAGACAGTTAAATCTGATAAGGCGGTTAACATCCTTCTGGCGGCAGTTGGTCTATCCTCTGCCCAGACGACTAGTTTGGAAAGAATCGGGTCGTAATAAACGCTTACCTCAAAGCCGGTATAGATTCCACAATCGTGCCTGATTCCCGGACCAGTTGGCTCTTTCATAAACAGAATTTTTCCGGAGCAGGGCAGGAAATTATTCTCCGGGTCTTCAGCGTAAATCCTGCACTCGATGGCATGCCCTCTTTGTTTTAATTGGTCTTGTTTTAAAAACATTTTTTCGCCAGCCGCCAAGCGGATTTGGGCTTTGACTAAATCTACTCCGACCACCAGTTCAGTTATGGGATGCTCAACTTGAATGCGGGCGTTGACTTCAAGGAAATAGAAGTTCTTATCTTCGTCCAAGAGAAATTCAACTGTTCCTGCATTAGAATAGTTCGCTGCCATAATAGCCTTGACCGCAGTCTCTCCCATTTTCTTTCGTAAAGAATCATCCAAGGCAACCGACGGCGTTTCCTCCACTATTTTTTGATGACGCCTTTGAATCGAGCATTCCCGCTCAAACAGATGGACTGCATTTCCGAACTTATCTGCCAAAACCTGAAACTCAATATGTCTCGGATGCTCTATATATTTTTCCAGATAAACTGAATCGTCTCCAAAAGCGCTCCTTGCCTCTCGCATTCCAGCGGAAATAGATGATTCCAATTCATCTTCAGAACGAACCTTTCTCATTCCTTTTCCCCCACCACCCCCGGATGCTTTGAGTATGACCGGATAGCCGATTTGTTTTGCCTCTTTTTTGAATTCATTTATATCTTTTGAACTTCCTTTCATTCCGGGAATGATTGGTATGCCGGCTCTCTGCATAGTCTCTCTGGATTGAATTTTATCTCCAACCAAAGCCAATGATTTTGAATCCGAGCCGATGAAAACTATTCCTTCTTTTTCACAACGTTCGGTAAAAGCAGGATTTTCAGCCAAAAAGCCATATCCCGGATGAATGGCATCCGCTTTCAATTTCTTTGCTATGGAGATAATGCTATCGATATTGAGATAACTTTCCAACGGAGCTGGAGGACCAACCAAAACCGCTTCATCTGCCATCTGAACGTGAAGAGAATTTCTATCAACTGTGGAGAATATGGCAACCGTGGGAATGCCAAGCTCCTTGCATGCCTTGATGACCCTTACTGCGATTTCACCACGATTGGCGATTAAGATTTTGTTGAACATAATAGAAACTAGACTCCTGAACTCTCAAACTGCCTTTTATGTGGCTGTCAGGTCCCCTGACCTGACAGCGGATTTCCTGTGTAGGGGCGTATTGCAATACGCCCCTACATTTCACCATACAAATACGAATTATCGTTATGTCAGGACCCAGTCTTGACATCTTTTCTATGTTTCGCAGCCGTCAGGAGTAGCTTCTGACGGAACAATAAGACTGGATTCCCGCTTTCGCGGGAATGACAAACGATTATTAGTCCTTGCTCCATTTCGGTTTTCGTTTTTCCAAAAAAGCATTCATCCCCTCTTGCCCCTCATCACTGATTCGAAGTTTAGCTATGACCTCGGCGGTGTAACTGGTGGCTAAATCCAAGTTCATCAAAGGTACTTTTTCTAAGAGTTCTTTACAACACTTCAACGCCTCTGGGCCACTGGAGATTAGCTGCTTGACTTTTTCATCAACTGCTTTGTCCAAATCGTTTGAAGGGACGACTTCATTTACCAGCCCAAATTTTGATGCTCTTTCTGCACTCAACCTTTCCCCGGTCAAAAAGAATTCCCTACACCTACTTTCCCCCATTCGACGAATTACATAAGGTGAGATACAGGCAGGAACCAAGCCCAACTTGACTTCGCTTAAGGAGAACTTTGCTTCCTCTGAAGCTATCACAATATCGCAGACTGAAACCAAACCCGTCCCTCCCCCAATGGCTGCACCATTGACCTTGGCAATAGTCGGCTTAGGCAAAGAATAGATTAAATAAAAAAGCTGCGCTAACTTAAATGAGTCATCGAAATTCTCTTCGTAGGAAAAACTTATCACTTTTTTCATCCAGTTTAGGTCAGCCCCAGCGCAGAAAGATTTACCCTTACCAGTCAAGACCACCACGCGAATATGTTCATCTTTGGAGATTTTCTCAAAAACCTCGGTTAGCTCCTTTATCATCACCTCATTGAAGGCATTATGTACTTCCGGGCGATTTAAAATTACATTAGCAACCGCATCCTCGGTTTTGAAAATTATGGTCTGATAATGTTCCAATTTTCTCCCCTTCACTCGCCTCCGCCAGAAAGTCTCGCTCGCCTCTCGGCGCTCGCCTCTCGGCGAAGCCGAGGGAAGCCGAGGGCCTTTGGCGGAAATAGCGAGGCGAGCCTCGCCGAAGTCCCGCAGAGCCGGACGAAGGCGGGCGAAGTTTCGCTTTTATATTTGGGAAGCTCCCGTAGGGGGGCTTCACATTCTGAATATGCCATACCTTTGGTCGGGAATGGTGGCGTTCAAAGCCATCGAGATTCCCAAACCCAAGACTGCTCTTGTGTCCAAAGGGTCGATTATCCCATCATCCCACAAATGCGCAGTGCTGAAGTAGGGACTTGATTCGGTCTCATATTTTTCCAGAGTGGGAGCCATAAATTTCTCCTCCTCCTCCTTGGACATAACTATCCCCTTTTTCTCCAACTGTCTTTTCTTTACCGTTAAGAGAACATTAGCCGCCTGCTCACCACCCATCACGCATATTTTGGCATTGGGCCACATCCAAAGAAGTCGAGGGTCATAAGCTCGGCCGCACATTCCATAATTCCCAGCACCGTATGAGCCACCAACTATCACTGTGAATTTCGGAACATCCGCATTTGCCACCGCATGCACCATCTTCGCCCCATCTTTGGCAATGCCGCCATGTTCATATTGTTTTCCCACAATGAAGCCGGTGATATTCTGCAAAAATATCAAGGGAATTTTACGCATAGTGCAAAGTTCGATAAAGTGGGCAGCTTTAAGTGAACTCTCTGAAAACAGAACTCCGTTGTTTCCCAGAATTCCGACCGGATAACCCATTATTCGTGCAAATCCACAAATTATTGTGGTAGCGTACAACTCCTTGAATTCCTGAAATTCGCTCTTGTCAACTATACGGGCTATGATTTCGCGAATATCATAGGGTTTTCTTATGTCTCGAGGGACAATCCCGAAAATCTCCTTAGGGTCATAATAAGGCTCCTCTGCTTCAGAGGTATGTAATCGGAATTTCTCAGGTGGATTAAGATTCTCAACTATATTTCGGGTGATCTCCAAAGCGTGCTCATCGTTATAAGCATAATGGTCTGCCACACCAGAAATTCGGCAATGCACATCCGCACCACCCAACTCCTCATCTGTTACCTCCTCGCCAGTGGCGGCTTTAACCAGAGGCGGCCCACCGATAAATATCGTTCCCTGTTTTCGAACTATCACTGCCTCATCGCTCATCGCTGGAACATAAGCCCCACCTGCAGTGCAGGAGCCGAGCACCACTGCAATTTGTGGAATGCCCATAGCCGACATTCGAGCTTGGTTATAAAATATTTTTCCGAAATGGTCTTTGTCCGGAAAGGTGCCAGATTGATAGGGCAAGAATATTCCGCCGGAGTCAACCAGATAGATACATGGCAGACGATTCTCTGTGGCTATCTCCTGGGCGCGCACATGTTTTTTGATAGTCAAGGGATAATAAGTTCCCCCTTTGACTGTAGCATCGTTCGACACCACCAACACTTCGCGACCGTGCACTACTCCAATCCCGGTGATCACCCCGGCTGAAGGGGCATCATTATCGTACATATCATAGGCTGCCAAAGCGCTCAATTCCAAGAAGGGACTGTTTTTATCAAAGAGCAGGTCCAATCTTTCACGGGCGGTCAACTTACCTCTTTCTTTATGACGCTTCTTCATATCAGCTGGACCACCCTCTTTGACTTTGGCTAACCTCTCCTTGAACTGGTCAACCACCTTCTGCATAGCTTTCTGGTTTTCCTTGAATTCTATCGCTTGAGTATCAACCTTGGATTCTATTCTAAACATATTCTCCTCTGCTCAAAATGCTCTGTTCAAATTCGCGTAGGGGTGGAGTTCATCTCCACCCGCACCCGTTCGGGCGAAGTCAAGCTTCGCCCCTACGTGGGCTCCTAAATCGGAACGGCTTTGTAGCCATAACAGATTATTCCTGCTTTTCCGTCCTCCTGAAGTTTGCGAAATTCAATCTTGAGCTTTATTCCAGTCGAGAGTTTATCTAAGTCGCAATCCGTTATCTGGGCTAATATTTTAACTCCTTCTTCCAATTCCACCACGCCCAAAGCGTACGGTATCTGGTCGATGAATTGGGATGGCCCCACGCGAATTATGGTGTAGGTCACCAGCTTTCCCGTATCTTTCAATTTGTATTTTTCGAATCCTTTGGATTTACAGGCGGAACAAATTAGTCTCGGCGGAAAATATATTTTCCCACAACTTTTGCATTTCTCTGCCTCCAGACGATAACGTTGAGGCATCTCTCTCCAATATCTTGCGGATAACATTATGCCACCTCCAGGATATGAACCACTGTGCTTCCACCGCTTCCTCCCATATTCTGAGCAAGTCCCACCTTAGCATTCTTGACTTGCCTTTTCCCCGCTTCTCCTCGAAGCTGTTTGGTGATCTCAACTATTTGTGCCACTCCGGTTGCACCAACTGGATGACCCTTCGATTTCAGGCCTCCACTGGTGTTTATGGGAATTTTACCTCCGAGGGTGGTCATCCCATTCTCAGTTGCTTTGCCCGCCTCACCTTTTTCCGTCAAACCCAAAGACTCGAGCACGATCAACTCCGCAATGGTGAAGCAATCGTGAACTTCAGCCAAGTGAATGTCCGAGGGTTTCTTATTCGCCATCTTGAAAGCTACTTCCCCTGCTTTCTGAGTTGCTTTAAGGAAAGTTAAATCATCTCTCGAATGCAAGGCGATTGTGTCTGTGGCTTGAGCTGAGCCAATTATCTTAACCAACGGCTTTTTCAAACCGAGCTCCTTAGCTTTTTCGAGCGAACAGAGGATAATTGCAGCCGCACCGTCAGTTATAGGAGAGCAGTCCAAAACAGTCAGAGGGTCAGCCACCATTACCGAATTTATCACCTGCTCCACTGTAATTTTCATAGGAAACTGTGCCAGAGGATTCATTGAGCCGTGCTTGTGATTCTTGACTGCTACTTGGGCTAACTGCTCGCGTGTGGTTCCATATTTTTCCATATGCGCACGAGCCATCATGGCGTAAAGCCCGGGAAAGGTTACCCCTTGGTAAACTTCGTACTCCTGGTCAGCTGCAGTTGCCAAGGCGAAAGTTGCACCATCCACGCTGACATCGGTCATCTTTTCGACTCCTCCTGCTAAGACGATATCGCTTATGCCTGAGGCAACTTCAATAAATCCCGCTCTAACTGCTGCACCTCCGGAGGCACAGGCGGATTCCACGCGAGTACAGGGAATTGGGTTCACTCCCAAATAGTCTGCTAAAAGCGAACCCAAATGTTCTTGGTGGACGAAAAGCCCACTGGACATACAGCCGACATACATCGAATCGATTTTATCCACCCCTGCATCGTCCATCGCCTCTAAAGCAGCTTCCACGAAGATATCCCTTAAGGATTTATCCCATAACTCACCCCATTTGTTCATCCCCAATCCAATTACACAAACCTCTCTCATATTCTCTCCTATTCGTTTCTTATTATCTTCCCTCTAAACTTAGCGTAAGTTCCATATTCGATATAGATCTTGTTGCTTTCTAACATCTTTCTGGTTTTTGGCGCTAAATCCCTGACTTTTTCTATTCTTTCTGTTACTTTCCACACAAAAGCATCGCTACCTGCTCCTGAGCCATAGGAGACCATTAAAATTTTATCTTGTGGCTTAGCTATATCCAAAGTTGCGGTCAGTCCCATAGGAGATGAGCCGGAATAGGTGTTCCCTAAATACGGGCAGAGCCAACCCGGCTCTATCTGCTCCTTAGTGAAACCCAGCATCTGGCCAACCTTCATCGGAAATTTTCCATTGGGCTGATGGAAAACCGCGTAATTGAAATCCTCCGCTTTCATTCCGACTTTTTTCATTATGGCTTTGCCCGCTCCGAGGATGTGCTTAAAATATGCCGGCTCACCGGTGAAACGGCCAGCGTGGCGAGGATAAAACTGATGTTCCCTTCTCCAGAAGTCAGGGGTGTCGCTCATAAAGGAATGAGTTTCGACGCATTCTGCGATTATGTTTTCGGTCCCCATTATAAATGCGGCTGCCCCGGCTGAAGCTGAATATTCTAAAGCATCGCCAGGTGCACCTTGCGAGGTATCAGCTCCAACTGCCAAAGCGTACTTGGTCATTTCGGATTTAACTAAACCCAAACAGACGAACATCGCCTCTGACCCGGCCTTGCAGGCAAACTCGAAATCCGCACAATGACAATCCGGAACAGCCCCGATGGCTTCTGCTAAAACAGTTCCGCTGGGTTTAACTGCATAGGGATGAGATTCGGAACCGACATACACTGCTCCGATTTCACTTGGGTCTATTCCTGCTCTCTTCAAAGCATTCTTAGTTGCCTCAACTGACATGGTTATGGTATCCTGGTCTGGAGCAGGAACGCTCTTTTCATAAAGACCCAATCCCTTCTTGTAAGATGGAGCATCCGCACCCCAGACTTTGGCTATCTCTTCTAATTTAATACGATAACGCGGCATATTCGCACCGTAACCCGCAATGCCAATCATAAAACCTCACTTTGAATTAAAGTTGATTTCAATTCCTTCTACTACATAGTAGACTACAAAGTGCCAAACTTCTAACCTGTCTTGTCGGGTAGCTCTGGGTCTCCTGACCCAGAGTGGACAAGGTCAGGAGGCCTTGTCCTACCCGTGAACTCTTAAACTGGGTAAGTAATGGCTGCGCCATTACTTTTTCTAACTGGGAACGGTGCAACCGTTCCCTACCCACTGAAATATCGCGTATCCCCACCTTGCCTTCAAGGTGCGACCTAACCGACCCACGTTGAGGGCAACGTGGGCTTACTGTTCGCTCGATGAATCGAGCAACTACAAATTCTATCTCTGTACTTTCCTACAATGAATGACCAACTGACCCAACGTAGGGGCTCGATTTATGGTTCGACTTTGCTCACCATCCTGAGTTTCTCGAAGGGTCGAGCCCGATGCTGGCGGGTCGGATGTGGTTCAGCAAGGGCTTCGACTGAGCTCAGCCGAACGTCTTCACCATCTCTTCGAGCCTGAGCCTCAGAGCCGAAGGCCTGAGCAAGGTCGAAGGAAATCCGACCCCTACATTTTTTCTTCGATTCTAACCTTATCGTCTAGTTTTGATTTAAGCTGATTAATCAAGTCCTCGTAGTCACGTATTCCCACCTTACCTTCAAGGTGGGACCCACCACGTCCACGTTGCCTGCCCGGCCAGGGAGGGCAACGTGGGTTTACTGGCTACTCATCCTCCGCTCTTTCTGGATAGATCTTGGCTTTCTCCTCTCCACGTAATACGCGCAAAGCCCCTAAGGCAAGAGCCTCCATTTCATCTTCGCCCGGATATACCAACATTTTCCCCAAAAAACCAACCCATTCCTTCAGTTTTTCAACCAACACCTTCGACTTAGCTAAACCACCGGTTATGACGATAGCATCTATCTTTCCTTTCAAGGTTACTGCCCTTTTCCCGATCTCACAGGCGATTTCGTATATCATCGCATTATAGACGCTCTCTGCCTCTTTATCCCCCTTGGCGATTCTATCTTCAACCTCTTGGCAATCATTAGTATTAAGATAAGCCACTAAACCTCCTCCACCCACCATTCTTCTTTTTATCTCATCCAGAGTAGTTTTTCCAGAAAAACACCATTCAGCGAAGTCGAACATAGGCAATGTGCCTGACCTTTCTGGAGTGAAAGGACCTGTGCATAAGGCATCATTGGAATCAATTGCTTTGCCCTTTCTCAATGCCACAACCGATACACCTCCCCCCAGATGAGCAACCACCAGATTCACCTCATCCAAATTCTTTTTCAAATCTTTGGCAGCCAGTCGTGCAGTGGCTTTGACGTTTAAAGCATGAAAAAGACTTTTTCTGGGAAATTCCGGCAGGCCCGAATAGCGCGCTATTTTGCATAATTCATCCACTGAAGGGGGATCAACCACAAAAGCCGGAATATGAAAATCCCATCCAATTCCAAAAGCTAGAACGCAACCTAAATTCGAGGCGTGCTCTCCTCCGTAAGCCTTGCGACCGTCCTCGATCATCATCTCATTCACTTGATAAGTTCCACTTACCACTGGTCGAAAAAGACCACCCCTTCCCACAACCGCATCCAACGAATCCGGCTTGATGTTATTGTCTTCCAAAAGCCCTTTGATTAACTTCTTTCTGAACTCATACTGGTCCCAAATCCTTTTAAATGGCTCAAGTTCAAATTTGCTATGCTGTATGGTCTTTTTCAATACCTCCTTCTCGCTGGCAAAAACCGAAACTTTGGTGGAGGTCGAACCAAGGTTAATCACCAAAATAGTATAATGCTTATTTTTGTTAGCCATTTCACTTGGAACGGGTTAAAATATTCTTAATCTCTCCCACGCCCTTCATCCTCTCCACTGCCATCAAATAAGCCGCTTGGTACAAAGATATATTTTCCTTTTTTGCCTTAGTGATGACCTTAGCCATTATGTCATAAATTTTCTTGGTTGAGTCCAGTGCTTTCTCTTTGGATAAAATTTCCAGGCAATCCTCAGTTAAAAACATCTCTCCGGTATTTATCACAAAGTCCGGTGCACAGATGATGCCCTTTTGGGAAAGAGCTTGGCTCAAACTCCAGTCCTCCAGGATATCGTAAGCTGCACCAGCGATTATCCTGCACTTCAGTTGGTCAATATTCTGTTTGGTTATTACCGGACCCAAAGCGCAAGGGGAGAAAACATCACACTGAACTTTCAAGATTTCATCTGGAGCAATGATCTTCACATCTGGATGTTTGTCCTGAACTGACTTGATGGAATCATAGTTCAAATCGGTTACCAGTAGTTTCACGTCTTCCTGCTTAAGATAGTCCACCAACCTTTTCCCTACGCTTCCCACCCCTTGAACCGCTATCACTAGCCCATTTAGAGACGAAATGCCAAATACTTCCTTGACGCAAGCCTTCATACCCCAATACACGCCACAGGCAGTTATCTCTGAGCTTTCCGCAGTCTCCTTATCTGCGGATTGATAGAGAATGACATGTTTTGTTTCCCGGCGAATGTATTTCATCTCCTGCGTGCCGGTTCCCAAGTCGGGATAAGTGATAAATCCTCCGTTTAAACCTTCGATGAAACGACCCAGAGTTCTAAAATAGGCTTCTTTTGGTTCTTCCTCAAAATCATGCCAGAGCACCGCCTTACCACCACCAGTATCGCAATCGGAAATAGCCGACTGATAGGTCATTATCTTTGAAAGCTTCAGGGCATCGTTTATCATATCCTCTTCGTTTCTGTATTTCCACACCCGACAACCGCCGATCGCACTTCCCAAGGTGGTGTCGTGAATAGCAATTATGGCTTTCAAATTGGTTGGCTCGTGGTAGCAGAAAATCAGTTGTTCATGTCCATGTTTTTCCATCAACTCAAAAAGGCTCATAAATTATTCCTTCTTAAATTCTTATACTCATTATGTATCCCCACCTTGCCTTCAAGGTGGGATCCAACATACCCACTTTGAGGGCAAAGTGGGTTTACCGTTTCAGGATAGGTTTTAGTCTCTTGAACCCTTCCCTCATCCCTTCTTTCATTATCAACTTACCTTTTCCTCTGAAGTAATCCTTTTTCACCTGTCATTCTGAGTCCGCCTTCGGCGGAAGAAGAATCTCAGAGACTCTTCGCTTCGCTCAGGGTGACAAAGTCCTTCCCCGCATGACAAAGGATGGATATACCTGACCTACGAAAATAGTTAATAAGCAACATCAAGACATTCTAACTTTGTGTGATTCCGTCCAGATCCTGTTAACTTGTTTTACTATCAGGTAAAGAAAGATCAAACTGACAACTAGATCGACTAATATTACCGGAACGAGATATGTTAGGGATGTAATGCCGATAGCGGCAAAAGAGATTCCTATATCTATTCCAATTAGTGCCCAGAGAGCAGATTTGTTTAGAGGAGCCATTCCTCCTTGCTTTTGACATAATTCAATCAACTTTAGAAAAGATGAGAAAAACATAACAAAAAATACGGCCTCAATGATGTTACCAATGACCAGCCAGACATAGAATCCTGTGGTCTTTGAGGGTTGAACAAAAGTCCCAAAAGGCCAGCCAATTGCCTCATTAACAATCTCAACTACCATGAACACTATTAAGTACGCGATCAAGAGCCGCCTAACTTTATCTGGGTTTGTTTCGCTGGCTTCAAATGTGAAAGCCCTTTTCATTTCCCGAAGAGTTTTGAATAGATAGACCCAGAAATATATCGAGAGCGTTATGATAGAGAGTATAAGCACAGA
>DASWLN010000100.1:0-1987 GCA_036396115.1 Candidatus Zixiibacteriota bacterium
CTTAACCGGGCTGATACGAGTGACTCTATTTTTGGGATACCTTTGGGGGATATCTCTGTTTGGAGAATTCAAGAAAATCTTCCAATATCATGGGGCGGAGCATAAGACCATCTATGCCTATGAAAATGGGGAAAGCTTGGATTTGGAAAACGTGAGAAAGCACAGCACCCAGCATCCTCGCTGTGGAACCAGTTTCATCTTCCTGGTCTTAGTCTTCGCCATACTGTTCTATTCGCTATCAGATTCGATCTATTCTCTTGTGGCCGGCTCCTCCCTTTCTCTGGCTAAGCGAATGCTTTTCCATTTTATGCTTTTGCCCCTGGTGGCTGGAGGGGTGTATGAATTGCTCAGGCTCTCTGACCTAAAAAGCGACAACCGTATAATCAAGATTCTCAATGCGCCAGGTCTGTGGTTGCAGAAGATAACCACTCAAGAGCCAAATCAGGCGCAACTCGAAGTGGGCATCCGTGCCTTGGAAGACGCTATCGCCCAAAAAGGTGATTTGAATGTTGGAGATATTAAATAAGATTAAAGAGCAATATCAGAAACTCACCCGAGAGCTTTCCAATCCGCAAGTCTTCTCTGACCAAAAGAGATTCAAAAAGCTCTCCAAAGAGCATGCCCATCTCACGCAGATAATGGAGTTGTCCAAGGAGTATGAGAATATTCTAAAGCTTATGGGCGAAGCTGAAGAAGTAAAGAATAGCTCAACTGACAAGGAACTGCTTGAGCTAGCCAAAGAGGAATTGGTAGAGCTTTATCCTAAGAAGGAAAAGCTGGAGGATGACTTAAAGAAGATGCTCATCCCTAAGGACCCACAAGATGATAAAAGCGGTATAGTGGAGATAAGGGCTGGGACTGGCGGTGAGGAAGCAGCCCTCTTTGCAGCTGATCTATATAGGATGTATGTCAAGTATGCGGAAAAGAAGGGATGGAAAGTGGAGACCTTGAGCTCCAATCCAACCGGAGTGGGTGGATTCAAAGAGGTTATATTCTCAGTTGAGGGCCAGGGGGCTTACGGTAATTTGAAATATGAAAGTGGAGTTCATCGGGTACAAAGGGTGCCTAAAACAGAAGCTAGCGGTAGAATTCACACTTCAGCCTCATCCGTAGCAGTCCTACCGGAAGCTGAAGAGGTGGATATCGAAATCAAACCAGAGGACTTGAGGATTGACGTTTTCAGATCTTCGGGTCCGGGCGGCCAATCAGTTAACACCACTGACTCCGCTGTCAGGGTCACCCACCTCCCGACTAATACTGTGGTCACCTGTCAGGATGAGAAATCGCAACTAAAGAACAAAACCAAAGCCCTGAAGGTTCTAAGGGCGAGATTGCTGGATAAGGCTTTAACTGACCAGAAGCAAAAAGTTGACCAAGAAAGAAAAAGTATGGTTGGAACCGGAGACCGCTCTGCCAAGATAAGAACTTACAACTTTCCCCAGGGAAGGGTTACTGACCACAGAATCGGCTTGACTTTGTACCGGCTGGAGGATGTTTTAGCAGGAAACCTGGATGAATTCATACAAGCCTTCAAACAGAAGGAGCAAGAACAAAAGTTGTCTTTGAAGGAAAAGGTGAATCAAAATGAAGCTTAGGATAATCCTGTCCTTAATCTTGGCTTTAGTTGTAATGTTTTATGGTCGCCAGCTCTCCTTGAGGAGAAGCTCCCTCTTGGTGATACAGAGCGGGGATGTGCGCATTGAACACCTAACAGTGGTTAACAAGATTGGTCCCGGAGATGTAAAAATAGAAGCAAAGATAACCACTCCCCAACCTTATGCAGACTACACCAAAAAGTTATTCTACAAAATAGATGATGGAGCTTATAAGCCAGTTGATTTTGTGCCACTGGAAAGCGACTCAACTTCGAAGTTCTTTGCCAAAATACCTGCTCAAGAAAAGGGTAAAAGGGCATATTATTATATGATGGTAGAGGACAAACAGGGGAACAAGGTTGCTCTTCCAGATAAGATTGAAACCATCGACC
>DASWLN010000101.1:0-4118 GCA_036396115.1 Candidatus Zixiibacteriota bacterium
CAGGACACTTCACGGATGAGGCGGGCAATATCGCACCGACTGCAACCGCCCCGGGTAAAGTTACAATCCGCATTCCGCCTGACCCAGTAGTCCTGCTTAAACCGTCTGGGCAAACACAGAGCAGTTTGACCTTGTATTGGAGCCCATCAACAGCAAGCGATTTTAAATATTACCAGCTTTATCGCGCAAAAGCTCCTTCAGTTGACACGAATTCAACATCAATAACTATTATCACCAGCAAAACCACCACTACCTACACCGATTCTAATTTAGAAGATACCACTACTTACTATTACCGCGTTTATGTGTATGATAATACTGGACTTTCCACCGCAAGTAACACAGAGAGCGGAACAACTTTGAAAAATCAACCACCCGAACCAGTGGTTCTATCCATTACTTCAATAAATCATGACTCCAGCCTGGTCTTGAGCTGGACCGAGAATAGGGATGAGGATTTTGAGTCATATCGAATCTATAAGTCGCAGGCCCCGGATACAGTAACGATAAGTTCAACTTTAATCAAGATAATAAATCAGAATTCAACCACCTCTTTTACGGATGAGGATGTCCTGCCAAGTTCGCATTACTATTACAAGGTTTTCGTTTTTGATAAAGGTGGGTTGTATACTCCATCCGGACAAGTTTACGGCCCTTGAAGGAGACTGAAAAATGAGACTACTTGATAAGGTAAATAATTTTATCTTCACCTATCTGGAGACCTTCAGGTCGTTCAAGAGATTTTCCTTATGGGTTCCGTTCTTGATATACGGCCTATTCCAGACAATTATCCTTTTAATTTTGGTCTCTTTTCCCTCCGGGGTTGTGGCAGGGTTTTTCCTTCCCCTTCTAAATAAGTGGTACGGGGAAGCAATCTTGCACTATCCCACCTTTTTTATTTTATTGCCAGCTTTGTTCAACCGAACGAATCTGATTCTGGGTTTAATTGTTGGTGTGCTCTTGGATGGAACAGCAGTCTTTATGTTCTGTTCACATTTCACACAAGCCCGTATTTCTTTTTTTTCAGGGATAAAACTTGCCCTCTCAAAATACTGGATGCTTTTTGTTTTGGGCATATTCAGATTGTTGGTCATCTGGGTGATGAAAGTTCCTTTTTGGCTATTTAAGGGTATGGTAGTGGGAAGTCCCAAAAGGGAATTTGCTCTGGAGATGGGATGTTTGGCTTTGGGTGTGATATATACCGGTTTTTTCATTTACGCTACCCCGGCAGTGATATGGCATAGAAAAAAACTTGGCCAGGCAATCAGGGATAGTTGGAACATATACATTCACAATTTCTTCAGTACATTTCTTTTCATCTTCATTCCCTTGGTAATTGAATTTCCGATTAACTTCATAGAGAGACAGGGTCCAACAGTGATAACCAAGTTCAATCCAGAGGTTGTTACCTGGATATTGATTTTAGGCATTATCGTCTCAGTTTTTGCCAATTTCATTCTGTCAGGGACAGTCGTCAAGTTCTATCTCGGGGAAGAGACGACGGAATAATCTTGTGAGTTGGAGCAGGTGGTGAAGAGGGCAAAAAATGGTAGCAAATTCAGCTATTTCTCTTGTCTCAACAGTGGTGATGTTAGGCACCGCTGTCTGGGTGTTAGCCAAAAATTCAAGAGCTTCGGTCAGTCGACTTTTCTGTTTATCTTTATTCTGCCTCATCTTGATTCAAATCGGATTTTTTGTTGCTTCGGCTTTTGAATCCATAACCCAGATAAACTGGGGATATTACCTCATAGTTTTCGGTTTGTGTTTCTTGCCATTCAGTTGGATTTGGTTCACTTTAGTTTTTGCACGGGAAAGCTATGAAATCACCTTGAAGCGATGGAAATACGCTCTGTTAGCGGTTTTTGTTTTAGGTATAGGTTTTCTGGCTTTCTCCATCAACAAAGAATTAATCTTTTTGGATAAGAATATCTTCGGAGCTATGCACTTCTACTTCTCCCGGGGCGGTATTCTTTTCCTCATCTTCCTGCTTATCTCCAGCGTACTCGTCATTATCAATCTGGAGAACACTTTCAGGTTCTCGGGAAATAACCTGCGAAAGCAACTCCTCGTGCCGGTGTCATTCATAACCTTGCTTGCACTCGCAACTATTTTTTCTGTCAGTCACGCCATGCTTCTTGCTAGAATCGGCACCTATCCCTTTGTTTTGGTAGGCATCATCAGTGTCTTTATGTGCATATCAGTGGGAAGATATATCGTTAAATCCGATTTATCCATCGGCACAGTCTATATTGGCCGCAGGGCAGTCTACTCCTCAATCGCTTTGATTCTAATTGGCGCATACTTGCTCTTTATTGGTATTGTGGCTAAAATAGTTCAAATGATTGGCGGAAACCTGAACATTTTTTATTCCATCATAGCCGCCTTCCTGGTGATAGTCATCTTTTCAGTTCTGGTGGTGTCAAGTTCAGTGAAGCAGAGGATAAAGAGTTTTGTGGACAAGACATTCTATCGGGGCAGATTCGACTACCAAAAGGAGTGGTCGGAGCTAAGCGAGAGCATATCGGCCATATTGGATTTGGATGAACTGTTCTCCAGAATAAGCAATTCTCTTTCACAGAATTTGGAGACAAGAGGCATTCAGTTCTTCTTGGCTCAAAAAGATGGCACTTTTCTTTTGTCTTATCCCAAAGCCGAAAGAGCACAGGCGGAAATAGAAAAAGGGGATGAGTTTTTGGAGTGGGTCTGGCTTTACGGCAAGCCGATTCGAGTTGAAGAGCTGGAGCAACAATCCAAATCCCTCAATTCGTCTTTTTTAAAAGGCGGTTATCTAAATAGCATAAACACAAGAGTGCTCGTTCCTCTCATCACCAAAAGAAAGTTGATAGGGGTGTTGCTTTTAGGAGAGAAAAAAGATAAAAAGCCATATACTAATGAGGAGTTGGTCTTGCTTGAGGCAGTGGCTCATCAATTAGCCATAGCTATCCTGAATGCGAAGATGAGTGAGGAATTATTGCTCTCCAAGGAAATGGAGTCGTTTCATAAATTATCCTCTTTTGTAGTGCATGATTTGAAAAACGCGATCTCTATGCTTTCGATGCTATTGCAGAACGCCAAGGATAATATGCACGACCCTAATTTTCAAAAAGGCGCCCTATTAACTGTCTCCGATGCAGTGGAGAGGATGCGGGGACTGGTAACCAAAATATCCTCTCCTTCCAAGGAGATGCAATTGGATATATCCGAGTGTAATCTTAGTGAGTTGATTAAAAAGGTGGTAACAGGTATAGACCCTCTGAATTTCCCCAGGATAAAGTTCAACTTGGATCTGAACGATACAGCTATGGCCCGCTTAGATGAGTCGCAGATTTCAAAGGTTTTACAGAATCTCATAATCAATGCTGTCGAGTCTATGCCACCACAGGGGGGAGTTATAGATATCAGCGTCTATGTCAAGGATTACTTCTGGTGTGTTGCGGTTTCAGACAGCGGAGTTGGAATGTCCAGAGAATTCATGAAAGACAAGCTCTTCAAGCCGTTTCAGAGCACCAAAAAAAAGGGGTTGGGAATTGGGCTTTATCAGAGCAAGGAAATAGTTGAAGCACACGGTGGTAAAATTGAAGTGGAGAGCGCTGAAGGAAAAGGGGCAACTTTTGAGATTAGGTTGCCGATAGATAAATAGATAGCATAGCGTTTGGTTAACAAAATATTACTTGCATTTCTGTCATTCTGACCCCGCCTTTGGCGGGGGAAGAATCTCGCTTTTAGACCAGAAGCGAGATTCTTCACGGAGCCTGTCCTGAGTGAAACGAATGGGTTCAGGGTGACATTTTTCAGTAGATATTTTCATAGTGTTATTTGGTTGACATCGCAGTATAGAAGAAAGAAATACAAAATGAAGGATAAGATACTTATTGTAGATGATGACGAAGGAATACGCACCCAACTAAATTGGGCATTGTCCGGTGAGTATGACGTCTTCTTAGCTGAAAATGCCAACCAGGCCCTGGAGATTGCTAAAAAAGAGAAGCCCGACTTGGTGGCTTTGGACATAACCCTTTCTCCGCTGGAGGAAGAAAAGAGTGGACTGGACATAATAGAGTCCTTCTTGGAAATCGACCCGCTGGTCAAAATCATAATGATAACCGGTCACGATGAAC
>DASWLN010000102.1:0-24476 GCA_036396115.1 Candidatus Zixiibacteriota bacterium
TAATAAGCTCTTCATCCAGAAAGTGGAGGAGAAAGTGGTAAAAGAGGACCTTTCCTATCGTGAGGCGGAAACTGAGATCTTTAGCTTTGACCACGCGCAGGTAGGTGCCCTTTTGGTAAAAAAGTGGAACTTCTCTCAAGAGTTAGAGAAGGTTATCGAGTTTCATCATGAGCCATACAAAGCCAAAGGAATCGTCGAATTAGCTGCTATAACCAATTTCAGTGACAAGCTTTGTAATAAGCTGAGGATAGGTTTTAAGAAAGATGCCTCCATAGTATTGGAGGAGTTGGAATCGGCTGTGATTTTGAATTTACAGTTGCCCAGAGTCACTGAACTGGAGAATGAACTAATGCAGGCTTTGGCTGAGGAGGAACATTTTTGATAGGCCTATAGAGAACGGATTGGCTCAAAAAAGTTTTGGATAAAACTTCAACTCCTTAGGGGAATGTTCCGATAAAGTGCATAGATGATAAGTATGGAAATATAAGAAAGGGGTTGTCTTGCCTTCCATTTTAGTAGTAGATGACAAAGATACAATCAGACAGATGCTTTCCAAGACCCTGCAATCTGAAGGATATGAAGTGGACGTGGCAGAGGATGGCTCAATTGCTCTGGAAAAAGCAAAAGATAAGCAGTATGATTTGGTCTTGACTGATTTGAAGTTACCTGACAAGGATGGACTGGAAGTTCTCGCCGCCTTGAAAGATCTGGATCCGGAAGTGGCGGTAGTCGTCATGACCGCATACGGAACTATTGAATCAGCAGTTCAAGCTATGAAGATGGGAGCCTTTGATTTTCTAACCAAGCCTTTTGATACCGACCATCTGAATATGCTAATCAAACGTGCCCTGGAGACGCGTCGGATATTAGCGGAAAATATCCTTTTGAGAGAGGAGTTAGCTCAAAGCTTAGGCTTTACCGAGATAGTGGGAAAATGCGAAAAGATGAAAGAGGTTTCCAGGTTAATCAGCAAGGTAGCACCCAGCGATACTACAGTTCTCGTTCTGGGGGAGAGCGGTACCGGGAAGGAGCTTTTCGCTCGAGCTATACACCGTTTAAGTCCCAGAACGGAAGCCCCCTACGTAGCCATTAACTGTGCAGCCATACCTCGGGAGCTTTTGGAAAATGAGTTTTTCGGCTCGGAGAAAGGCGCTTATACCGGGGCTTATGCCAGGAAAATGGGAAAATTCGAAATAGCTGAAGGGGGGACAATCTTTTTGGATGAAGTGGGAGACTTGGATGTAGCCCTGCAAGCCAAGTTGCTTAGAGTTCTGCAGGAAAAGTGCTTTGAGCGTCTGGGCGGAACAAAAACCATCTCCGTGAACATAAGATTAATCGCCGCCACCAATAGTGATTTAAAGAAGGGTATTGAGAAGAAGACTTTCAGGGAGGACCTGTATTATCGACTCTCAGTCTTTCCAATAACCATACCGCCTTTAAGAGAAAGAAATGAGGATATAATCGAGTTAGCCAATTATTTCATCAGGAAATACTGCAAAGAGATGAAAAAGCCGATGAAGGGTCTCTCGCGTGAAGGAGTCTCTTTAATGGACAAGTATCATTGGCCTGGAAATGTACGCGAATTGGAAAACACGATTGAAAGGGCAATCATACTATGTGAAGGCAAGAAAATCCTTCCAGAGCACCTGGCTATAAGAGTGTCAACTCCGGCTGAGATAAGATTGAGGGAGGGGGCTGGCTTAAAAGAGGTGGGACAGTATGCCCAGATGGAGGCAGAGAAGAGTTTCATCTTAAGGGTTTTGAACCAGAGCCGTGGCAACAAACGCAAGACGGCCGAGATACTTAAAATAGACTACACTACTTTGTTTGAAAAAATCAAGAAATACGAGATAGAGGCTTGAGCTTGAGTATAGGGAGAATCCAATACAATATAGAAGATGCCCTAACTTTAGTTCCACTTTGGTCGGATTTTGCAATAATAAAACGGTTGGCTTGACAATTTGCTCTTTCTAATCTAAAGTAAAACAAGGAGTTACCATAGATGGCGGATTGATATGCTCCTCTTCAGATACTTGGCACAACTATTGCTGATTCTTCAATGCGGGTTAAACTTTAGGGAAAAGAAGAATGGAGCATAGAAGCGTTAATGATGGTCCGATTTTGGCAATAGCCTTACTGGTAATAATCTTTGTGGCTTTTTTCTTTATCACTCGGCTAGGATAAAAACTTAGATAAAAATTATGAAGGAAAAAAAATTAGGCAAGAGAGGAATTACTCTCATAGAGCTTTTGACCGTAATTGTGCTTATCGGAATCATAGCTGCTATGGCTGTGCCGAACTTCACCAATGCCGTAATAAAGATAAGGCACAAATCCGCAGCCAGGGACCTGTTAGGCAAAATAAGGATGGCTCGCTCCTATGCCATCTCCAGAGGGGTAAGATATGGAGTCTATATGAATACTGTGGAGAAGTATTATATCACATTTAGGGATGTAAACAGTGATGGTAATTATGTTGCTGGCACAGACAGTGTAAAAGATTCTACTTCCTTAGATGCCAACCTCTCTTTTGGTGCTTGCACGTTTGCCAATAATGCTGTGGTTTTTAAAAATGATGGCTCCACTTCTGAAAGCGACTCAGTGGAGATAATAAACGATAAAAACTCCCAAAAAATCAAAGTGCATGTTACGGGCGCGGTGGGCAGAGCTTGGTTATCTCAATGACCAAATACAAATTTCTCTTCTTTTCTCGTCAAGTATCAAAAATGAATTCAAGTTAATGCTTTCAGCATTTTTGCCGATAAATAATAAAGAAAGCGGAGGTTAGATTTTGGTCTGTAAAATTGTTTTGGGAACACTTAAGTATTTTGGTCAAAAGGTCGATAAAAAAAATAGTGATTTTGTTATATGGGGTAAATCCCATAATCAAGATTTCGCTTGACAAAGAAACTCGTAAAAAATATAGTTTGAGATAAGGTTGTTCAAAATTCAAACAAGAGATTGAATATGTTGCCAGGTAAGAAAGGCAGAACCGTAACCGCACTGGATATCGGAGGGAATTCCATTAAGTTAGTGAAGCTTGAAGACAAGGCGGGAAGTTATGTGTTGACTGCTTTAGGAATCAGAGAGTTGGCTGCTGAGGTGATAGTGGATGAGGAGATAAAAGATAGAGATGCCTTGATTTTTAATATCCAGAGCTTAATCGACCAGTCCGGAGCCAGAACGAAGGATGTGGCTATTTCAATTTCCGGTCACGGAGTTATCACTGATAAGATAGTGATGGATAGAAAAACGGGAGCAGAGGCAGAGCAAGCTATCCTATTTGAGGCGGAACAACGCAGCCCCTTTGATGTTGAAGATGTGACTATGGACTATCATATAATAAAGGAAGACCCAGAGCTCAATAAGATGGAGATAGTTCTGGTTGCGGCGCGCAATGAGTTCCTGCGTTCCTATCTGGACCTAATTATGGATGCAGGCCTTAGGCCAGCCATAGTGGACATTGATGCTTTTGCCATATTCAATGCCTATGAGATAAACTACGAAGTTGACCCCAAGAAGGTGACTGCCCTCATCGATATCGGTTTTGACACTACTACCGTTACCTTCATAAAGGATGGGATGTATCATTCCACGCGTGACGTGGCGAGCGGTGGAAGATTTATCTTTAATACCATGATGAGGGAATTTCGTCTAAATCAGGAATTGGCTTTCAAAGCCATGAAAGGTGAAATGGGGTCCTCCATCGACCAAGATATGTTTAAGGCTACGGTCATCACAGCTTCAGAGGAATTGATCTCTGGTCTGGAAGTTGCTTTGTCCTATTTTAAGTCTTCAGCCAAAATTCCAGAAATAGATTGGATTGTTCTATCCGGAGGAGGAGGATTGATTCCATTTTTGCCGGAATTCATACAAGCCAAGTTGAATATTCCAATTGAGATAGCAAATCCCTTACGCAATATAGAGTTTGATGCAGAGATATTTAGAGCCGTTCAGACGGAGAAGATTGCGCCGCTGTTGGCTGTGGCGGTGGGGTTGGCAGCCAGAAGGATATAACATATGATAGAGATAAACTTACTTCCTAAGGAACTAAGACGAGGGAGAAGACCTTTTTTAGTTGTTGATAAAACCTTGTCTTATATGTTGATTGGCACAGCAGTAATAATCGCTTTTATGGTGTTGATAGCGGCCTGGCAGAATATAACCAAGAAGAACCTGGGCAGAGCCATGGTCCGGAGCCAAGTTGAGATAGCTAGACTTCAGGAGGAGATAAAAGAGGTAGATAGATTGAATGCGCTTATTGAGAGAATAAACCAAAGAAGGTCTGCCATAGAGGATTTAGATCGCAACCGTTCTGCCTGGGTGGATATAATGCAGGATTTGAGCTCACGCATTCCGGAGTATCTGTGGCTTTCTTCCTTTCGAGAAGAAGTCGCTGCTTCTTCAGATAGTTCAGCTGGCAGTGGCATTTTTACCAGGTCCAAAGTGGTCGTGGATGGGTATGCTTATTCCATAAACAGTTTGGCGAGTTTCATAATTCAGTTGGGAAAATCCGACTACTTTAAGAACATAGAGCTGAAATTCGTAAAGCAGTCTATACTGGAGCAACGTAAAGCTTTCTCTTTTCAGCTGTCTGGCGAGATACTTTATTCTTCCGAGGTAGCCAAAAGAGAGACTGAGAACATCGAGAATTAAAAAGCAAGTCCGTTTACGGAGGGGATAAATGGATATCAGAGACCCCAGGAATCAAGTAAGATTCATTTTCATATTGGTTTTGTGTTTTGTCATTTTTCTTTGGGGGAAGAACATATTCTTTAGAAACATCCAGGAGATAAGAAACAAAAACAACCAGCAGGAGAATTTGAATAAACAGCTTGTAGCTTTCCAGGCTAAGAAGCAAACGATCGAAGGTTTAAGAGAAGAAAGCGAAGCCAGGGAAAGGGAGTATAAGAGTTTAGAATTGCTCCTTCCAGAGGAGAGGCAGATCCCTCTGTTTCTCACCCAGATGCATGGTGCAGCTCAGACAACTCAAACCGAGATTATTCAGATCACACCAGTGGGCACGGCTACAGTCAGTTTCTATAACGTAGATAACTTCAATGTAGAGGTGGTTAGCAACTACCATGGGTTCGGGCGATTTCTGAGCAATATCGCAAATTTCCCTTTTATTGCCAACATCTCAAACATATCTATGACTGGCTTATCTACAGCTGAACAAGAAAACGAGAATAAAAGCATACGGGTTAGCTTCAAGTTAACCACCTACTATATAAAGGAAGGGGAGAAACTCAAATAAGTGAGTTCGAATATGAAAAAGATTTTTTATATAGCATTAATTTATCTTCTGTTATGCTGTGTTTGGTCCGAGGTTTGGGCGGAGTGCAAAGTCAACAACCTAAGCCTCGAGAGAGATAGCACCTTTACCAAGGTGGTCATCTATGCGGACATACCGTTTGAGTATGAGCATCTTACGGTTGAGGCTAAGGACGGAAAACCCTATCGCATAGTGGTAGATATTGCAGATGCCATTCACGCCCTGTCCCAAAACAATTTTCTCTATATACCGAGTCAGACTATTACTGCCATCCGCACCAGCCAGTTCACGACTGAGCCAAACAGGAAAGTCAGAATAGTCATCGATGTTAGAAGCCCGATTGTATATAAGATAGAGAAAGAAAAAGAGAATCAGTTGAGTTTAATTATCTCCACTCCTCAGGATAGCAACTTCACGCTTTGGGCAGCGGATATGTCTAGCCTTAAAGGGAAAGAGACAAAATTAGCACAAGCGCCACAGATAGAAGAGAAAAAGCAAAAGGATGTGCCGAAGCTGGCAGAGAAAGAAGTAAAATCGACTGAAGCCAAGCAGGTGATTCAGGCTCAAGCGAAGGAGAAAGAGGAGAAACCAAAAGCGACAGTGGTTGAGAAAAAAGAAGCGAAACCTGCTGAAAAGATAATAGCTCCGAAAACCGAAGAGAAGAAACAAGTTAAGACAGCTTCAAAGTCAAACATTGTTCCAGCAGAGAAACCTCCTCAAGCTCAAAAGGCAAAGCCAACAGAAGAGATTAAGGAAGAAGCCAAGGTTGAAGCAGAATCAACCACAACCGAAACCAGCCAAGTAGCCCAGTTGAAAGTTAAGGCGGAGAAGACAGCTGAGGCGATAAAGAGTCAGGTAGAAAAAATCAAGCCACGAGGGGAAGTCATAGAAGCAGTTTATAAGAGAAAAGTCATCACCTATGGAAGCGAGGACCAGAGGGATCCATTCACGCCAATAGGTGAGGAGATAAAAGTAGAGTTCGGCAAAGCCCCTCAGCCGGCTTATGAGAGTTTGAAGTTGGTGGGGATACTAAAAGATGTGTCAGGAAATATGGCACTTTTGGAGGATGGTGAGGGGTATGGTTACATCATGCGCCAGGGAGACAAGGTGAGAAACGGAGAGGTGATCTACGTGGGGGATGATAGAGTGCTCTTTCAGATCGTTGAATTCGGCTGGTCTAAGACCGTAGCCATAGAACTTTCCAAAGAAAAATAACAAGGGGAGTAATATTATGAGAAAAAGAATGAAAAGTAAAATTGGTAAGTTAATCGGAACGATTCTGCTGGTGGGAGTGTTGTGTAGTCTGGTCTATTCGCAGAGCAGCTCCCCCAGACTCATCAAGTCGCTGATCTTACAGAATGCGGACATCCATTCAGTTTTGGATTTTCTGGCAGAATACGGTGGGGTGAATATCGTAGTTGCCCCAAATGTCGCTGCCCGTGTAAGCTTGAGTCTCAAAAACGTGACCTGGAGGGAAGCTCTGGATGTTGTTCTCAAGATACATGGCCTGACAGCAGTGGAGGAGCCAAACTATTTAAGAGTTCTTCTTACTGGTGACTATATGAAGGAGCAATCGGAATTAAAAGTACACGAACTTAGCCAGGAGGCATTAGCTCCTCTGGTGACGGAGGTCATCAAGATTAGAAACACTGCTGCCAATGATATCTCCAATTCATTGAAAGGTGTGCTTAGCGGTCGGGGCACAGTTATAGTTGATTCGCGCACCAACAGTGTGGTAATACGCGACATCTACGAAGGAGTAGAGAAAGCCAAAAACCTGATAACAGTTCTGGATAAGGAAACTGACCAAATTAAGATATCAGCTCAACTCTTGGACGTGCAAAGTGGAGCCATAAAGGAGTTGGGCGTGAACTGGACACTTATTCCGAAGCTTGAAGGTGCTTCGAACATGACCATCAGCCAGCAAGCTAATAAGGTTTCGGATCCAATAGGCAACTTTACCTACAAGACTTTTCAGACTGATTTTGACCTGGATGGCGCTATTTCGGCTATGGTTTCTGCCAATAAGGCGAGGGTAGTGGCCCATCCGGAGATAACCACGGTGGACAACACCGAAGCTTTTGTGCAAATGGGACAAAAGATACCAATAAAGATGTTCGACCAAGCAGGCAATATCGCCATTCAGCTTTACGAGGTAGGTGTTATACTGAGGGTTACTCCGCATATAACTGCGGAAAACAGAATATTGATGAAGCTGGAGCCAGAAAGAAGCTCTTATCAATTTGATCCTAACGGCATAATCATCAACACCAGCAATGCTAAAACCACCGTGGTGGTAGATAATGGACAAACCACAGTAATCGGTGGTTTGACCTCGCAGGAGGAAAAAGAAGTCAGAACCGGTCTTCCCATTTTAAAAGATATACCTCTTCTAGGCAAATTATTCAGTTATACAAGAAAAGAAGTCACTAACCGTGATTTGGTGATTTTTGTTACCCCCACGATTGTAACAAAAGAGTTGAAAACTCCAACTGTGGGGGAAGGAGAGTTCTAAAAGAGTCACAAGAGTTGACTCAAAAGCTTTTGGATAGACTCCAAAAGCTTTTTTGTTTGTGCCATTTCTATTATTAGATAAACCCTACTACTCTTGGAATAGTTCCCTCGACACTGATACGGAGTCTCCTTGAGTCAAAAGTCCACTTATTCCACAATAGAGATAAAGAACTTTTGTCTTGACTTTAAAAACAGATTGAATTTATTTTGTTTGAAATTGCCGGAGTGATGGAACTGGTAGACGTGCCGGACTCAAAATCCGGTGCCCGCAAGGGTGTGTCGGTTCGATTCCGACCTCCGGCATGCACCGTTCTGGTGCATAGCTCCGGCATATACCAGAACAGTAGACGTCTCCGGCATGTAGCATATAGTACAGATTAACCACACTGAAACTAATTATTAAAGAATCAATTACTTCAAGGAGGAATCTATGAAAGCTTTGGTGTTTGGGGGGACAGGAAAGGTCGGTTCTGCAGTTGCGTGGGACTTGTCCAAAGACGGCGAGATTAAGAAGGTGGGCATCGTGGGAAGGCATAAGGATACTTTAGAGAAGACGAAGAAATGGATAGGCAGTGAGAAGGTGGTGGCACATGTGCTCGACATCACCAATAAGAATGAAACACACAAGTTGATGAAGCAATATGATGTTGGTTTGATTGCACTACCTGATAGGAAAACAAGCTATAAGGTCATTCATTCTGCAGTGGAAGCCGGGTTGAACATAGTTGATATGCTTGAAGAGTATCATCGCAGGCCGGACCCATACGAAACTGAGGGACTGGAAATTCCCAAGGGAATGACTTTGGATGAGTACGGAGACTGGCTGCATAACAGAGCCATAGAGAGTGATGTGACATTTGTTGATGGAATGGGTTTTGCACCTGGCTTGAGCAATGTCACGGTGGGTGAAGGCATGAGGAAGATGGATGCCACGGAGAAAGCAGTGGCTAGGGTTGGGGGTATTCCTTCAAAGGAAGCTGCACAAAGGCACCCCTTGAGATATATGATCACCTGGGCATTTGAGCACGTATTAAGAGAGTATATGATTAAGCTGAAGGTGATAAAGAACGGTAAGGTCGTCGAGGTGGATGCTGGCACCGATCGAGAAAGCTTCAGGTTTAACCAATTCGGCAAGGATGAGGAGTTGGAGTGTGCCATCACACCAGGAATGCCCAGCTTCCTTTACACCAGACCAGAGCTTAAGGAGTTCACCGAGAAGACCGTACGTTGGCCCGGACATTGGCAGGGGGTACAAACCTTAAAGGAATGTGGACTGCTCGACCTTGCGCCGGTAGAATTTAAGGGAACCAAGATAATGCCGCGAGAGTTTCTGTTATCCATGATTACACCCAGACTTCGGGCGCTGGAAGGAGATACCGATGTTTGCGTTATGTACAATACGCTAATAGGAACCAAAGATGGCAAGAAGACCAGAACTGAATATTTCATGTGGGACGAGGCGGACAAAAAGAACGGCATTTCCTCTATGGCAAGGGTTACCGGATTCCCTGTAGCCATAACCGGAAAACTGATTATGGCAGGAAAAATAAAAGAGAAGGGCATAGTGCCTCCGGAGGATTGCATAAAAGGGAAGCTTTACGATGAGTTCATGCAAGAGTTGAAGAAGAGAAACATAAATATACTTGAGGTCACCAAGCCAATATAGCAGGAAGATGTTTCATTATTAGTAGGTCAGAAGCTTTATGTTGTGTCAGGTCCTTGAAGCCTGATACCTGGCAGGAGTAGCTCCTGACCTATGATGTGTTTTGGAGTGCATCCCGCCATCGGCGGGATGCACGCATTGACACGGTCAATACACTCCATATTGCTTTGTCAATGATATTTGGCTTACGTTCTTGTCATTCTGAGGCGTAGCCGAAGAATCTCGCTTTTAGACGAGAACCGAGATCCTTCACTTCGTTCAGGATGACATTCTAAATAGATATTATCATGCACGCCATTCAGTTGACATGGCAACATATAAAAAACCATAACTGTTTATGACTTTTTCCAAAAAATTCTCTCATAACACCAGCATCGGTGTTGACATCACCGACATATCCAGATTCGCCAAGTTAAACCCAAAGAAAGATAGACTTTTCCTTGGCAGGATATATACGCCAGCTGAAATCAAGTACTCTTTTTCCAAGGCAAAACCAGCCCAGCATTTGGCAGCACGGTTTGCCGGAAAAGAGGCGGTGGCAAAAGCCCTTAAAGGATTGGAGACTGTTGCTTATTATAAGCAGATAGAGATAACCAACGATGAGTCTGGAATTCCAAAAGCGAAACTCAAGAACAAGAGATTATTGAATAAGTTTGATGTACTGCTTAGCTTATCCCACTGTGAAGATAAAGCGATTGCTTTTGCGATCGCGTGCAAAAAGTGAGTTTACGGTTTCTTGAATCTGGCAGTGTAATTCCAGAAATTTCCTGACACTTCATCCAAGACAAATCCTGCTTTTTGGCATAACTTGGCTGTAGCTGACTTAAAGACATAATCGGGGTCTGGCAAAAGCTCCGTTACCGCAAGAATTCCACCCGATTTTAATACCCTTCTTATTTCCCCTAAAGCTTTATTTTTATCAGGTATCTCTTGAAGGACTGTAACCATATAGACGACGTCAAGAGAATTGTTCTCAAAGGGCAAATCGTAGGCACTGCTTTCTATTAGCTCGACGTTTTTGATGTCCTGATTTTCAGGTTTAGATAATTTTTGTCTTAGCTGCTCCAGCATCTTTGGCTGGATGTCCAAAGCATAGACTTGACCCTTTGGGTCAACACTTCTCGCCACAAAAGTCGTGAAAGCACCACTTCCACATCCCAGGTCCAAAACTTGCATCCCTTCCTTTATCCCACTGCGTTGGATTAGCTTCTCAGGGGACTGTAAAGCCCTCCTGTAATTACTATCTAAAAGATGGCCAATAAAAGCAGGGGCTGGAAAATGAAAAAGTTTACGGGCTATCCTAATCAGAATTTGCCACAAGAGAAAAAGCCCTAAAAGCAGAAGAAGGATTTTTATCAATTTCGAGTCAGTCGCAACCTAATTTTTCTGGAACGAAGGTTACTAATACAAACGCATTAATTTACGTTCAATAAATCTCCCCTCGCCCCTCTTTTCCAAAGAGGGGAAAAAAAGAGGTCTCCCCCTTTGAAAAAGGGGGATTAAAGGGGATTTTAAAATAGATTGCATATTGCTCTAATATGTAACAACATTTGATGCCTTTGCTATAGTTACCCTACATTCCATACTTCTGAATTATCTGGTCTTTGGTTTTGCCCAGGATGTCGTATTTTTTTCCAATCTTGGTAAAAGCCGCAATGGCCTTATCCAGATGTTTGGTCTCGTGGTTAGCTGAAATTTGCACTCTTATGCGGGCTTGACCTTTGGCTACGACCGGGAAGAAAAATCCAATTACATATATTCCCTCTTGGTACAAATCCTTGGCAAAATCGGAAGCCAGCTTGGCATTGTAAAGCATTATAGGAACAATGGGATGAGTACCCTCTCTGAAGTCAAATCCAGCCTCTTTCATTTTCTTTCTGAAATACAAAGTATTCTTCTCCAATTTGTCCCTTCTCTCCGTGGTTTTGGAAATCAAATCCAGAACTTTGCTGGCAGCGGAGACGATCACCGGAGGGACAGTGTTGGAGAAAAGATATGGTCTAGCTCTCTGGCGTAATAGGTCAACTAGTTCCTTTCTACCACTAACACAGCCGCCTGAAGCCCCTCCTAAAGCCTTACCTAAAGTAGTAGTGATAAGGTCCACCCTTCCCATCACATTGCAATGCTCGTGTGTTCCCCTGCCTGTTTTTCCCACAAAGCCAGTAGAATGCGAATCATCCACTAAAACCATAGCATCATACTTTTCAGCCAGGTCACAAATCTTATCCAGTGGCGCAATATCTCCATCCATAGAGAAAACACCATCGGTGATAATCATTCTAAAACGATTTTCCTGCGCCTCTTTTAATTTTTCCTCCAGGTGTTCCATATTACAGTGCTTGTAAACGTATGTTTGAGCTTTACAGAGTTTCATCCCATCCACAATTGAGGCATGCACCAGTTTATCTGCAATCATAGCATCCTGCGGAGTCAAAAGCACTTCGAATACCGCAGCATTGGCATCCATACAAGAAGGGAAAAGAATCGTAGCTTCCGTTCCCAAGAAGTCGGTCAGTTTCTTTTCCAATTCGCGATGAATATCCTGTGTGCCGCAGATAAATCTAACTGAAGACATACCGTAACCCCTGGCATCCAGTCCCTGATGAGCTGCCTTAACTACTTCCGGATGACTGGAAAGTCCCAAGTAATTGTTGGCGCAAAAGTTTACCACCTCTTTTTCCGGCGCCCCTTCGGGGAACTCTACTTTAATATCTGCCGCCTGGGGAGAGCGAATATATCTCTCCTCTTTATTTAGCCCTGCCTCTTTTATGCCCTTCAGCTCGCTTTGATAAAATTCTTTGGTTTTGCCACTGTAAGCCATCATAACCTCCTAAAGTTACGAGTATATCCCAAGTTTTCTGAAGCGGGAGATGTTTCGAAACTCCCAAAGATCATATTTTACTGAATTTCTTAAGCAAGTTCATAATGTTGTTCACTGTATCGAAAGCTTCCGGAGTCGCTTCCGCATCCGGAATTTGAATCTCGTATTTCTTCTCCAGAAAAGTTTTCAATGAGACCATGGAAAAGGAATCAACTATTCCGGAGGAGATTAAGGGGGTAGTTTCAGTTATTTTCATATCGCTATCGTCCTCCAGGAATTCCTTTTTAACATAATCGATGATCATCTGCTTCGCTTCATCAGGTTGCATAAACTTGCTCCTTTAAGGTTTTTGGGTTGTTTTACAATCTGCATTATTGTCGAAAGAGTGATGCTATTTATTCACCCTCTTCTTAATCCTCTCCCGTCGAGGGAGAGGATAGAACCCGTCTTCTTATGTTTGCCCCCAGTCGTTATTGAAGATTGCCTTATATATTTTTAACAACAGCAAAGCCCATCAAATCCCTTTACTATCTCTCGGAAAGAGAGGATTAGATTTATGTTTTATGTTCACCTCAGATGTCATCAAAAATCGCTTATCCATTCTCAACAGTAAGAGCCATCAAATCTCTCCTGCAGCAGCATGCTCTGTCAAATTTCCCCTCCCTTGATGGGAGGGGTAAGGGGAGGGTGATATAAACATTCTTCTCTTATAGTTTCCAATGCTCCTCTTGTGTTCATCAAAACGTCGTTATTCCAGAATCTCAACACCTTAAAGCCTTGTTTTTCAAACCATTTATCTCTTCTGTTATCATTATCCTTTTTGTGTTGTCCACCATCTAATTCTATTAGTATCCGTTTTTCAAAACAAACAAAATCAGCCACATAATTTCCGATTGCCTGTTGTCTTCTAAATTTAAGCCCTTCTAATTGTTTTGACCTTAAATGTTTCCATAGCAGAGTCTCTGCATTAGTAGGTCTTTTTCTGAGATTCTTGGCTATGGTGGTAAGATTACTCTTCAACTTCTTTAACCACCCTCACCCTAGCCCTCTCCCATCGAGGGAGAGGGGATATAGGGGATCATCTGTTTATTAACAGTAAGTTTGTCAATCATTCTCCAGAGTCGAAATATCCCCGATGGTTTCGCCCCATTCCTGTGCCCGTAAGAGTCTTCGCATTATCTTTCCGCTTCTGGTCTTGGGTAATGACCGGACAAATTCGATTTCCTGCGGCATAGCCAAAGGGGATAATTTCTTCCGAATGTAATTCATTATATCCAATTCTAAATCATCGCTCTTTTCAAAACCGGGCTTCAGAGCTACAAAAGCTTTGACCACTTCCATATTAATAGGGTCAGGTTTGCCCACAGCAGCAGATTCAGCCACAGCTGGATGTTCCAAAAGGGCGGATTCAATCTCAAACGGTCCAACCAAGTGTCCTGCAGTGTTAATCACATCATCATCTCGTCCCACAAACCAGAAGTATCCATCCTTATCTATGCTTGAGCGGTCTCCACAGATATACCAACCGTTTTTGAACTTGCTGTCATAAGTTGCCTTATTGTTCCAGTAATTCCTGAACATTGAGGGCCAGCCGGGTTTCAGGGCAATAAGCCCAACTGAACCGGGTCTTTTTATGGGCTCAAAGGTTTTAGGGTCAACCACTGTGGCGACGATTCCGGGAAAAGCTTTACCCATTGAGCCGGGCCTGACTTCCATATCCGGGAAGTTAGAAATAACGATGCTTCCGGTTTCAGTCTGCCAATAGGTGTCATAAAATGGCTTTCCAAACGCTTTCTCCGACCAGATGACTGCCTCAGCATTGAGCGGCTCACCCACGCTGGCTAAATATCTCAAAGAGGAAAGGTCATGTTTTTTCACCACCTCTGTGCCCTCTCTCATCAGCAGACGAATGGCAGTTGGAGCAGAATACCATACAGTGATCTTACGTCTTTGAATAAAGGCGTACCAGTTTTCAGCGCTGAACCCTGAATCCAAAACTACCTGGGTAACTCCGTTTGCCCAGGGACCAATTATGCCATACGAAGTTCCAGTTACCCAGCCGGGGTCAGCAGTGCACCAGTAGATATCATCCGACATTAAGTCTAAAACCCATTTGGTGGTAATGTATTGTGCGATGATTGAGGAATGAACATGTAAAGCCCCTTTGGGCTTGCCGGTTGTGCCGGAGGTATAATGCAGAACAGATGGAGTTTCCGCCTCAACTTTAACTATATCGAATTTTTCAGTCTTAGGATATTTTTCCATAGAGAAGGGAATTTCGTTTTTTTCGAGCTTAAAATCATCGGCATCCACTACTATTATCTTAGTGAGTTCAGGCAGGGTTTCCTTAATTCTTCGAACCTTTCGGACGTGCTTTTTGGTGGTTAGAATCGCTTTGGTCTTAGCATCATCTAATCGGGTGAAGAGTGCCTCTTCGCCAAAGGCTGAAAATAGTGGTTGGGCAATTCCACCCATTTTTAGAATTCCCAAAAAGGAGATGTAAAGCTCGGGGATGCGGTCCATAAAGATACATACCCTATCCCCAGGAGCTATTCCAATCTCTTTTAGAAACTTGGCAAAAGAGTTGCTATAAATTCTTACGTCATCGTAAGTGTATTTCTTGACCTCACCGGTATATCCTTCCCAGATTAGGGCGAGCTTTTTGCCTAATCCTTTTTCACAGATTCGGTCGCTGCAGAAATAACCGATGTTGCTGGATGACTCCTTGCCGAACCCGAGCTCTTCTTCTGAAATCTTCCAGCTGAAGTCCTTGTATCTTTCTTCGTATGAACCGATATTGCTCATAGAAAATCTCCTATAAAGTCAGTCTATAGCAAACGCATTAAACGTTGTTACATATTAGAGGAATATGCAGTCTATTTTGAAATCCCCCTCAAATCCCCCTTTTTCAAAGGGGGAGACCTCTTTTTCCCCTCTTTCGAAAAGAGGGGCGAGAGGAGATTTATTGAACGTAAATTAATGCGTTTGCATTAGAAAGTTAAGGGTTTGTCATTTTGTAGGGGCTCGATTTATCGAGCCCGTTAGTTTCGGGTCGGATAAATCCGACCCCTACAAATTTTCTTGATGCAACCCAAGGAAATTCGTAGGGGCGGGCTCCCACGCCCGCCCTAATCTTTTAATGTTCTACCTTTCATTCCGTCAAAAACACCACTTTCCCCACCTCTTTCTGTGGGGAATTAACTGCACTAAATCCTTTTTCAAAATCCTTCAAAGCAAACTTATGAGTAATCACCGGGCGGATGTCAACCAAGCCAGCAGAGAGTAAATTGCTTGCCTGATACCAGGTGGTAAACATTATTCTGCCGTTTATTCCAATCATCTTCGCGCCTTTGAATATAATCCCATTGGCTAAATCTATATCCACCCTTCCGGAAGGCAATCCAAAGGCGGTGAAAGTCCCACCTTTTTTCAATATCTTCAGTCCATCGTCAATTGCTTTTTGAGCACCGCTCATCTCCAGAACCACATCCACACCTTCACCATTGGTCTTTTTCATAATCTCATCCAGAGCATTATGCTCTTTGATGCTCAAAGCGACGTCTGCGCCCATCTTTTTTAAGATATTTACTCTAAAAGGAAATTCACCCACTGCAAAAACCTTTCCTGCTCCAACTGCCTTGGCAATACCAACTGCAAAAGCACCAATCGGACCGTCTCCAAAGATCGCTATTATTTTAGCTGAAACCTGGCTTTCCATAACAGTATAGGTAGCATTCCCAAAGGGCTCCATACAAGTAGCTGTCTCAAAAGGTAAAGATTTATCATTTTTCCAGGCACAGATCTCCGGAAATTTAACATATTCAGCAAAACATCCATTTATATCCACTCCCAATATTTTCAAATTCTGGCAGATATGCTGATTTCCAGTTTTACATTGAAAGCAGATTCCACAAGGGATATGCGTTTCAGCTGAAACATAATCTCCATTCTTAATCCCCTTAACCAACTTCCCCGTCTCCACCACCTCTCCGGCACACTCGTGTCCAAAAATCATAGGTGGCTTGATTCTGTTTTCAGCCCACCTGTCCCAATTGTATATATGGACATCGGTCCCACATATGGAAGTTGCCTTGACCTTGACCAAAACCTCATTCGGCTCAAGTTTGGGTATATCAACTTCCACCAGTTCAGCCCCTCTGGCTTTCTGTTTTTTAATCACCGCCATCATTTTTTGTGCCACTGGACTATCCTCCATTTTTGAAACACAAAAATATAATAGATTAGCTTGGGTTGTCAAGCAAATACAGATTGTGAATACTGAAGCATCTGTAGTTTAAAGACTTAACTTCCGTCTTCAATAGGCTGAAAAATTACACAAAATCTGTTGACAAAAAGTGTTAGACCTTTTATCTTTTGATAAATTTTTCACAAGGTTAAACAAGTATTCTAATCAAATCCGTTTTGGAGATACTAAAATCACACAAAATAGCAGTCGCACAATTTAGGGCAACTGCAAAAAACCAAATCAGGAGGGAAGGATGAAGAGATTAAAAAGCGATGATATTCAAATTAGTTCATTTGAAAATGCTATGACCCAGTTTGACCAGGCGGCAAAACGCATGAAGCTGGACCCGGGTTTGCTGGAAATAATGAAACAACCTCGTAGGTCGGTAATCGTAAAGCTTCCCGTCCACATGGATGATGGGAGCTTCAGACTGTTCACCGGTTATCGGGTGCAACATTCAAATGTAAGAGGTCCGGCCAAAGGAGGTATTCGGTATCACCAGGACGTAACTCTGGATGAAGTCTCAGCCTTGGCTGCTTGGATGACCTGGAAGTGCGCTGTGGTGGGGATCCCGTTTGGTGGCGGCAAGGGAGGCATAGTTTGTGACCCTACCAAAATGTCTAAAAGCGAGTTAGAGAGACTAACCCGACGCTATACTTCTGAGTTAATTGATGTTTTGGGTCCGGAAAGCGATGTGCCGGCACCGGATGTTAACACCAATGAGCAGACTATGGCTTGGATCATGGATACTTATAGCATGCATGCTCGTCATACAGTTACTTCAGTAGTAACCGGAAAGCCCTTGGATTTAGGAGGGTCGTTAGGTAGAGTGCAAGCTACTGGTAGAGGTGTTCTTTTTACCATTCGAGAAGCGGTAAAGCATTTAGGTATGAAAATGGAGAATGCGAAAGTAGTGGTGCAAGGGTTCGGAAATGTTGGTTCCGTGGCAGCCAATCTGCTGTATGACGATGGATGTAAGATAATTGGAGTAAGCGATGTCAAAGGTGGTATACATAACCCCAAGGGAATAGACATCAAAGAGCTCTTGCTTCATATCAAGAAAACCAGAAGCGTGGTGAAATTTCCAGGCACCAAGCCAATTTCCAACCAAGAACTTCTGGAATTGGAATGTGATATTCTGGTTCCCGCGGCTTTGGAAAACCAGATAACCGAGGAGAATGCCTCCAGAGTTAAGGCAAAGATTATAGCAGAGGGGGCGAATGGACCGGTTATTCCCGAAGCTGATAAGATACTGGACAAGAGAGGGGTCTTTGTGATTCCAGATATACTGTGCAACGCCGGAGGAGTCACAGTCTCCTATTTTGAGTGGGCTCAGGATCGAATGGGGCTGTTCTGGAGCGAGGAGGAAGTTAATCATAGATTAGAAGAGATAATGAAGAAATCCTTCGGGGATGTGCTGGAGATCTCTTGCGCCAAGAAAGTGAATATGCGAACCGCCGCTTTCATGCTAGCCATCAAGAGAGTGTTAGATGTTTTTGTGAAGAGAGGAGTCTACGCTTAAGTAAGTCTCAGCTTGAAGCTGGAATCGATTTGTTCGCTTTTTTAGAAGATTTTTGTAATAGTAGGGACAGGTTTCAAACCTGTCCCTTTATATTTTCACGATAATTAAGGAAATATGATTATTATGGAAAGCCCCCGCATTATGCCAATGGGGAATTTCTCCCCAATTTTCAGATTTTTCAAAGAGAAACGGTAGATTATTCCCCATTTTTCTCTTGACAAAAGGTTAAAAGCTTATATAATAAAAATATTTTGGGTATTCGCTTCTTTGAAAAACTAAGAAACTTAGCTGGGGCGAGAAATAAAAAGATAAAAGCCCAGTGCAGACAAAAGAGATAGAAAGTTCTATATCATGCTTGAGATGGTTTAAGAAATTGTTTTGCATCTTGCATTAAGATTCGCACAGATATTATGGAGTTGGCTTTTTTTTAGATTTTGCTTGTTACACATTTCACAAACAAGACCCGAAAGGAAGATATTAACAAGGGATGATAAGCCTTAAAGAAATAAAGAAAGGAGGAACGCGTAGATTAAAAGGTAGAATCGTTTTAAGGGTCGGGATATTAAATCACAGACAACAAACCCAAAACAATAAGGAGATTTTGTTATGGCAAGAGATGTTTCTGCAAGAGTAGAAGCGTTCATGGATAAAATCATTAAGAAAAATCCTGGAGAAGTGGAGTTCCATCAAGCAGTCAGAGAAGTGGCTGAATCTTTGATGTTTTTCCTGGAGGAGAATCCGATATACCAGGAAGCTAAAATTCTGGAGAGGATTGCAGAGCCTGAAAGAGTGATTTTGTTTCGTGTCCCCTGGATGGATGATAAGGGAGAAATTCAGATTAATCGCGGATATCGGATAGAAATGAACAGCGCCATAGGACCATACAAAGGCGGACTTCGTTTTCATCCGACGGTTAATTTGGGAATTTTGAAATTCCTCGCTTTTGAACAGGTGTTTAAGAATGCTCTCACCACTCTTCCCATGGGAGGCGGCAAAGGAGGATCAGATTTTGATCCCAAAGGAAAGTCTGACAATGAAGTGATGAAGTTCTGTCAGAGTTTTATGCTTGAACTCCAGAGACACATTGGTCCAGATACAGATGTCCCGGCAGGTGATATCGGGGTAGGTGGTCGGGAAATAGGATTTATGTTCGGACAGTATAGAAGGATCCGCAACGAGTTCACCGGAGTGCTAACCGGTAAAGGACTTAATTGGGGAGGAAGCTTAATCCGACCAGAAGCCACGGGATATGGCTGCGTCTATTTTGTGGAAGAGATGTTAAAAACCAAAGGAGATTCTATTAAAGGTAAGATCTGCACAGTTTCCGGTTCGGGTAATGTCGCCCAATATACTGTGGAAAAGGTAAACCAACTGGGCGGAAAGTGCGTCACCTTATCCGATTCCAATGGATATGTCTATGACCCAGCAGGTGTTGATGCCAAAAAACTTGAGTTCGTTATTGAACTTAAAAATGTCAGAAGAGGCCGGATTAAGGAATATGCGGATAAGTTTGGCTGCAAATATGTGGACGGCAAGCGCCCTTGGGAAGTAAAATGCGATGTGGCATTCCCTTCCGCCACCCAGAACGAAATAAATGAAGAAGATGCCAGGATGCTGGTTAAGAACGGGTGTAAGGCTGTGGGTGAAGGTGCGAATATGCCAACCACCTTTGAAGGGACTCAAGTGTTTCTCAATGCTAAGATCCTATTCGGTCCCGGCAAAGCGGCTAATGCCGGTGGTGTAGCTACTTCAGGCCTTGAGATGTCACAGAACTCGCAGAGATTGTCCTGGACACGCGAAGAGGTGGATGCAAAACTGCACGGAATTATGAAAGCTATTCACCAGCAGTGCGTGAAATACGGAAAGGAAAAGGACTGGGTGAATTATGTGAAAGGTGCCAACATCGCCGGGTTCATGAAAGTTGCGAATGCAATGTTGGATCAAGGCTTGGTTTAATCAAAGGTGCTTCAAGCACAAAAGGGGTACCAGTTTCTCAATTGGTACCCTCTTTCATTTCAGAACTTGTGGCTGAATACTTCCTCAACTTTTTGAAGGACGAATCTTGCGGTAAATGCTTTGCGTGTCGAGAAAAGGCATGGATGGAAGAATACCTTTGAGAAAACTTAGAGAATCCTATTCTCATATCAACCCGAGCACACGTCTTTTCCCACCCTTCACCTTAGAGGAAGTCGCTCCTCTGATTTGGTCTGGACCTGGTAACGATGTGTCGGACATGCACCAAAACTTATAAGATGTTTGCAAGTTCAATTGTAGACTAAAAACCCAATCAGAACTTTTTCCTATTTTTCTTGAGACATTTATTTTCTAACAATCAACTTGCTCCAACTTGAAGGAACTTGCTTGTACTCCAAGTAACTCGATGCAACTCAAATCGAGATTTTCATTTGCATTTGCGGGACACGATGCTATATTTGTAGATAGGATCTTATGAAAAAGAGGCTTTCAAATAAAATTAACACGGATATTTCGAACCACAAGCTGACAGAGAATCTTCGGGCTCTATCGCATCAGGTGTTGTATTATGCCAATCTTGGAATTCCGAGAATTGATTTTATGCGCGAAGTCAGCAGAATGCTGATTGACTTCTCTCGGTGTGATGTGGTTGAAATGCGTATCAAACGAAGTGATAAATACTTTCTTTGCGAAGCCGTAAGAGGCAATAAGGTTTCCTTCAGGATAGACCACCTGTCCTGTGCGCAAGTCGAGAAAGATAAAATGATACCTTGCTCACAAAGCGATTCGGGCATAGAGACTCTGTGTCATAACATTATGCTGAAAGAATTCGACTCTTCATCTCCCTTCTTTACGAAAAATGGCAGTTTCTGGACCAGCAATGTGGATGATTTACTTACGACTCAGTCCAACAATCTTCGTCTCGATGGCGAATATAAATCCATAGCACTTTTTCCTCTGGCGGTGAACGAAGAGAATATAGGGCTTCTGCAGCTGAAGAGCAAACAGCGAGACTACTTCACTGAGAAAGAGATAGAACTTTACGAGGGTTTTGCCCAAACTCTTGGGGTTGCGCTGGCGCACCGTCATGCGCAGGTGGCGTTACGCGAACGAATCAAGGAATTAACCTGCCTCTATGGTATAGCTCGGTTAGCCGCAAGGACTGATTTGTCTTTGGACGAGATATTGCAGAAAATTACAGAACTTCTTCCTCCTGCTTGGCTCTATCCTGAGATTGCCTCCGGCAAAATTTCCCTGAATGGATATTCCTACGCGACCCCGGACTTCCGAGAAGGTTTGCATATTCAGAAATCGGATATAGTGGTTAAAGGAGGTAAGCGAGGATTGGTTGAGGTAACCTATGCAGAGGAAAAACCCGAGCTGGATGAAGGCCCGTTCCTTAAAGAAGAGCGGAGTTTGATAGATACTATAGCTAAGGATGTTGCGCTCATTATAGAACGCAGGCAGGCGGAGGAAGAAAAAGTAAATCTTCAGAACCAACTCATGCACGCTGATCGATTAGCCACCATTGGACAACTTGCTGCCGGCGTGGCTCACGAACTAAATGAACCGTTAAGCAACATCCTCGGATTTGCCCAACTTGCAAAGAAAATTCCCAAATTATCGAAACAAACTATTGGGGACTTAGAAAAGATCGAGTCTGCTTCTTTGCACGCTAGAGAAATCGTCAAAAAACTGATGATATTCGCTCGACAGATGCCTCCCAAAAAGACCCGGGTCAATCTAAGCCAATTAGTTGAAGAAGAATTATATTTTTTTGAGTCCAGATGCGCCAAAGAGGGAATAGAACTGATACGCCTGCTCGCGCCAAAATTGCCGAAGATTATTGCGGATGCGGGACAATTGCATCAAGTTCTGGTCAATTTAGTGGTCAATTCCATCCAGGCAATGCCAAGAGGAGGAAAGTTAACAATTCAAACTTCAGCCGGAGACAATTATATTTCGTTAATTGTGAAAGACACCGGCATAGGCATGAACGAAGAGGTTTTAAAACACTTATTTGTGCCGTTTTTCACCACCAAAGAAGTAGGTGAGGGCACGGGACTCGGACTTTCAGTGGTTCATGGAATAATAAGTTCACATCAAGGTTCCATAGAGGTTAAAAGCGAGGTGGGTAATGGTACTTCATTTGAGATTCACCTGCCCATAAAAACTCAACCACATCCAAAGGAGAGTATCTAAGATGGCCAGCTCACCCAAGAAAGAACGCATATTAGTTGTAGATGACAACCCCAATACATTGGAGGTGCTTAACAGAAATCTGACATCACAGGGGTATCAGGTGTTAATTGCACCGGGCGTGGCGGAGGCAATTAAAATATTGGATGGGACACTAGTTGATTTAGTCATAACTGACCTTAAGATGCCAAAAGTCAGTGGCCTTGATCTGATAAGACATATTAGAGAAAATTTCAAGGAGACTGAGGTAATGATGATTACCGGCTACGCCTCGATACAAGGAGCAGTTAAGGCGGTCAAGACCGGAGCGGAAGATTATCTGGCCAAACCTTTTACTGACGAGGAACTCTTTTCTGCTGTGCGCAGGTCACTGGATAAGTTACATTCACGCAGAACCAGACAGGATCAAACTCACCATATATCGACAACCTCTTATGGTCTGATTGGTGAATCGGAAGCAATGCACAGAGTGCTTGGTGCTATAACTAAGGCAGCATCCACTTCAGCTACCGTGCTTATCACCGGAGAAAGTGGGACAGGCAAGGAGCTTGTTGCTAGAGCAATTCATTATAACAGCTCCAGAGTTTCATCTTCTTTTGTGCCGGTGAATTGCGGGGGTATACCGGAAACGCTGTTAGAAAGCGAGCTTTTTGGTCATGTTAAGGGCTCTTTTACTGGAGCCACCGAATCGAGAGCGGGATTCTTCCAGACTGCCGATGGAGGAACCATATTCTTGGACGAAATCAGCGAAACTAGTTTATCTATGCAAGTAAAATTTCTTCGCGTGTTGCAGGACAAAGAAGTCTATATGGTTGGAGCCACCCGTCCGAGAAAAGTAAATGTGAGAATCATAGCCGCAACCAATAAGGATTTGCGCAATCTGGTGAAAAAAGAGGTTTTCCGGGAGGACCTTTTCTTTCGTCTGAACGTGATAACCATTGCTGTCCCTTCTCTGCGTGACAGAGAAGATGATATTCTCTTGTTGATTGATCATTTTGCATCTAAATTTGGAAAGGAATTTGATAAGCCAGTGCTCCGATTCTCCGACGAAGCTTTGCAGGTCCTCAAGAATTACGATTGGCCTGGAAATGTGAGAGAATTGGAAAACATGGTGCAACGTCTGGTAGTTATGACCGATAGTTATATGATTGACGTTCCAGATCTACCTTCGCCTATGCGTTTTTCTGCTCTGCGAGATGTGGGGCTTAATAGGACTTTAGCTGAAGTGGAAGCAGAGTATATTCGCAATGTCCTGGCGACTGTTGATGGTAACAAAACTAAAGCTTCGCACATACTCGATATAGACCGAAAGACATTGCGGGAAAAATTACAGAAAACAAAGCTTTCGAATAAACCATAGCCCCTATTGTCATTGGGGAAAGTCTCCCCAATGGTTCAAATTACCCCATCAATTCTACTTTTCTACTCTGAATATAATAAGAAAGATTATCCTTTTAATCTATTTCCTATCTTGGACTTAACTAATACCTCCTTGTTCAGCATTGATTCTTAATCTTTGGCACAGAGATTGCTTTATGCTTCAATCGAAAAAACAATAAAAGAAAAAGGAGGTAAGTAAAATGACTGTCTATCAAGCCATCAAAAAAGTACAAAAAAAGGAAGCTCTCTCTAAAAGAGAACAGAAAAAAGAAACTCTCTCTAAAAAAGGAGAGTATGCTGGCCTTTGCCTAACTTGTGTGAATGCGTCCGGTTGTATCTACATTAAGAATCAGAAATCCGTAGTTTTGGAGTGCGAAGATTTCGAAGGATATACAAACTCTCCAATGAGAGCCACAATAAATGATGTGCTTTCAAAAGTAAGTTCAGATGCTTCAAAAGCGGATTTCGGAAAATACGAAGGATTATGCGTGAATTGCGAGATTCGTGAAACCTGCGAGTTTCCTAAATCTGAAGGCGGCGTTTGGCACTGTGAAGAATATCAATAAGACCTGGGCGTATAATTATAATTTAAGCAACGAAAAAGAAGTGGAAGGAGGCAACTGATGGCAAAGGCATCCGTGGATTCTGCATCTTCGGGAAAAAAGGGGAGCGTCTATGATAATGTAAGCTGGCAATTCAATAAGGCCGCCGACCTTATGAAGCTCGACCAGAACATTCGTCATATCTTGGCTAAAACCACCAATGAAATAGTGGTCAATTTTCCGGTCAGAATGGATGATGAACGAATTGAGATGTTTACCGGGTATCGGGTGCAACACAATAATGCTCTCGGACCTTTCAAGGGAGGACTAAGATACCATCC
>DASWLN010000103.1:0-2943 GCA_036396115.1 Candidatus Zixiibacteriota bacterium
TACAATCCTTTTAGCATATTGAACCGGAATTTTGCGCAACGCAGCAGTGACCGCCACAACCGCGGCAATCACTAACACCATAAATGCTATCATCACCACTTCAGTGAGAATGTTCCTCTCTCCTAAGCGGATATTGTTAAATTCATCTATGATTGCACTTGGGAAACGAGCCACAATCCCGATGAAGATAATAAGTGAAATCCCATTTCCAATTCCTCTCTCCGTAATTTGTTCACCCAGCCACATAATCAGGACAGTCCCACAGGAGAAAGTGATTATAGTCGGGAGCGTAAATTCTATGAACCCTGGTCTGGCCACAGCACTTACGCCACCTTCCTTGATGCTTTCCAAAAAAGCGCTAACGCCTAAAGCTTGCATAGCTGAAAGAAGGACTGTTCCATAACGGGTATATTGGGTGATCTTTCTTCTTCCTTCTTCTCCTTCCTTCTGTAGTTTCTGAAAATAAGGAATCACCGCTCCTAAAAGCTGCATGATAATTGAAGCGGAGATGTAAGGCATAATTCCCAAGGAAAAGATGGTCGCCTTGGCAAAAGCTCCGCCCGCAAAAAGATTGTAAAGACCAAAAAGAGAACCCTTGCCTGCTCTTTCGAACCAACTCACCAAAACTGAAGGATCAACTCCCGGAGTGGGAACGTGACAACCCACACGATAGACCACCAAAATACCCAGGGTGAAAAGGATGCGCTTGCGCAACTCCGGAATCCTGAACATATTCTGGAAAGTTGCAATCACTTTATGACCTCAGCCTTTCCACCTAAAGAGGTTATCTTCTCTTGTGCTTTTTTGCTGAAAAAGTGAGCCCGTATGGTAATTCCTTTAGTTATCTCCCCTCCTGCCAGTATCTTCACCGGAACATTGGATTTTTTTGTCAAACCCTTGGCTTTCAGAGTTTCCGGACTAATTATTCCTTCACCCGCCAATTCTTCTAATGAACCCAAGTTTACAATCTGATATTCTTTCTTAAAGATATTAGTGAACCCTCTTTTAGGAACTCTCCTCTGTAGAGGCATCTGTCCACCCTCGGACCAAGCTCTTCTCGCTACAGAACCAGCTCTAGCCTTTTGTCCTTTATGACCACGAGTTGAGGTCTTGCCGTGACCTGAGCCTGGTCCTCGACCTATCCTCTTATTTTTCTTAGTGGAACCAAACGGTTTTCTCAATTCACCCAATTTCATTTCTACTCTTCAGTCTCCTCTACTTTGACTAAATGCCTTACTTTTTCTATCATTCCCCTGATTTGAGGGGTATCGTTTTTTATAACTATCTGACGAATCCTTCTTAGTCCCAGAGCAGACAAGGTGCTTATCTGCTTGTCTAATCTACCAGATACACTTCTAATCTGTGTTATCTTTAATTTCTTTGGCATAACTTGCACTTCTTTCTTTATTTAACTCCTCGTATTCTTTTATGCTGAGTAGACCATTTAGAGTTGCTTTAACTACGTTATGTGGATTCGGCGAGCCCAAAGACTTGGTCAGCACATCTTGAACTCCAGCTGCTTCCAATACCGCCCTCACCGGCCCACCGGCAATCACCCCGGTTCCAGGTGAAGCTGGTCTGAGCAGGACCACTGCCGCCCCAAATCTTCCAGTGACCGAATGTGGGATAGTGCCTTCCCTTAGGGGTATCTCTACCATATTTTTCTTGGCTACCTCAGTCCCTTTATTGATGGCATCCACTACCTCACCTGCCTTGCCCAAACCCACTCCCACTTTTCCGTTTCTATCGCCCACTGTAACTAATGCGGTGAAGCTAAATCTCTTTCCACCTTTGACCACTTTAGCTACGCGGCTAACATGAATTACCTTCTCAACGTATTCTAAGGATTCCTCTTTACTTTTAAACAAGTTTAACCTCTTCTTTTTTGAATTCGACCCTTCCTAAAACTTAAGTCCCCCTTCTCTGGCTCCCTCTGCCAAAGCCTTTACTCTGCCGTGATACCTATATCTGTTGCGATCAAAGACCACCTCTTCAATCCCTTTAGCTTTAGCCAGTTGGGCTAAGTAGAGACCCACCTTTTTCCCCAGCTCGGTCTTCTTGTCTTTTTCTCCTAACAATTTCTTGACTTCAGGGTTTAAGCTGGAAGTACCCAGGATGGTGCGACCGCTTACGTCATCTATGACCTGTGCGTATATCTGCCTTAAGCTTTTATAAATGCACAGCCGGGGACGCATTTCTGTTCCCTTGACTTTTTTTCTGACCCTTCTCTGTCGACGCTCCCAACTCAACTTCTTGAATTTCATTTTATCAGCCATAATGCTTTCCTACTAATACAAACGCATTAATTTACGTTCAATAAATCTCCCCTTGCCCCTCTTTTTCAAAGAGGGGAAAAAAGAGGCCTCCCCCTTTGAAAAAGAGGGATTTGAGGGGGATTTTAAAATAGATTGCATATTGTTCTAATATGTAACAACATTTAATCCTTTTGCTATACTCTAAGCTGCAGCAGCAGTCTTGCCAGCTTTTCTCCTAACTCTTTCGCCACGGTACCTGATTCCCTTGCCCTGATAAGGTTCAGGCGGGTAAAAGGAACGAATCTTAGCCGCCACCAAACCAACCAACTCTTTATCCGAGCCAGATACCACGATTTTAGTGGGGTCATCGAGCTTAAGCTCTATGCTTGGCGGAGGAGAGAGAAGTATCGGATGAGAGAAGCCCAAATTCAAAATCATATCTTTTCCCTTCATCTCCGCTTTGTAGCCGATACCCTGAATCTCCAGCATCTTCTGAAACCCCTGGGTCACACCTTTCACCATATTAGCCACCAGCGCTCGGGATAGGCCGTGTAAGGACTTATGGAATTTGCTGTCAGAGGTGCGAGTTACTACCAGCTTTCCTTCCTTCTGTTCCAATCTTATACTGGGATGGAGCCTTTTACTTAATTTTCCCTTTGGTCCCTGGACAGTAACCTCATCCCCTTTT
>DASWLN010000104.1:0-3049 GCA_036396115.1 Candidatus Zixiibacteriota bacterium
ACTCCGAGGTCACTCAGACTCGAGGAGAGCTCAGGGTCGAAGACTGAGGGACAGTGAGCGAAGTCGAACTGTCACCATCCTGAGCTTGTGCTTCGACTTCGCTCAGCACCATGAGTTTATCGAATGGTCGAAGGATCGAGCGATCTTAAACCTCACCCGTTCCCTCTCCTTATTAAGGAGAGGGCTGGGGAGAGATAAAAAATGTGCCCAGGGAATTGGGCAACTACAATGAAACAGTTTTAAGCTTCGAGAGGATAATTATGAAAAAACCGGTCATCGGAATCACCTGCTCAATGCGAAAGGAGGATAAGAAAAGAGAATTTCCCACAGCTTATGCTTTTGAATATCTCAATCGACCTTATTCCAAAGCAGTTGAGAAAGCTGGTGGGCTGCCTATTCTCTTGCCCAATCTTGAGAATCCGAAACTGATTGAGAATGTCCTCTCTTTAACAAATGGTTTGCTGGTGAGTGGTGGGGGTGATGTCTCGCCCGAATTATATAATCAGGAAGTGAAGGCAAAACTTATTTCTTTCGCACGAGAGAGAGATGAATTTGAAATGGAGTTAATCCAACAGGCGGAAAAAAGGAAGTTGCCCATCTTGGGCATATGTCGGGGAATGCAAGTTATAAATGTCGCCTTTGGAGGAAGTTTGTATCAGGATTTCAAGCTGAATCCAGTTTATTCAGACCATCGAAGAAGGGGAAACTTGTATTTGAGAAAGCACGAAATCAGAATAGAGAAGAATAGTTTACTTTATTCGATAATGCGGAAAGATGAACTTACAGTCAACACCAGCCATCACCAGATGATAGACCTTCTTTCTCCGGAGTTTGAAATATCTGCTACCTCAGTCAAAGATGGGGTGGTCGAAGCTATTGAACATAAAACTAAACCGATTTTAGGGGTGCAGTGGCATCCAGAGGTAATGGGGGATTTATATTCAAAGAAGATTTTTAAATGGCTAATTAACCAAGCGATGAAATATGAATAAGAAGGACATTTTATCAAAAGCTAAGCTTTATTTGATAGTGGACGCGGATTTGTTGGAGGATGAAGATTTAGAAAAATTAACCTCAGGGGCAATTGAGGGTGGGGCGGATTTAATTCAATTCAGGGGCAAAACCTTAACTGATGGCGAGTTTCTAAAAACAGCTGAATCATTGAAGAAAGTAACAGACCATAGAAATATACCTTTAATCATAAACGACAGGGTGGAGATAGCGTTATATCTGAATACAGCTGGGGTGCATCTGGGTCAGGAGGATTTGCTTATTTCAGTTACAAGAAAGCTTCTGGGAGAGGAGAAAATAATCGGCATATCCGCTTCGAATTTAAAAGAGGCAAAAAATGCGCAAACAGATGGGGCAGATTACCTCGGAGTTGGGCCGGTGTTTTATACCCGAACCAAGAAGATAATAAAGACAGTTGGTTTAGAGCTAATACGAGAGATTAAAAGGGAAATCACTATTCCCTTTTTTGCAATTGGCGGGATAAATCTGGAGAACATGGATGAGGTTAGAGAATCAGGGGCGGATAAAATCGCAGTGGCTTCGGCGGTGCTGAAAGCCAAAGACCCGAAATTAGCCGCAAGAAAATTGAGAGATAGATTATAGTTTTTTGCAGATTATGTCAGGAGTAGCTCCTGACATAATCTGAAACTACAAATTATGACAACCTCACCTTTATCCTCTCCTTGGCATGAACCATAATAGTTCACGCCTTGGAAAGGAGAGGAAATCTTAAATGGCCTCACTCGTACCCTCTCCTTATTTAAGGAGAGGGTTAGGGAGAGGTTAATGCAGTAGTCCCTACATTAAAGCAAGATTGCTTCGTCATTTCGATAAAATTAGGACTCCTCGGTATGAACCGTTCTGGTTCATACCTCGCAATGACAAATTCCTACTTACTGGGATAAATTAGAGAATCATAAAGAGCAAACTGCCTTATGCCGATTGTTTTCAAATAAATCTTGACAAAAAAAGTAAAGATTTTATATTTTTTGTGCGTATAAATAAAAAAGGAAACAATTATGAGTATTTCAACTCGTGGTCGCTATGGTTTAAGGGCGCTATTGGAGATTGCGCAGAACTACGGGAGTGGACCAATTAACATTCGGGATATATCCAAAAACCAGAAGATATCAATGAGCTACTTGGAGCAAATTCTGCATCGCTTAAAGAAAGCCGGGTTAATAAGAAGCATCAGAGGAGCTAAGGGTGGGTATCTCTTAGCCAAAGAGAGCAACCAGATAACGATTAAAGACATTGTCAAAGTCTTGGACGGTCCTATAGGTGTAGCTTACTGTGATTTCCCAAACTTGAGGGAAAAAAGCTGCATCGGGCCAAAAGTTTGCGCCTCTAGTATACTATGGAAAAGATTAGAGCTGACCATAGATGACTTTCTTTCCAAAGTAACCTTAGCGGATTTAAAAGAGGAGCCTCCCAGCTCAAAAAAAGGTATGAGAAAATGAGAAAGATATATCTTGACCATAGCGCTACCACTCCACTTCATCCTGAAGTCTTGGAGGCGATGCTTCCCTATTTCAGAGAACATTTCGGCAACGCCTCCAGCACCCACGGTTGGGGACGGGAGGCTAAAGTAATACTTGAGGAGTGTCGGGAAAGAATAGCCGGTTACTTTGGGACGTCGTCCAAGGAGATATTTTTTACCAGCGGTGGTACTGAATCAGATAACTTGGCGATTAAGGGAGTAGCTTGGGCAAACGAGAACAAGGGAAAACATATCGTTATCTCCAAAATTGAGCATCATGCAGTCTTCGAGAGTTGCAAATATCTTTCCAAGCAGGGATATGAAATCACCTATTTGCCGGTAAATGAGTATGGTCTGGTTGACCCGGAGGATGTAAAAAATGCAATTAAGCCAGATACTATTCTGGTCTCAATTATGCATGTGAACAATGAAGTAGGAGTAATAGAGCCGATAGGGGAGATAGGGAATATAGCCAAAGAGAAAGGGATATATTTTCATACGGATGCAGTGCAGTCTGCTGGGAAGTTGCCCATTGATGTTAATAAGCAAAATCTGGAT
>DASWLN010000105.1:0-11826 GCA_036396115.1 Candidatus Zixiibacteriota bacterium
GATCCTCCCCAATGGGAAGAGGGCCATCATCATAAGCCATATCCATATAAGCCGATGGAACAAAAAGATGCCGAGGAACTTTTCTGGTCGCATCTAAAACTAACTTATTGTGTACCCCGCGGCTTTCTATCTGCTCAACCACCATTTTTTCCCTTAACTCGAGATAAATATCCTCTGGCGATTTATCTTTGTCCATCTCTTCTTCCTTGCAGGAGACCAGAGCAAATAGAATAGCTCCAGTCAAAAATAGCACCCAGGCTCTCATAACTTTTCTCTTTAAAAATGATAATCTTTTGAGTCTGAACTGTCAATATCTTATTTTCTTCAATTCGTCCTCAGTTAAATTATCCTCTCCTTGATTAGCTATCTCCAAGACGATTCCATCTAAACAGATTATGATTTCCTGTCCCAGCGAGAAATATTTGCCCAGCCCGGGAAGGTTATTCAAGAGTTTAAAATAGGCTTGGCTGAACTTTTTAATTTTCAAGGTGGGTCGATTTCCATCATAACTGGCATCTATCCAGATTCCATTTCTGTTGAAGAAAGTTTTACCTTCCGAAGTTATTACCTGGCTTATCCTGTTAAGTTTTCCTTGTGAATCGATGTAGGCATCTGCCGGTGCTCGTGAGCCTTTCATCTTAGCCACACCCAAAGCTTGATTGACCGCCAAAGAACCCACTTCCTCTTTCAGATCAGCCATCCTTTGTGCAGTGTACTCAACTGACTGGCTATGACTCAGGTGACTATCAGCATCAATCAGGTACGAGGTATATTCGGTGATGATCCCATATTCCCTAGAGAGCCTGACTATCTCATCTATTATTTCCCTATTCTCTCCGTGCAATCTTATCTGGTCGATTAAATAGCCGATTCTGCGGGTGGCCCAAAGCTTGGGAACAAAATCTGCGTCAGATTTCTTTTCGAAATCTGCTTCATACCTAAAAGTCTTTGGCATTCCACTGACTTTACCGGTCAGAACAACACCAGCCTTATGATCTCCCTTGAACTTGCCCAAAATCACCAGTTGAGTTCCTTTGAAGATATCCGGCAACCGGCTTGGATAGATATCATATACTTCAACTCCCGTAAATTCTAACTGGACATCGCTTAAGATAGGATTAGCAACTTTTCGATAAAAGGATGAGACCTTCACCTCGATATCCTCTCCCGGCTTGATATAATCGGATAACCCTTTGTTTTGTTCAGCCAGATTATCCAGAAAATTGGTATTCACATCGTACCCCAAGCCGAAAACGAAAAGTCTGGTGCTGGTCCTGTTTTCTTGGCTGATATTTTGAAGTATGGTCTTAATATCAGTTTGCCCAACTGTAGGCAATCCATCAGTCAAGAAAACTATCATGCTCAGGGATGAACTATTTTTTATCTGATTTAATCCCTCAAGCAAGGCGTCATTTATATTTGTTCCGCCATCAGCTGAGCAAAGACTAATGAAATCGATTCCCTCTTTGATATTCTGAGCTGTGGCTGGCACTAAACTGCTCCTAAGACTTCTTATCCTATCATCAAAGTCGATGAGATTGAATTTGTCTTGCGGATTGAGATTGTTTAAGCAAAAGACCAAAGCGTCTTTGGCTTGCCTTATCTTATCGCCAGACATACTTCCCGAACTATCTAAAATAAGGACTATGTTTTTGCCTACAACTTTTTGGGAGGATATGTCTGCCTGGGGAGAAAGCAATCCCAAGAAGAAATTACCATAAGTGAGGATATGGAACCCAATCTCGTCTCGGGAAACCGTGTAAAATAATTTGAAATCTTTATCCGGCTTGGTCCCTCTTTCGGTGTATGTAATTCTTGCTTGTTTGTTTCCAAGTTTTTCAATTTTGATATCATGGGTTGGGGAATAGATGGTCTCAATCGGTAGATCAGAACTTAGGTCAATATTAATCCCCGCTCTCTCTAATGGATCTTGCGAGAATTTCTCTGTGCTTAAAAGATAGGTGTAACTTAAAATCCCCTCTTCCTTTTTAAGAATCTCCGAATATTTTATTCTGATCCTCACCCTGCCTTTGGCTGGGATAGGATAGACCCTCGCCCTAAACATCCCCTGGTCATAATACTCCAATAGGGCTGGATCCTTTTTCCTTCTGACTATCTCTTCATAAATTTTTCGAGCTTGCCCCTTATCCAAAATCTCGCCTTTCAGTTCCCTTTCACCCACGAACATTGAAAAATCGGTAATGCTTGCCCCTTTGGGAATTGGGAAGATGTAGATTCCTTCTAGATCTTGGTGATGATTATTCACAAACACCTGATCGATTGAGGTCTGGCAAAGCTGATTTGTGATTCTGACATCCACCTGATGATAAAGCACACTTAAAGGCGGAGGAAGAATCCTTTGACGCGGGTCTGGCTGGATGATGATAAAACCGTCTGCCCAAGCAGAAGAGACCAAAAGCCCAACCAAGCTGGCTACTATTAAGATAAGCCTTTTCATATTTCCCTCCCTATGGATTAAAGGTTGTTTTTTTGTTTCTTAACCTTAATACAAATAAGGAGGAAGATTATTCCCTTAAAAATTTAGTTTTTATGAAAGGATTCCAGTTGGATCAGGATGTGATTGATAGAGTCTTTATATGTGTTGGTTACAGCGGAGTCTTTGTAAACTTTTACACTATCCATGGCCTCCTTTAATGTCTCGTCCTTATTTCTGGCCAGATCATATAACCTCATATAGCCCTGTGCCATATTCAAATACGCTTTGTCTTTTTCTTCTCCTTTCGGCTTATCTTCAATGAACCTTCTCCATTTGTCGATGGACTCTCTGACTAGTTCTTCCTGTTTTACGGTGTCCCCTCTAACGGCGGCCATAGTCGCCTTTGATTTGGAACTTTCAGCTGAAGTCATTACAGGAGTGCCGGAGATAGGAGTTTCTAGTGCTTGAACTCCCGTATGTCTTTCCTCTTTCTCTTTTAATTCAGGTGTAGTGGTTGGTAGTTTCTTTAAAGTCGTCTCGCCCTTGTCAGGAGCGATTCTATCAGCAATTGGAGTTTCTTTCTGAACGCCCCTTTCCTCACCAGGAGCTACACTTTCTAATCCTTTGCTAACAGTCATATCCTTTAGAGGAGCTTGGATTGTTTTTGAAACTTCTCTTTCCGGGGCTACTCCCCCTCTTTCGGCGATGGCTGGTTTTCTTTGCTCCCGGGGAATGTTTGTTTCAACCCCAAGAGTCTCTCCGGCTGGAGGCGAGATCTTCTGCACCTGTGCTTTTTGGCCAAGGGTGGCAATATTTATCTTTTCATAACTAACAAAAAGCTTAACTACCACAAAGACTAAGATAACCGAGACAACTGCAGCTGCCCATTTGACTTTGGTTGGAGAATAAGAGAAAATCATCTCAAGGAAGTAAGAGAATCTCTGCCCAAAGCTTACTTTGGTTTTGTCTTCGATTCTTTCCTTTACCCTATGGGCAAAGCTTTCCCAGTAAGTTTCAGATGGTTGGGGAACCTTTTTTTCTTTTACTTCAGCTCGAATAAGTTTCAAATCCGCTAATTTCTTCGAACAATTGGGGCATATCTTAATGTGTTCTCCCACTTCTCTTTTTTCTTTCTCGTCCAGTTCCCCATCCTCATAAAGATAGAGAAGTTTTTCTATTTGGTCGCATCTCATTTAATCACCTCTGAGGTATCCTTTTAGGTTTTGGACCAAACGCTTCCTTGCCCTGAATAATCGGGACATCACCGTTCCTTTTGATATCTTCAGTGTCTGGGCAATCTGTTCGTAACTTTGGTCCTCAAGCTCCCTTAAGATCCAGACCGCCTTCAATTTTGAAGGCAAAGAGTTGATTTCCTTGTCTATTTTTTGGGATAACTCCTTTTTGAGCAGTTCGGTTTCAGGATTATCCTTTTCCACTGCAAAATCAATTGGACTTTTGTTTTGCTCAAATGCGCCTTCCGAAACAGTTAAGCTTTCCCTCTTAATATAGTTCAGACCTAAGTTCATACATATGCGGTAAATCCAGCTATAAAAACTACATCCGAGATGGAAACTCTTCAAACCATAAAAGGCCCTGACAAAGGTCTGTTGAGCAATCTCATCTGCAGCATCATGACTTTTCACTAATTTATACGCCAAACCGTATATCACCCTCTCGTATTTCTTGATCAGCTTCTCAAAGGAACTATAGTTGCCACCTTTGGCTTCTCGTATTAATTGGTCCTCTAAAGGTGAGGATTGTGAAGCTGACATCCTACCCCTTGGTAATACAATTTTGATCGTTAAATATTCCCCCTTTTAGATTACACAGCTGATAAACCAAAAGCTCCATCGCCAGCTTATTGGGAAGGCGGTTGGATTTTATCTCCAGGTCGGCTTGATGTAAAAACAAAAGAGCTTGCTCCAATTCCTTCCAAGTGAAGTTCTGGACTTGGGATTTGTAATCCCGAACAAAGAAGGGTCTTATTCCCAGATAGGTGGAAAGTGGCACCCCGGATTTCTTTTCAGAAAACCCTTTGGTCTTGACCAAACGGATGAAATGCTGAGTCAGCCAATAGATTATTGTACCGGGTCGTTCTCCAGCCAAAAGGAGCTTCCCTAAAATAGAAAAAGATTTCTTATTATCTTTCCAGCCGACCGAGTTTGCCAATTCGAAGACGTTGGTGGTCTTGCTTTGTCCAACCACTGTCTTTACATCCTCCAGTGTTATCCTCTCCCGCTTACCCAGAAAAGAGTATAACTTCTCGATTTCATTGGCTAAATTGGGGAGACTGTTTCCCACACTGTTTTGCAGAAGCTCGAGAGCATTTTGGTCAAGTTTCATCTTATAACTTTTTACCCGGGTTATTATCCAATCCGGGATTTGGTTATCATACAGAGGGTTAAACTCTACAGTTGTGGCTATTTGATTCAGCTCTTTGTAAAACTTGTTATCCATTTTGACCTTGGCTGAAACCAAGACTAGGCAAGTGGTTTTGGGTACAGCTGGAAGGAAACCAAGCAAAGCCTCTTTACCTTTCGGGGAAAGCTTTTCGAGTTCGTAAAGTATAACTACCCTTTTGGGATTATTCAAAGGAAAGGTGGAGCAACTGTTTATTATCTGGTCAATTTCCACCTGGCTAGCATAGAGTAGATTAAAATTGAAGTCTTTTAACTTGTCCGGAACCAAAAGTTTTATCAGCTTGGAGATAGCTTCATTTTTTAAGAATTCCTCCTCACCGGTAAAATGATAGGTCGGCTCTATTTTCTTTCGCTCAAAACTTTTGATTAAATCCGAATAGTTCATTTTTATACAAGACATGTCAGAATACCCCCGTAGGGGGATAAATGACATTTCTATAAGTTCCCTCTCCTTTGGGGGAGAGGGTTAGAGCCTGCCCTGTCTTCGACCCTGAGGCTCAGACCCGAAGGGAACGAAGCGAAGGGGTGAGGGGGACAGCGAAGATGATTCTCACCCTCTCTCCGCCTTTGGCGGGATTTTCAACTTAGTCCTCCCCCTCTAAGGGGGAGGAGATGTTTTGGACGCCCCCTTAGAGGGAAAGTCACTCCATCCAAATATCAGTTAAGAAAACAAGAAGCTCAGATGGAGTATAAAGCTTCAGCTTTATTGAGTGAGTTAAGGGCTTACACTTCTCATCAAATATCAGCTAAGAGCACTTGTTTGTCAACAATAAGTTCATCCTCCAATGGAGTATAAAACTTTAGCTTTATTATTCTTGTTTACACTTCAAGTTAAATCGAGACTCTTTCAAAATTGCTTGACATAGAGTTGGAATAGGATTACTTAAGTTCGATAAAGGAGAAAGAGTTGTATCAATTGCACAAACTGCGCTGGCAGGAAAAGGCGATTCTGGTTGGGGTTAAGCTGCCACAGGTCAATAGGTTTGCGGCTGAAGATTCGTTAGCCGAACTTTCCTTATTGGCAAAGACAGCTGGGGCAGAGGTTCTGGAAAGCATTATACAGGATAGGAAGAAAATTGATGCGGGATTGTTCATCGGAAAGGGAAAAGTAGAACAGATAAAGCAGCTCTGCTTAGACAGGGGAGCCAATCTGGTCATTTTCGACGATGACTTAAGCCCGGGGCAGATATTCAATCTGGAGAAAATTCTGGATTTGAAGGTAATTGACCGAAGCTGCTTGGTTCTGGATATATTTGCCAAAAGGGCAAAAACCGCAGAAGCCAAGATTCAAGTTGAACTGGCTCAACTGCAATATCTTTTGCCACGGTTGACCCGTGGCTGGCTACATCTGTCCCGACAGTGGGGAGGAATTGGAACCAAAGGTCCGGGCGAGACCCAATTGGAGGTTGACCGGAGAGTAATAAAGAAGAAGATAGGGGATTTGAAAGGAAAGCTGGTCAAGATTGACAAAGAAAGACAAACCCAGAGAAAGAAAAGAGAGGATTTTTTCAAGGTGGCCTTGGTGGGATATACTAATGTAGGAAAATCAACTCTCTTTAACCAGCTTACCAAAGCGACCGTTCCAGTTGAGGAAAAACTATTCTCCACTCTGGATTCCTTTACTCGCATTTTAAGGTTCTCCAGAAATCATAATATTCTCTTGACTGATACTGTGGGGTTTATACGCAAGCTCCCTCATCATCTGGTGGCTAGCTTTCGTTCAACCTTAGACGAGGTTAAGTTAGCCGACCTGTTATTGCATATAGTGGATATAAGCCATCCCAACTTCCCTCAGCAGATGGAGAAGGTCAGCCAGATCTTAAAGGAGCTCGATTGCTCAAGCAAGCCCACTCTTTTAGTTTTCAACAAAATCGATAAGCTCAAAGGGGACCTGCCTTTGGGTCTTTGCCCTTCTTATGAAAACGAGCCGATTTTTATATCCGCGGAGAAAGGAATTGGGCTGGCAAATTTAATCGCCAGCCTCGAGTTGTTCATGGATGAACAGTCTTGTGAAGCGGAGGTTTTCTTAAAAAAAGAGGATCTGAACCTCTTGCCCTCTTTTTACAAATTGGGAATAGTAACCCAAACCGAGATGAAGGACGAAGGTCTAAATCTGAAAATAAGAGCCAAAAAATGGAATCTGGAGAAACTCAAAGGCTTGGCAAATGGTGAAGATTTCGCTTGACAGAAAAGCTCGGGTTTAGTTAATATTATGCAAAAGCCCTCTTCCCATAACACAAACCTGGTCCTATGCCAAAAGATAAAAAGATATTGATTGTGGATGATAATCCCAATATGTCGAATTTGCTTTCAGACATACTGGAGATATTTGAATGCCAAAGCGTTTGCGCTCCGGATGGAGAGGAGGCCTTGAAATGTCTGAAAAGCCAGAAGTTCGATATGGTGATAACTGACCTCAGGATGCCCAAGATGCACGGAATTGACCTGTTGAAAACAGTCAAGGAGAATTATCCTGGTTTACCGGTGGTGGTGATAACCGGTTTTTCCGGAGATACCACCATGGACGAAGCCATAGATGCCCATGCGGATGGATTTTTGGCAAAGCCGTTCAGGGTGAATGATATTCAGAAACTTTTGGAAAGACTTTTAGGGTAGAGAAATTAGTTTCTTATAGAAGTAAAAAAGCAAAGGGCAGGAACAAATCCTGCCCTTTGTAATTTCAAACTCATCTTTGACATAGATCACGGAGCAAATCCAGGATAATCACATCTGGGCGGAGAGCCTCCTTTAAACAGATAATTGATTAAATACACTGCATCTGAAACTGAAATTTTCCCGTCTCCGCTAGCATCAGAGAAATACATCCAGGGCTCAGGCCCTCCTTTGAACAGGTAATTAATCAGATATACTACATCTGATACTGTGACATTGCCGTCCACATTAGCATCTCCACATTTGGCTCGGCCGAGCTGAGTAGCCAAGGACTCAAAATCGGCTTTGTCCTGATCAGTTACTAACAGAGCATACTTCATTGTAACTTGGGTGGTGGGAGGTGGGTCGATTAGCTCAATACCCGAGACCAATATATTCATATTCTGAGCAGAATCCGATTCAACTGACCAGCCGGGAGTGGACATATACTTATACAAGGAGTCATCATTGTACCCGCCGAAAGGACCTATTTGAGTTGCATTGCTCAGCACGTGGGCGCCAAAAGGTGTAAAACTGGTGTCTCCATCCCTTTCCGCATAGCAAAAGCGAAAGCCCGCATAGTAATTATGAAAAGCAGAAGTATCCGCGTATAGCCAGATGAGATTATTGGGACCCCGAATATCGCCATAGCCACCTATGTTTTTATCATAAGCTTCAGATGGAACATCCCAATCGCCTGCAAAGCCTAAATAGGTGGAAGGTAAATTTGGTGGCTCCCAGGTATCATACCACCAAGGCGGAGGAGGATTCTTGAAGAACTTAGTGTATTTTAGAATCGCTCTCTCGTAATAAATAGGCTTGGTAGGAACCCTTGCTGGTTTCCAGAAGAATATGCTTTTGTCCTGAATAGTCCACCAAGGCCAATAGCAATGCCAAGGGGGATCCAGTCTGGGGAAAGTTGGGGCAAAAGTTTTAGTAACCATAGTAGCGCGCAGATTTGGATAATCAGTTACCTGAAGATGTGATTCGGGTAATAAGTCATGATTATCATACATCCGAGTAGAAGCATGCCATTCAGGTGGAGAGGAGCCAGGCATATTGACCAACACCACGGGTGAGAAATCATAGAGGTAATCATGCCCATTATAGAACATCCCCCCGCTATCCTCTTGGTTACCCAAGTTTCCAACGTTAGAGACGGTGGTGAGCATCGCTTGAGTGTTTATTGTATCGTATTCGGGATAGTAAAATTCATTGGTAACCACAAAGTGAACCTTCACCCATTTAGTATCCGCATATACCTCTCCCCCACCCGTTAATCCATGATTGGACAAAACCTTTAAACTGTCAACCAGTAAAGTATCTGCAAAACCAGCTCCATTGAAGGTAATATTGACAGCTTGAGCAGGTCCGCCCTCCGCAATGTTAAAATTATACGGGTTTATAATAACCCAGGATGGTCCGCTCAATTTAACGTACAAATCAGCTGTGCCGTCTTCATTACTAAAGAGCATTGAATCAGAAGTAATGCCGTCCTTAGTGGCCCATCTGATTGGATCTGTCATTTGGTCAGGGGTAAAAGAGAGATGAGGAATGGCTGGAACTAAGAAACGAGGATACTTCAGGTAACGGACCGGGTTGTTGGTGTGGGTTCCCTCGCCATTCGGTATCCCGCCTGCATCTCTGTCATAAATATACTGTACATATAGGAAACTATCCACCCTTTCTGCCAGGGAAGGCCAGTGCTCGCTTTCGCAGTCGCCCGGAGCACAGCCATTTGAATTAGTATTAGTAAGGTTTATTTCCTGTCCCCAGGTTAACCCACCATTGGAAGAAGCCTTAGCACACACATCCCCATTAGCAAATCCGCCTGCTGAGATGTCACCCTCTTTGAATTTGGTGTAGTTAACATAGAGATAATTAAAAGCTGTGTCTGATGGATCAGAGCCTACTCCTAAAGTGAACTTGGCAATAAGCAGGTTCCAAGCTCCAGGGTCTACTGAAGAGGTGGCAAAAGCAGAACTGACTTTGCGAATTCCGGTTATAGAACTCCAGTGCCATAAAGTAACATCATTGGAATTGTTCTCGGTAAAGGTGGTCCACATTATGTGCAATTCATCATTATAGTCGTAAACTGCAGCAATATCACAATAAGCTCTATCTCTAAAGCCAGACGCACCATAGCTGGTAATCTGGACAGGAGTTCCCATATTTCCTGCTGCCATCCAGTCATTACCATTATTAGTCGATTCTAAATACATCACCTCATTCTTGGTCGCACTGTTACTTGTATACTGCAACCAGGCAATACAAACCTTCTGAGAAACTGGTGAGGTGGCTATCACTCCACTTCCTAATTTAGCGATAGCATACATAAAAGGAACTTTGTTTGGCACAAGTTTGGTGTCTTTTGGAATAAGAAGAGGAGAATCCCAACCAGGAGACTGACAAATCAAAGTATCTCTATTTGTAGGCATCTCAAAGCAACGCACATAACCTAATTCCTTATTGGTAACACAGCCAGTAGAAGATCTCTCATGAGTTATATGAAAGTAGGTGGTGTCGCCATTCTTCAATTTGGAGCAACCAATAGCTGGCCACTCACTTTTGTCTGAAGTGTGTGCCACAGAATCAGGGATATCAAAATGGTTGAACTGCCCTGAGCCAGGAATACTATCTTCAATAGAAACAGTAGATCCCCAGTCATCACCATATGGTCGGTGATAACACAACACTTCTCTGTTATCCGGCAGGATATCCAGACCACCATAGCCACCCCTAACTAAATCCGGAGTGATATGTACACCACCGGGATTAAGCCAGGTTCCGTTACTGTAACGTGCATTGTAATCTATGTATCGGATTCCATAATAATAGTCAGGACTAATGCAGTCCATCCAGGTAAAATGCAGAGTCCCGGACAAGTCGCTGGCTATCTGCCTGTGCTGGGGAGCATTAAACTGGTAATCGTAATAAGTGTAACCCACCGTGTCATCCGAGAAAAGGTATTTAATCTTAGACTCTGGAATTCTAGGATATTTTATAGGCGGAATCTCAGCAGTATAGCAAATCGTATCCAGACTCTCCAATTTCTGTATCATTTTATAATCTGCTGGCTTATTTGCCCCAAAAACGCTTAAACTTAATACCAGCAATAAACTTATAGTAAAGATTATAATTCCTTTAATCATACTATCTCCTTTCTTTCTGATGCTTTGGCAATAGCATATGTCAAAGCACGAGGGCGTTGGCATATCCTTCTATCCCGATGCATGCTGAAAGAATCAAAAAATCGGATTGAATAGCAGAAGTAAGAAGAGAAAAAGTGATTTCAAGCCTTTTTAACTTTTCACCCACCCTTCAAATGAACGTAGGTTTTTTAACTTTTTATTAAATAAATACTACTACTATAACACGTTATACTATAAAAAAACGTTTGTCAAGCGAATCCAATCGAGGAGTTCACTCTTACAGATACCAAACTCTACTCCTCAAAATAATAAATCCTCCACATTTTGTCCTTAAGATAAAGCTTCATCTTGGTATAATGTTTAACCCCGGTTTTCTGGTCAATCAGAGTAACTTCGACTTCTGCCTGGTCTTTAAGTACTTTCTCTCCAGCCACGACCTTGAGACAATTCTCCCACCATATACGCGTGGAGCCATTCTCCAAGAGACTCTTCAATAAATCATTCTTCATTACGGAAAGGAGTTTTTCTCTTTGTTCAGGTGGGAAATTGGAGAGCCTTTGTTCTGCTATTCTATCTAAATCCGCGTAGAATAAAACAGCCACGCTATCAGATTTGTGAACCGCCTCGAGAAAATCAAGCACCGTTTTTCGTGGATTTGGTCCAGTTGAACATTGCCATAAGAGTAAGGGGATAAATAGAACTAGAAACAGATATTTTTTGGACATATTTGACTCCATGGATTCGTTTTGCTTTAAAAAATCACAAACCAAAGGGAATGTCAACTGTTTTTTAAGTCAGCGGGAACTTCCTATCTGTAAAGGTGGGAATGGGGGCAGTTTGTGAGTTTTTGTGTCATTCCTGTCCCGCATTTCTGCGGGATAAACTCCAGCAGAATCTGTCCCGTACTGGATACGGGAAATCCAGAAAAGGAAAGCAAGTATGGATCCCCGATTAAACCCTCGGGGATGACAAAACATTGTAGGGGCAATTCATGAATTGCCCCTACAAACAACAAGAACCACGTCTGTCCTTCGACATACTCAGGCCTTCGGCTCTGAGGCTCAGGCTCGAAGAGATGGTAAGTGGTTCGACTTCCTTCGACTTCGCTCAGGACAAATCGCTCACCACCCTGAGGAATTCGAAGGGCAAGGTCGAACCATAAAGG
>DASWLN010000106.1:0-6655 GCA_036396115.1 Candidatus Zixiibacteriota bacterium
AAGAGATAGGTGCTATGGCCACCACCCTTCTGGGAAAAGTTGACGGCATAGTGATAACTGGCGGAATTGCCAATTCAAAGAAGTTAGTCAATTCAATAGAGGAGAGAGTGAAATTCATCGCGCCGGTCATGGTTTTTCCGGGAGAAGATGAGATGGAAGCGTTGACTTTAGGGGTTTTAAGGGTTCTGAATAAAGAGGAGGAAGCAAAAGAATATTAATTACATCGAATAACCATTGTTCGGAAGATTGGAATGAACCAGAATAGACCAGATAAATCCCAAAGCCCCCAGGACGAGTCCGATTATAGGCAGAAGCTTGGCACGACCCGATTTTTCTAAACTGAAACCACAAAGTCCGATGGCGCTGACACTGGTTACCAAACTTAGAATACTTAAAGTGGCTAGAAAAGAAAAAAGGAAAGAGCTTAAACCTAAAAGTATCCCAACTGCGCTGGGGATTAAATTAGATAAACCTTCTGTGATTTTCATAGTATAGGAGACAATCAAGACAGTTCTTAATCATTAAAATACTGACATAAAACAAGACTGTCAAGCAAAATGAAATCGCTTAATGATATTCTGAATTTAGCTAAGAGGATTGGTCCCAAAAGAGTGGCAGTAGCATTAGCTGAAGACGAGGGTGTTCTAGTGGCCTTAAAGCGGGCTAAAAAGGAAAATGCGATAGAAGGGATATTAGTTGGCACCAAAGAGAAAATTATCTCCTTAGCAGATAAGAACGAAATCGACCTGAAGAACTTTCAGGTCATAGACCAGCCAGATGAGTTTGAGGCCTCACTTTTATGCTGTGAACTTATAAATCAGGGCAGGGCGGATGTGATAATGAAGGGTTTGGTTAGTACCGGAACGTTTATGAAGGCGATATTGTATAAAGAGAAAGGGTTGGAGAAGGGAAAACTCTTGAGCCATGTGGCGGTATTTGAGATACCAAATTATCCAAAGTTGTTGTTGATTACTGATGCAGCCATAAACATAGCTCCAAATCTGGCACAGAAAGCCCAAATCATACAAAATGCCATTGAGGTAGCGCATTCCTTGGGAATAGGTAACCCGTTGGTGGCTTGCGTGGCAGCAGTGGAGAAGGTCAATCCAAAAATGCCAGCGACAGTTGATGCCGAAGCTTTGGCTACTATGTCAAAAAAGGGGGAGATAAAGGGTGGGATAGTCGATGGTCCGTTTGGCTTAGATAATGCTGTCTCAGAGGAATCAGCCAGAATTAAGGGAGTGAGAAGCCCGGTTGCCGGAAAAGCGGATATAATCTTGGCTCCGGATATCGAATGCGGAAATGTGATCTACAAAACTTTAATTGAATTCGGCCAAGCTAAGTGCGCCGCAATTGCAATAGGAGCAAAGGCACCGGTGATCTTGACCTCGCGCGCAGATTCAGATGAAACCAAACTTATGTCCATAGCATTAGGTGTGGTCAATACTGTGAAGTCAAAATAAAGGAGGAGGAATGGCTTTTGAGAAAGCAGACAAGATATGGATGAACGGCGAACTGGTAGGTTGGGATGATGCTAAGATTCATGTGCTTTCCCATGTGGTGCATTATGGTTCGAGCGTGTTTGAGGGAATGAGATGTTACAAAACCAAAAAGGGACCAGCCATATTCAGGCTTTCAACTCATACTGACAGGCTTTTCAATTCAGCCAAGATCTATCGTATGGATATTCCCTATACCAAAGAGGAGATAAACCAGGCCACCATAGATTTGATAAAGGCGAACAAGTTGGATGAGTGCTACATCCGTCCCATAGTTTTTCGAGGGTATCACCATTTGGGAGTTGACCCCACTGGATGTCCAATTGAGGTAGTCATCGCAACCTGGAAATGGGGAAAGTATTTAGGCAAGGATGCTCTGGAGAAAGGGGTTCCGGTTTGCGTTTCTTCCTGGAATAGAATGGCACCCAATACCTTTCCGGCTATGGCTAAGGCCGGGGCAAATTATATGAACTCTCAACTCATAAAGCTGGAAGCTATTGGGCATGGATATGTTGAGGGAATCGCCCTGGATGTTTTTGGTCAAGTGAGTGAGGGAAGCGGGGAAAATATTTTCATAGTGAAAGATGGGGTGTTGATTACTCCTCCCTTCGGGTCTTCCATTTTGCCCGGAATAACCAGAAACACAGTTATCACCTTAGCCCACCAGATAGGTATTAAGGTAATCGAGGAAACTATTCCTCGCGAAGCTCTATACATTGCGGATGAGGTTTTCTTTACGGGAAGTGCGGCCGAGATTTCTCCCATAAGCAGCATTGATAAGATAATCATTGGCACGGGGGCTAGAGGCCCAATCACCAAGAAACTGCAGGAGAAGTTCTTTAAGCTTCTGTCGGCTGAAGAAGAAGATATGTATAATTGGCTGACTTACGTTCGTTAAGGTTCAAGGAGAGAGATAAGTGATTACTAATTTTGATGAATTGATTAAGCTGGTGAAAAGCAAACCCACGCGAAGGCTTGCTATCGCCTCAGCTGAAGGAGAGGAGATAATTCTTGCGGTCAAGCAAGCAGTTGAGGAACACATTGTTTTCCCCATACTAATCGGCGACCGAGAAAAGATAGAAACCATCTGCAAAAAAGTTGATTTCGATACAAAGGGCTGCCAGATAATCAATGAAAAGGATATGGAACAGGCAGCATCTAAGGCAGTCAGTTTAGTGAAAGATAAGACTGCCGAGATGCTGATGAAGGGGAAAGTGGGAACCTCAACACTTTTGAAAGCTGTCTTGGATAAGGAAAAGGGGTTGCGAAGCGGCAGGCTTTTGAGTCACGTCTCGGTCATCCAAATAAAAAGATACCCCAAGTTGATGCTGGTTACAGATGGCGGAATGAACATCAAGCCGGACGTCAATAAGAAAGTTGAGATTATAATGAATGCGGTTGAGGTTGCCAAGAAGTTAGGAATGGATATTCCCAAGGTGGCTTGTTTAGCTGCAATTGAGACCGTTAGTCCGGATATGCCGGAAACAACAGATGCCCAAGCCATAACTGAAATGGCAAAACGAGGGGATATCAAAGGGGTCATAGTTGATGGACCCATGGCTTTGGATGTTGCCCTTGATTCCAAATCCGCTGAAATAAAGGGCATAAAGTCAGAAGTAGCTGGCGATACTGATATATTTTTGGTTCCCGATATTGCCAGTGGAAATATCTTTGTGAAGGGCTTAATCTACTTAGCAGATGCCAAAGTAGGCGGAATAGTTGTTGGTGGAGGGGCGCCCATAGTATTGCTTTCACGTTCAGACAGTGCGGAGACAAAGCTGTACTCCATTGCCCTGGGAGCAGCGATTTGCTGAAGGTCATTTGAGAATTTGAACTTGAATAATGCAGATTGCCACGTCCCGCCCCGATTTTATCGGGACGGGACTCGCAATGACACTATATTTGTTTGTCATTCCTGTGCCGCCTTAAGCGGGGTAAATTTCAACAGGAACCTATTTGGGTTTATCGGAATTATGGATTCCCGCTTTCACGGGAATGACAGAAACATAGATTTTTACGCCTAAGCAAAATGATAGCCCAATTCTGTCATTGCGAGTCCGTAGGACGAAGCAACCTGGTTTCTATGATCTATAACGACATGAATTCTACAAAGCGATTACAGAAACGGCATGAAAATACGCATTATATTTTGATAAAATGTTTTAACAAAATAAAGCAATAGGGGCAAATTTATGCGAATTGCATTAGGAGCTGACCACGCTGGGTATAAAATTAAGGAGATGGTAAAAAAGCATCTCTTAAGATTAGGACATCAAGTTGAAGATTTCGGAACTACCTCTCAGGAATCAGTAGATTATCCTGATTATGCCTTTAAGGTGGCTGAATCAGTAGCCAAGGGCGATAACGAAAGAGGAATACTCTTTTGCTGGACGGGAAACGGAATGTGTATTTGCGCTAACAAAGTTAAAGGTGTGCGCGCAGCAGTCTGTTTAAATGAAGATATGGCTTCTCTTTCCAGAGAACATAACCAGGCAAATATCTTGTGCTTAGGCTCAAAGTTTGTTCCCGAAAATAAGGTTATTCCCATTGTCAACGCTTGGCTTAGGAGTGAATTCGTTGGGGATAGGCACGAGCGAAGGGTGAATAAGATCACAAAATATGAGGAGAAGAAATGAGTTATTTAAAGAAAGTTGACCCTGAAATCTACGAAGCGATTTTGAATGAGACCAAAAGGGAAGCAAACAATTTGGAGCTTATCGCTTCGGAGAATTTTGTCAGCGAGGCGGTATTGGAAGCCCAAGGCGGAGTGATGACCAATAAGTACGCTGAAGGTTATCCTGGTAAAAGATACTATGGGGGATGCGAGTTCGTGGACGTAGTAGAGGAGTTAGCCCGAAAGAGAGCAAAAATGCTTTTTAACTGTGAGCACGTCAATGTCCAGTCCCATTCCGGCTCACAGGCGAATATGGCGGTCTATTTCACGGTCTTAAATCCGGGCGACACCATTTTAGGTTTAAGTCTGGCTTGTGGCGGTCATTTGACCCATGGTCATCCAGTGAATTTCTCCGGAAGATTTTTTAAAGTGGCTTCTTACGGAGTAAGCAAGGAAACCGAACAAATCGATTACGATGAGTTATTAAAGCTTGCCAGAGAACACAAACCCAAGATGATTGTAACCGGAGCTTCGGCTTATCCTCGTGTTTTGGATTTCGCAAAATTCCGGGAAATAGCAGATGAGGTGAGAGCATATCTTATGGTTGACATAGCCCACATTGCCGGTTTGATTGTGGCGGGACTTCATCCCTCTCCTGTTCCTTATGCCGACTTCGTCACCACCACCACACATAAGACTCTAAGAGGTCCGAGAGGCGGAATGATAATGTGCAAGGAAAAATATGCCAAGGACTTGGATAGAACAGTTATGCCCGGAATTCAGGGTGGGCCCTTGATGCATGTTATCGCCGCAAAGGCAGTAGCATTTAAAGAAGCTCTGGAGCCATCCTTCAAGGAGTACCAGAAGCAGATAGTGAAAAACGCCAAGACCATGGCAGAGGAGTTTAAGAAATTGGGATATCACGTCGTGTCCGGTGGAACGGATACTCACCTGATGCTTCTGAGTTTTGTGGGAAGGAATATAACCGGCAAGGAAGTTGAGCTTGCTCTGGACAAAGCCGGAATAACGGCAAATAAGAATGCAGTTCCCTTCGACCCACAAAAACCTTTTGTCACTTCAGGCATAAGAATTGGAACTCCAGCAGTTACCACCAGAGGAATGAAAGAGGATCAGATGAAAGAAATAGCAAATCTGATTCATCAGGTGATTTCAAATCTAAATAGGGAAGAGGTGTATGAGGAAGTGAAAAGAAAGGTTACTGAGCTTTGCAAGAAATTTCCATTATACCAAGAAAGGATAACAAAGGAGTAAGTTCAAAGTGGATTATGTTGACAGAAAATTCCCAGCTCTGGCTGTTCTTCTGGGTGGACTCATTCCCGGAATCTGGGGTGTTCTGCACCTGTCGTTCACTGAATCTGTGATAATGGAATATAGCTCTCTTTCCGAGGAGCTACTTGAGACTCTTCGCCTGGAGTGGGTGATTGAGGGAGTCTTTCTTTTATTCATTTCTATTTTAATAATTGCCCTCTATCCTCACTTCCGACGAAAAAGCAAAGTGGCGCGTAAAGCCGGATTTTACACTGGGGCAGCTTTGGTAGTTGTGGGCATTTGGCATGCCAGTGTGCCAGCTTTGAATGGTTTGTTTTACCATCTTTACACACCACTTACCATACTCTCTGCGTTTTTGATCTGGCTGCCATTGATTTTTCATAGAGGGGAATGGAATTAGGAAAGCTCTTCGTTGAATAGGTTTCAACAGGTGCTAAAGGCGGATAGGGAAATTCTAAAGATTGTAATGTAGTAAGAAAAAAAAGTTGCCAAGTCCGATTAAAAAGGTTAAATTAATACCGATATAGGTAATACATAACAGGGATGTTTCAGAGAATGACAGTATGCTACTGTCCTTTCTTCTGAATCTAACCTTCATAGCGGAGGCGTTTCGTGCACGATAAGGTCGGCTCTACAGCTGGGGAAATGTGGAAGTACCTACATGAGCGTGGGGAATCCACAGTCAGCAAGATGGTAAAAGAGCTTCGCGAGAAGGACAGCGTCATTTATATGGGGCTTGGCTGGCTCGCCAGGGAGAACAAGGTTGCCATCAGGCAGGATAAGACAGCCATAAGAGTCAAACTAACAGAATAGCAAGAGATTGCTAATCAAAAGATTATATTAAAGCTTTAAAGTAAAAGTTTAAGGCAAATGTGGGGGTTTGTTTTATTTTTTCCCACTTGAGGTTGCTGTAATCAATTGCATCATTTATGAATAGGTTTGCACAAAAACTGCTAAAGGAATCTGGGTCCAATTCAGACCCTATCAAATCCACAGAAACTCCCTGTAATTTGGCTTTCAAGCAACTATTTAATTATCAATACATTAGATAACTTCATCCTCACATAAAAACTTGAGAAATTACCCCTTCTTATTCTTACTATACCACGGCATAGAATTTGCATATCAAGAATATGATTTACTCTATCCCCGGTAATCTATATGGATGAGAAAAGAAACAAGAATTATAACAAATTCCTCCTTTTTCGCAGCTTAGCGATAAAGATCAACTCTAACCTCCCTCTTTCGGAGA
>DASWLN010000107.1:0-2773 GCA_036396115.1 Candidatus Zixiibacteriota bacterium
TAATTCCAGCTACGCAGATACTTTCATCATCACTGCGGTTACGGATAAGAGTAAGGGAGTAAAGGGCATAAGCTCCTTTATATTGGAAAAAGGTATGAAAGGTTTTTCTGTCGGCAAGAAGGAAAACAAACTCGGGTTGCGTGGCTCGAATACAGCGGAGCTTCATTTTGAGAATTTAAGAATTCCCAAAGAGCAGCTTTTGGGCAAAGAGGGAGAGGGGTTCAAGCAATTTATGATAACTCTGGATGGTGGCAGAATAAGCATTGGCGCCATGGCTCTGGGAATCGCTCAAGGAGCTTTGGATATGAGCATCAAATGGGCAAAAGAAAGGGAGCAGTTTGGAAAAAAGATTGGTGAATTTCAGGCAATTCAGTGGAAACTGGCAGATATGGCAACCCGAATTGAAGCTGCCCGACATCTGATTTATCATTCCGCCTGGATGAAGGACAGAGGCTTAAGATTTACCAAGGAATCTGCTATGGCTAAGCTTTACGCCTCAGAGGTAGGCAGATTCGCTACTTATCAGGCTATTCAGATTTATGGCGGATATGGGTATCTCCAAAAATATCCGGTAGAAAGGTATTTCAGAGATGTGAAGTTATGCGAAATAGGTGAAGGGACTTCGGAGATTCAAAGGTTGGTTATTGCCAGAGAGCTTTTAAAATAAAACTCTTTTCACGAGGGAGCGGGTATGGATCTAAAATACACAGCAATGGAGATGGTAGAGGATAGCATCGCTATAGTTAAAATTAATCGTCCTGATGCCTTGAATACTTTAAATCGGGATGTATTGCAGGAATTGGAAGAGGTTTTTCGTAAATTGGGAGATGATGATAAAGTGAAAGTAGTGATAATAACCGGCGAGGGAAAAGCGTTTGTGGCTGGAGCGGATATAGCTCAAATGAAGGATATGAGCGGAATGCAGGCAAGGGAATTTTCCAAACTAGGACAACAGGTTTTTGGCCTGATTGAGTCCCTGGAGAAGCCTGTTATCGCAGCAGTTAATGGTTTTGCTTTGGGCGGAGGTTCCGAATTGGCTTTGGCTTGCGATATTCGTATCGCTTCAGATAAAGCAAAATTGGGGCAGCCGGAGGTTAACTTAGGTATAATCCCTGGCTTTGCTGGCACACAGAGGTTGAGTCGCTTAATCGGACCCAGTAATGCGAAAATGCTAATATACACCGGCGACATCATTGATGCCCAGACCGCTCTACATTATGGTTTGGTCAACAAAGTTGTTCCGGGTGAAGAATTGATGAAGGAGGCTCTTGAGTTGGCTCGTAAGATAATCTCCAAAGGGCCGAATGCTATCAAATTCGCTAAGGGGGTGATAAATAAAGGAATTCAAGCGGATTTATTGACCGGCAGCTCCTATGAGATGGAAGCATTCAGTTTATGTTTTTCAACTGGCGAAGCCAAGGAAGGGATGTCAGCTTTTCTGGAAAAGAGGAAGCCGAATTGGAAATAAAACAGTTTCAAGTTTTGATAGAACCTCTCCCTAACCCTCTCCTTATCAAGGAAAGGGGAGGAGTGGGTTTCCTCTCCTTTTTAAGGAGAGGACAAAGGTGAGGTTGGAAGAACAGCGCGTAGGGGCGAAGCTTCCTTCGACTTTGCTCAGGAACGGTGAGCCTGTCGAACCGTGACTTCGCCCGAAGGGTGCGGGTGGAGATGAACTCCACCCCTACGCGAGCGTAAAAATAGATATGTAGGCGACATTCGCGAATGTCGCCTACAAGAGAAAATATAAACCGGGTAAGTAATGGCTGTGCCATTACTTCTTGGGGAACGGCACAGCCGTTCCCTACCCCTTAAAGCATGGTTGGTTCAGGAATTGGGTTTCCCGAACCATAAAGTCAAAAGGTTGTGCAGGAATTCCAATTTCTGCAAAAACGAAAAATTTCAGGTCAAGCTAAAGCTTGACACTCCATAAAACCTTTTTTCTGTCCGACTTTTGGCAATCTCATAAAATCAGGACAGGGAGATAACAAAACAATCTGGAAGAATAATAAATGGAGATTTTCAAAGAGTTAGCAATTGACAAACATGAGCAAGTTGTTTTCTGCTCGGATAAGGTCTCTGGTTTGCGTTCCATAATTGCCATTCACGACACCACTTTAGGCCCAGCTATCGGCGGAGTCAGGATGTACCCTTACAAATCTGAAGATGATGCCTTAAAGGATGTGCTCTTGCTTTCCAAGGCGATGACTTATAAAGCGGCAGCAGCCGGGGTTAATCTGGGTGGAGGTCAAGGGGTGATTATGGGAAACCCAGACAAAGACAAAACCGAAATTCTATTGAGGACTTTCGGCAGATTCGTTAATGGTCTAAACGGCCGCTATATCACGGCTGAGGATTTGGGCACCACAGTAGAGGATATGGAGATAGTTCACTATGAAACCAAATATGTGGCTGGACTGTCTCGCGCTGTGGGAGGTGGAGGAGATCCCGGTCCGGTCTCAGCTATTGGAGTCTATTATGGAATTATAGCTTGTGTAGAAAAAGTTTTTAAGGATAAAGACCTCTCCAAAAGATCGATAGTTGTTCAGGGTTTGGGGAATGTGGGATACAGCTTAGCCCAGAAATTAGCAGATGAGGGGGCGAAGCTTTTTGTGGCGGATGTGATTGAATCTAAAGTTGAGAGGGCAACTAAAGAATTCAAAGCCGAGGTGGTTAACCCGGATGAAGTATTTGAAATAGAAGCTGATATTTTTTCTCCCTGTGCTTTAGGAGGAGTGATAAATAAAACTAACATTGATAAGATGAAAGCGAAGAT
>DASWLN010000108.1:0-1867 GCA_036396115.1 Candidatus Zixiibacteriota bacterium
GATGTGGTCGACCATTCTTGGTTCCTGATTTACCAAAAAACACCAATCGTCGTTTGAAATCGATATCATGGAAGGGATTAAAAGCTAATACTTCGTTCAGCTTGGCACCGGTATAGCGTATCAAAAGGAATATCAGCAGGATACGTTTACGGGATAAACGAATGTCAGCCCGTGACGATCCCTCCGACCAGTTTCGGAATGACTGCTCCATTCGATTCAGCTGAACCGTATCAAGACATTGGACTTCGTTTGGAATCGAGACAATACGCGCGTGGCTTGATCGCTCAGTTATAAAAGAGTACGGCACTTTTTGACCCTTCTGAAACATTACTCCTTTATTAGAGCGCCTACCCACAGCTTTTTTCCGATCCATTCATGGCTACCATAATTCTAATATATAATAAATTTTCTGCAAAGCTCTTGACAAGCAGATATACAACATGATAGAGTTTTAATCAACACGAAAAGTATAATTATCGTGTTAATTAGTAATTTTTAATTTTTAAAGGAACTTTCATGGATTTTCTCTATATGCTCTTTCCTATATCGGGGGTGAAGACATATATATTTATCCCGCCCCTCGTTGCACTCGTTGTCTCTTTCTTCACCTCTATGGGCGGTGTCTCAGGTGCATTTCTGTTGTTACCATTCCAGATGAGTTTTCTTAATTTCACAAGTCCTTCCGTAAGTGCTACAAATTTCGTCTTCAATATCGTCGCAATCCCGAGCGGTGTTTACCGCTATCTCAAGGAAGGCCGCATGGCGTGGCCTCTGACCTGGGTTGTCATTGCAGGTACACTCCCTGGTGTCTTTATAGGATACTATCTCCGGGTTTTGTATCTGCCCAATCCGAGAACGTTTAAACTCTTCGTTGGGTGTGTGCTCCTTTATATCGGTGTGCGCCTTATTTACGAAATTACAGGCAAGGCGAAAGCAGGAAAAGTAAAAATGAAGGCCCTTGAAGATAAATTCAAGGAAAGGGCAAAACAGATTAAGGAACAACAAAAAAGCAGGGTAGCCTCCGGTCTCCCTCCAGAGGCTGTCGTCAAAGCAGTCTCAGCCAGTTTTACGAGGATAGAATATGAGTTCTGGGGAGAAAGGTTCTCATACAGCACAATAGCCATGTTTCTTCTTGCCTTTTTTGTAGGTATCATTGGCGGCACTTACGGGATTGGTGGAGGAGCGATTATCGCACCATTCTGCGTTGCGGTATTCCATCTGCCCGTTTATACAATTGCAGGGGCTGCCTTAATGGGGACATTAATAACTTCAGTTGCAGGGGTAATTTTCTACAGTATCATTCCTGCAAAGAGTGGAATGGTGACTTCACCGGACTGGCTCCTTGGATTCCTCTTTGGCATAGGAGGGTTTGTTGGCATATATCTCGGTGCGCGATTTCAAAAATTCGTTCCCCAGAAGGTTATTAAACTCATGCTGGGGACAATTATTGTTTTCCTCGCATTGAAGTATATTTCGCAGTTTTTTATGAAATAAATGTTTAGAATAAATGGAGTAATAGCTATCAAAATGAAGTTACTAATGAGTTCATTAGTAAAGCCTTATAATTCTGTCATTCCTGCGAAAGCAGGAATCCAGGGAAAGCAAAGAAAAACTGGATTCCCGCTTAAGTACTGCGGGAATGACAGAACAAGAATAACTGAATTGTTACTGAAAGGATAGAGTGTTGGCGTCAAGGATATTTACGGTAGGAGGCCACTAATATGAACGGACAGGTATGCCCGATAGCAAAAATGGAGAAGCTGCTTGTAGCAACAGACGGATCTGTGTTCAGCAAAAGCGCTGTAAGAGAGGCTGTAAATCTTGCAAAGATATGTTCAGGAAAATTATATGTGGTATCAGTAGTTAA
>DASWLN010000109.1:0-5783 GCA_036396115.1 Candidatus Zixiibacteriota bacterium
TAATCCGAAGGACAGCGGGTCATATATTTTTCGTACCAGCTTAAGGCTGTCTTGTAATCTTTTAGCTCGTATAAGCTGTCAGCCAGATGCAAGCAGACTTCAAAATCGTTCGGTTCCAATTCCAGATATCCCTGCAGAACGCTTATCGATTCTTTTGACTTTCCCTTTACTTTTAAAACTACACCTAAGTTGCGATGGGCTAGCGAAAAGCCAGGATTTAACTCCATTGCTTTTCGGTAGCATTCCTCCGCCTTATCTAAGTTATTCATCCTTAGGTAACTGTTTCCCAAATTGCTCATTACCTCTGCATCCTTGGGGTTGAATTCCAGGAAATGTTGGTAGTCAACTGAAGCGCACTCAAAATCGGAAAGTTGAAAATAGAGGTCCCCCCTCTGCCGGTATCCATCCTTGTATTTTGGCTCGTTGGCAATCAACTTGTTGAATATCTCCAGGGATAAAGAAAAATTACACAACTTCTCTGCCACCAAGCCGGCATTGTACATCCCATCCAAAAATGTTTCATCCACTTCAAAGCTCTGGCGATAGTACTCCAGAGCCTTAGGATAGTCGCCCAAATTGTAATGGCAATCTCCCAAGAAGTTATAGGCTGTGGCGACCTTCTTTTCTTTGTTCAGATACTTCTCCAACTCCTCTTTGGCTGAGATATAATCTTTTTCCCCGAAGTAGATTTTCCCCAAGCGGAAGTGAATGTCATGATAATCATCCACCTCCTTCAGAGCCTCCAGATACCTTCTCTTTGCCTCTTCAATGTTTCCCCAATACTCCTCAATTGTTCCTATCTCATACTGAGCCATAAAACGGCTCTCTAAGTTAATTAGAATGAGGTTTAATACCTCCTTGGATTCATCATATTTCTCCTACACCTCTAAATATTTCTCCAAACTCTCCTTGGCTTTTTCTAAATTCCCCAAAAGCTTGCAAGCTCCGCCTATCATGAAAAGCGGGTCCAAATAATCCGGCTTAAGGTCCAGCGCCTTTTGGCAATATTCAAGACATTTTCCATAATCCCTTCTGTCGAAATAAGCATTGGAAAGCTGGCCCAAAGCCATGAGATAGATATGCAGTTTCAATTTATCCTGTGGAGTTAAGATTTCAATCACCTTGCTGGCATGCTCAATGACCTCGTCGTAAAGCCTTTGTCCCCGACATATCTGGGCGTAATTGAATCGAGCGAAAACGTTATTCGGGTCCTCCTTGATCTGTTTTTTCAAAAGCTCCTTGCTTCTCTTTTGCTTCTTTTCCATTTTCTCCTGGTCTTCTAAGGCGTAACCATAGTGCATAATGCGGATATCACTTTTCAGCACACTTCCCGGAAAGACCAACTGATTATGCACAATCCCTTCAAAGTAAGCGCCAATCCGATTTCTCCACATACGTGTGTAATAGAGAAATCCTTGCCTCTGTCCATAAACCTTATTGTAAATCAGAAAGGAGATTCCATTGCAATCCTTTTCCTTGGTGACCTTCTTGAGCTTGAGCTTATCTTCAACAAAGAGTTCCTCATCTGCATCCAGATACAGAATCCAATCGCAGGTAGCATAACCGATAGAGTAGTTTCGAGCTTTGCTGAAATCTCCCTCCCAGGGATGATGAAAAACCTTAGCTCCGAACTTTTTAGCTATCTTCACGGTATTATCAGTTGAGCCGGTATCCACTACGATTATCTCATCCACTACATCTTTAACGCTCTCCAAACAGCGGGCCAGACAATCCTCCTCATCCTTGACTATCATACATAAGGAGATAGTCTCAGGTTTATCTGCATACGTTTTCTTCAAAGCAGACAAATTATCGCTGGCGATTTCATGTTGGGGATTAAGCTGGATCGCCTTTTGGCAGTATTTTGCGGCTTCATCTTGTTTTCCCATCTTGTTGTATAGTACTCCTAAGTTCGAATAGACCTCAACATGTTCCCCAAACTCTTTTATGGTATAGTTATAGATTCCCTCGGCTTTGACCCAATCTTTGGCTTCGGTGTAAAGCACTCCCAGAATGTTATACAGGTTGACATCCTTATATCCTTTATCTATACCTTCTTTTATTACTTGAATCCCCTTGTCTATCTCATCCATTTGGCCATAACTCAAAGCCAAATTGATTCGAGCAATATGATAATCCGGCTTTAATTCCAAGGACTTCTCGAACATTCTTATACCTTCTTCCACATCCCCCATTTCCCGACAGGCAATTCCCAAATTGTTGTGGACTTCATGTTCTGCTTCAAGGGTGGTGCTTAAAAGCTTGTCCACCTTGTTGTGTGTAGCCAACTTGTTTTTCAACTCCAGAAACCTTCGACTGTATTCTATACACCGGTTATATTCTTGCAAGCGACAGCAGGCAAAGCTCAAGATATAGTAAAGATCGAGCGTTTCTATCCTATGGGGAACCATCTCCAGACATAAGCTCTTAGAACCATAGTAATCTCCACTTTGAGCTCGGGAAAAAGCCAGAAGATAATATATGCGGCCGATTATCCGATTATCCAGACATTCATTATAGACCTTGAGCATTTTGTTGGCAACTTCAATGACCACATTGAACTTCCCTTGCGCAAAACTGTTTTCCAGTTTCAGAAGCCATTGCTCCAATGGAAGCAAATGGTTGTGGTTGTTCTGGAGGAATTCCTTTTTTCCTTTCTTCTTCCCCATCTTCTATTCCCTTATCATTTGTGAAACTGCCTCGTAATATTCATCCGCGGACAAAGTTATCTCACCATCTTTATCATACATCACTCCAAACTTGAAATCCGCCGGATGCATTTTGACATTTTTGACCTTCTTCAAAACCTCTTTAGCTCGATGTAGATAGGTATGATGTTCTAATGCGAAATCCATACCCTGCAGAGCTACTTCTTCTCTTTCCTCTTTATTCTCCAAATAATATCTTATCTTCTCCAGCAAATTCTCTTTGTCTCTCCAGCTAACTAAGTGCTTACTTTCCTCAAACATCTCTGGCATAGAAAGCTCTTCGGTTAAACAAAAAGTGCCTGAGCCCAAAACTTCAAATGTGCGAGTTTCGGTATTGGGTAGCTGAGTGAAAGGGAGATCAGATTTTAACCCAAAATTTGCGTTAGAAATCAGAAGGTGTCGCAACTTATTATTATCCCAAGTTCGGGGATAACCTCGGCATTCCTGATTGAATCTCCCCCGAGATTTAATCAGCCGACCCTACGCCCTCTGTCCCGCCCTGGCCGGAAGAGGATTGAGTCCCGGCCCCTCTACATTCTTACAGAATGTAAGAAGAGGGGCTCGGGAGGGAGATTTTACTAATGCAAAATCTGGATTTAAATGACGAAGCAAAAGGGGTTATCACTCTTCGTAATAGACGAAGCTATCGTCTATCATTCTGCCCTTAGTGAAAGAGGACCCCTTCTCTTTTTGGATTGAGGAACCATTCACGTCTTTTTGGTCCCTCCACCACTTTTTGTAGCGCGAAACTTTATAATTAAGTTCCCGCATAGGAGTTCGGCGATCTTTGATTTTAGAGAACATGATTAGTTTGGGTTATAGGTTTGAACTTCTTTCCTTATTATCCTTATCGACTACTGGGTCGGTTTTTTTAACTTTTTCCACTCCATACGCCTTATGTTGTCTTACATCGCCTGAAGCGGGAGTCTGGGTTGAAGGGCTACGCACAGGATGTGACGGAAACCCGATTAATTTTTTCGCTTGCTCTAAATCATTGCTGTTTGCCATAGCCGCCCTCTTGTTCTCTTCTTGAATCTTCTGGTAAACCTCCTCACGATGAACTGTTACTTTATGGGGAGCGGTTATCCCCAATTTCACCTGTCCGCCATGAATATCCAAGACCGTAACTTTGACGTCATCTCCGATGGTAACGCTCTGCCCCAACTTCCGTGTCAGAATTAACATCTATTTTTCCTCGTTCAATCCTAAGCCACTTTACCTACACTGTTGATTATAGTAGCCATCACTTCGTCCATAGTAGTTATCACTCGCACCGCCGCCTCATAGGCATGCTGAAAACGAATCAGATTGGTAGTCTCTTCATCCAGAGAGACGTCTTGCACTGCTTGACGACCGTTCTTAATTTGAGCAAGTAGAAGGTTCTGGCTATCTTTTATATCCTCCGCCTCCTGACTGCGGCTACCCAAGATTCCAATCAGGGAGGAGTAAAAATCTCCCAGGGTGGCAGTGCTATCGTTCATTAATAGACTGCTGCGTAAGGCGGCAATGGCTAAGGCGTTGGCATTATTCCCGGGCGCCCCCCCCTGCGAAGCAGCGATGTTACCTAAATTGCTTAAGATATCTGAACTCAGGGCTATGTCTTGGGCGGTCGTCCGTTCGGGGTCAAGGAAATCTATCCCGGTGGTGGTTCCATCTAAGGCATAACCCTGTTGGTGAACGGTGTTCACTCCACTCACCAGAGTCTCCGCCATCTGATTTAAAGCATCAACATACTCCGGAATCAATTCATCTCTGATTTGACATAACCCAGCCAGCTCCCCATTATTAAATATGACAGTGCTGAGAGTCCCGCTCCAAACCACTTTGCTTCTCATCACCCCTTCTTCGTAATTCTTGTCCGCGCTAAGGCGATTTACTATATCCCTCTCCACCAGCGACATAGCTCCGACATAGACCGTAACTGAACCGGCGCTTTGCTCTACGGTATTTACATCCACGACCTTAGAAAGCTCATCCACTAGTAGATCGCGCTTATCCCTCAAGTCATTGGCTTTCCCTCCACTCAATTCAGCATAAGCGATCTGTCGATTCAGGCTGGCTATTTGGTCAGCATAGTTATTCACCTCCACCACCTTTTGAGCGATGTCATCATTTATGTTCTGTTCCAAATCTTTTAGAAGTTTATGCTGTTGGTGAAAGGCATTTACTAAAACCAAGCTCTGCTCCTTCAAAGTTGATTGGGCAGCCCGGCTTTCCGGATTGGTGGATAGATCCTGCCAAGCGTTCCAGAAATTATCCATAAGCGTATTTAATCCTTGATCCGAAGGCTCATTAAACACCGTCTCCAGCTGTTCGAAAGTCCGTTGCAAAGCAGACCAGCGTCCCAGATTCTGGTTTTCCTGGCGATATTGACTGTCATAGAAGATGTCTCGATAACGACTTACTCCAGCCGCATCCACTCCAGTACCCAAAGCTCCTTTGATGCTCAACTGAGGATGAGTGGTATTTATGATAGCTTTCTGCCGCGAGAATCCGGGAGTGTTCACATTAGCGATATTGTGACCAGTTACGTTCAATCCAAATTGCTGGGATAAGAGTGCTCTCTTGCCGATTTCAAAACCACTCAGTATTCCGTACATCTTCCCTCCTGAAAAATTTTAATCGGGTAAGTAATGGCTGCGCCATTACTTCTGCTGTCTTTTATCTCTTCGGGAACGGTGCAACCGTTCCCTACCCGTTTCCTTATAGTAAGCTATAAAAGTTTATCTTAACCTAATCGGTCCACAACCTTGCGGCCATAAGCTTGTGCTTTCTTGCCATTGGGCCTGGGATAGGTCGGCGCAGCCGCCTCCACCCCCAAGATGAACTTCATGTTACGATCTACCATTCCCATTGATTGCCTTATCAAGAACTCATTTTTCCTTCTTTGTCTTTCCACTTTTTGGTAAAGATAAAGTAATGTCTTCTGCAATTCCTGCAGTTGAGTAGAATAGGACTCCTCCAAAAGCTGAATCAATCGAGAGAGGCTGGCTTCGTCCTTATCCAGTTTGAGATTCGAGGCTATCTGGTCTGTCAGTTTAATCCTTTCCTTCTCCAATTTTTCCGCCTCGAGTA
>DASWLN010000110.1:0-1797 GCA_036396115.1 Candidatus Zixiibacteriota bacterium
ATTTCAAGACACCATGCAAGAATGACCAAAGAAGGTAATTCCTATTTTATTGAGGATATAGGATCAGAGGGAAAAGGGAGCACCAACGGCACTTACATTGGCGATAAGAAAATTACTAGGAAAACGCCTCTACCATCCGGCGACACGGTTCTACTGGGGGGCGTCTGGGTCAGATTTGAGGCAAAGTAAAAACGAGGCAATAGCATTCCACCTAGGGATTCAAACTATGGGTATCTTTGATAGCTTTAAAAAGAAAAAGCCTGGTAAGAGTTCAAGCGAAGCAAAGCAGGAGACTTCTGCCAGACCACAAGAGGCAACCTCCGGAAGGTGGCACGTAGGGGATAGGATTGATAACCGCTATCAGATTTACCGGATTCTGGGCGGACCGGGCAAAAGCGGTATGGGAATTGTTTACGTCTGCTATGATCACCGAGACATGGTACCCGTGGCTATTAAGACTCTCCAAGATCAATTCTTAAGAGACCATAACCTTATAGAGCGTTTCAAGAGGGAGGCTGAAACCTGGGTAAGAATAGAGAAACATTACAATATTGTTCAGGCAAATTATGTGCAGGAAATTGACGGAAGGCCTTATATCTTTCTTGAATATATTGTAGGCGATGAGAAATACGGGGCTGACCTTTCTGGCTGGATCTGGAAAGGTGGGCTTACCATTCCGTTAACCCTTAATTTCGCCATTCAGTTCTGCCACGGGATGATTCACGCCGACAAAAAATTCAGAGAGATGGGAAAGACTTTTGTTCATCGGGATGTCAAACCGTCCAATATCATGATAACCCAGGACAAGATAGTCAAAATTACCGACTTTGGACTGGTCAGAGCATTTGCTGAGTCAGATGATGACATGTCCTCGCTAACCTTTGGTGACGAATCTCACCCGAGGCTGGGACTGAGCAAGTCGGGTAATATATGTGGTACGCCCCCCTATATGTCTCCGGAGCAATGCCGTGGTGAAAAAGATATCGATGCGAGGTCCGATATCTACAGCTTTGGATGTGTACTCTATGAGATGGTTACCAGAAAATATGTGTTTGATGTAAGGACACTAGATGAATTTATGTATCATCACCTTAATACTGTACCTAAATCGCCGAACGTTCAAAAAGAACTGAACCGGCTGGTAATGAAATGTCTAGAGAAAGACCCTAGTAAAAGGTATCAGGGCTTCAACGAACTAGAGGAGGTTCTCTTCGAACTTTACCACCGATTGACCGGAAAAGTGGTCAAGCAGCCAGAGGCAGCAACACTTGTGGCTGGGGAAGTATATAACAAGGGATTTTCCTTAGCCAACCTGGGACTTCACGAAGAAGCTATCGGTTTTTACGTAAAAGTTCTGCAACTCAACCCAAATGATGCCGAGGTTTGGAATGGTAAAGCAAGCGCTTTGGCGGAGATTGGAAAGTATCAGGAATCCATGGATTGTTGTGACAAAGCTCTTGAGATTGATCCAAAGCATACTGGTGCTTGGTATAACAAGGGGTTTTCTCTGGAGAATCTAGGACATATTTGAGAGGCCGTTGAATGCTATAACAAGGCTCTGAAGATTGACCCAAGTACCGACTTTGTGTGGAAAAATAAAGGGGATTCTTTGAACAGTTTGGGGAGGTATAAGGAGGCAATTGAGTGCTACGATAAAGCACTAGAACTAGACCCTCAAAACGTTGAAGCTTGGAATTGTAAAGGTAATTCATTAGGATATTCAGGAAAAGACAAGGATGCTTTAGCTTGTTATAACAGGGCTCTGGAGATAAATCCAAATATAGATTTTGTCTGGTG
>DASWLN010000111.1:0-10769 GCA_036396115.1 Candidatus Zixiibacteriota bacterium
GTTGGTGAAGGAAGCCCAAAAAAGAATTGAAAAATTAGAGGGGAAATCGTAGTGTTCAAAAGAATAGGTATTTTAGGTGGGACTTTTGACCCCCCTCATTTAGGTCACCTGGTTTTAGCTGAGGAGTTAGCCGAAGAGTTAAAGTTGGATAGGGTGCTCTTCATTCCATCAGCAGTGCCACCACACAAAGATATAAGTGAAGTCTCCTCTGCCAAACACAGATTTGAGATGACCAAGAGAGCGATAAAAGGGAACAAGCTCTTTTCGGTCTCGGATATTGAGTTGAAAAGGAAAGGACCTTCATATACTGTTGACACCATAAGAGAGTTAAAACAAATTTATCCCCAATCCGAGCTTTTCTTTTTGACCGGCTCCGATATATTGGAGGAGATATTGAAGTGGAAGGACCCCCAGGAGATTTGTAGACAAATAAAGATAGTGATAGGTTTGCGTCCGGGTTTTGATAAAATAGATCCCGCAAATCAATTCGCCCACAAAAGTCAGATAATAGAAATCACCTCTTTGAATATCTCCTCAACCCTGATAAGGGAGAAGATAAAGAAGGGTAAGTCGGTAAAATATCTTGTTCCGTCAGAAGTTCTCGACTACATAAAGAACAACAAGCTCTATTGTAACCCGGATTAGTTCGGATTAGCTTTTTTGGCAATCTCAAGTATGAATAGAAAGAAACTCTTTCTGATTGATGGTTCAGCTTTAGTCTATCGTTCCTATTTTGCCTTCATTCGCAATCCGCTGATTAATTCCCGAGGCGAGAATACCAGTGCGGTTTTTGGTTTTGCCAACTCCCTTTTGAAGATTCTTCGGGAGCAGAAACCGGATTACATAGCAGTGGTATTCGATACTCCTGCTCCCACTTTCCGTCACAAGATATACAAGGATTATAAATCAACCCGAGCTAAAACCCCACCCGAAATGGTGGAGCAGCTTCCTCGCATCAGGGAATTAGTGGGGTATATGAACCTCCCCTTAATTGAAAAAGATGGGTTTGAGGCGGATGATATAATCGGGACCTTGGCCGAGCAAGGCAAGAAGGAGGGCTTGGAGGTGTTTTTGGTTACTGCAGATAAGGATTTTTTCCAGCTGGTGGATGAGGATATAAAAATGGTTAGACCGAGCAAGGGAAAAGAACCGGAAGAAATCTATGATGCTAAAGCCGTTAAAGAGAAATTCGGCATAGAACCAAATCAGATGACCGACCTTTTGGGCTTGATGGGAGATAGTTCGGACAACATCCCTGGCGTCCCAGGAATAGGAGAAAAGACCGCCCTGGAGTTGATAAACCAGTTCGGCAGTTTGGAAGATGTGATAGCTGGGGCGGATAGGATCTCCAAGAAGAAGGTCAGCCAGAATCTGAAAGAGTATGCGGAGCAAGCCAGATTCTCCAAGAAATTGGTAACCATCGATACTGCTGCCCCTTTCAAGCTGGATTTGAGAGAATTATCTAAGAAGGATTTCGATTCCCCCAAATTGAGGCAGTTCTTTAAAGAGATGGAGTTCACTTCCTTTTTAAGGGAGTTATCCTCGGATAAAAAAGAGGAAGAAAAGGTCATCTATAAGACCGTTCAATCTCTGGATGAATTGGAAACTCTAATTGAAGTCTTAAAACAGAAACGAGAATTTGCATTTGATACGGAAACCGATAGTTTGGATTATATGAATGCGAATCTGGTTGGAGTCTCAATCTGTTACCAACCGAAAGAAGCATATTACCTTCCCTTGTCTCACCAAACTGGCGATAAACACAAGAATTTAGATAAAGAGAAAGCCCTGTTGGAGCTTAAATCGGTGTTGGAGGATGAGAAGATAAAAAAGATTGGTCAGAATCTCAAATTCGATTTGGAGGTATTAAAGAATAGTGGAGTTGATTTGCGAGGGATATATTTTGATGCCATGCTGGCTTCTTATCTTTTGGACCCCTCCTCCCGACAGCACAATTTGACTTATCTGGCTTTGAGGTATTTTGACCATGAGATGATACCCTTGAAAAGCCTAATTGGGTCGGGCAAGAAAGAGATAAGTTTCGATATGGTGCCAATTGAGTGCGCTAGCCAATATTCTTGCGAGGATGCGGACTATACCCTGAGGTTAAAGGACCTCTTTGCCACTCAATTGAGTGAACTGAAATTAGATAAACTGTTCTTTGAAGTGGAGGTGCCTTTAATTGAGGTTCTGGCAGATATGGAGATGACTGGAGTATCAATTGATACAGCTTATTTGAAAAGTATGTCCATTGACTTAGAGAAAGACTTAAAAAGATTAGAGAAAGAGATTTATCAATTAGCCGGAAAGGAGTTCAACATAAATTCTCCTCAACAGCTGGGCCAGATTTTATTTGAGGAGTTAAAACTTACCCCCATCAGGAAAACCGAGAAGAAAACCGGGGAATCAACTGATTTCGCAGTATTGGAAGAGTTAGCCAGAGAACATCCCTTGCCTAAAATCCTTTTGGAATATCGCTTGCTCTCCAAATTGAAATCGACCTATGCGGATGCATTGCCGAGTATGGTTAATCCCAAGACCAAAAGGATTCATACCTCCTTTAACCAAACCGTAACTGCTACTGGCAGACTTTCCTCCAGTGAACCCAACTTGCAGAATATCCCTATAAAAACTGAGATGGGAAGTAGGATAAGAAAGGCATTTATCCCTCGGAACTCGGATTACAAGCTTCTTTGTGCGGATTACTCCCAGATAGAGTTGAGGATATTAGCTCATTTTTCAAAAGATGAAAAACTGATAGAATCTTTCAGAAAAGGGGAGGATATCCATTCCCGCACAGCCAGCGAGGTATTCGGAGTTCCCCTAAACGAAGTTACCCCACAGCAACGCAGGCAAGCCAAGACCGCCAATTTTGCGGTGATTTACGGAGTCAGTCCCTACGGCCTGTCCCAGCAAACTGAGATGACGCCAAAAGAAGCTAAGGAGTTTATAGATGTCTATTTCGCCCAACATCCCCAGGTAAAAGAATATATAGACAACTGTATAGAGAAGGCAAGAAGGGATGGGTATGTTACCACTCTTTTGGGAAGGAGAAGATATATACCGGAGATAACCAGTCGAAATCGTCAGAGAAGGGAGTTTGCTGAAAGAACTGCCATCAACACGCCAATTCAGGGTTCAGCCGCGGATTTAATCAAGGTGGTTATGCTGGATATCCGCAATCTTCTTACGAAGAAGAAAACCAAATCCAAAATGATCTTGCAGGTGCACGATGAATTGGTGTTTGAAGTACACAAGGAAGAGTTGCATTTTATGAAAGATATGGTAAGAGATAAAATGGAAGGATGCGTTAAATTGGAAGTGCCCATCAAGGTTGACATCGGAATCGGAGAAAATTGGCTGGAGACAAAATAGATATGTTTTTGGTTGGTATAACTGGCGGAATTGCCAGCGGAAAAACAGAAGTTGCCAGAGTTTTCAAAAAATTAGGAGCCACGGTCATATCCGGTGACGAATTGGGCCAGGAGGTAGTAAAAAAGAACAAATTAGTCCTAAGAAGATTGGTCCGAGTTTTTGGTAAGGTCATTTTAAATAAGAATGGAAGTTTAAATCGAAAGAGATTAGGGAGACTGGCTTTCTTTTCAAGATCAAATGTCAGAAAACTGAATTCGATAGTCCATCCATATCTTCTTTCCAGCTTAAAAAGACAAATAAAGAAATTGGAAAGAAGCAGAGATATTGTGGCAGTGGATGCGGCTTTGATTGTGGAATGGGGCATACAGAAGCAATTCGATTTGTTGATTTTGGTTGATTCAAGAAGAAAAAATCAGATAGAGAGGTTTTGTTCCAGTAGGAAATATTCTTCAAGGATAGGGCGTGAAATAATTAGGTGCCAATTGCCTAAAAAAAGTAAGATAATCTATGCAGACCTGGTGATTGCCAACAATGGTAACTTAAAGCAACTCAGGGACAAAGCGAGACAGGTTTGGTCTATTATATTCGCCTTATCAAGAAAGAAGAAAAAGAGGACTATCCCCAAAAACAGGACATGGAAAGAGGGAAGTGTTTGTCCGAATTCTGGATCTTGAGACCCGAAGTCTGTCCTTCGACCTTGCCCTTCGGTCTGAGCTCAGGGTCGAAGACTCAGGACGGTGAGGACATTCGGCTGAGCGGTTCGACCGTCCTGAGCGGCTCACCGTCGAAGGACTCAGTCGAAGTCCTTGTCGAACCGGGTCTTGAGATGAGATAAGGAAAATTGAAAGAATAGGAAAGTGGGAAGGTAATTCTTGTCTTCAAGAAAGGAATGTTCTTCTCTATCCTCTCCCTTGGTATGAACCATGACGGTTCATACCTTGAAGGGAGAGGATAGAGTTGAAAATCCCGCCAAAGGCGGAGTGAGGGTGAGAAGTATCACGGCTGTGAGGCTATTGGGGTATTTCTTTTCCCCCTCCCTGGCCGGGCAGGCACTCTATCTCTCTCCCCCAAGGGGGGAGAGAAACCAAAGGAAATAGCCATTAAGACATTCTGATGTGTTTTCAAAAAAGTGGGGATACCCCTAAAGAAGAAAAGGTTTGACACTGAAAAATAAATTGCCTATATTACTATGTTAAAAATTTCACAAGGTTTAGCTTACTGAGAATGGAGGAGTTATGCCAATATTGGATTCGGCAAGTGGTGAGATAAGAAAAAGTTACAGCATAGAGGAGTTGAGGCAGGCAGCCAACCTTATGCGAGGATATGACCTGGTGACTTTGTGTGCGGCTAATTCGGGTCATTCCGGTGGCACTATGTCCATCATGGATATTGTAGCAGCGCTTTATTTACACATTGCCCGGCATGACCCTCAAGCGCCCTTCTGGGAAGATAGAGACAGAATCATATTCTCCACTGGACATAAAGCTCCGTGTTTATATTTGGGTTTGGGCATTTCAGGTTATTTCAATATAGAGGAGGTAGTGAAGCTACGCAAGTTGTACAGCCCGTTTCAGGGACATCCGCATTGGCTAAAGCTCCCCGGAGTGGAAGCCTCGACCGGCTCCCTGGGTCAAGGGTTAAGCATTGCGGTGGGAATCGCCTTATCAGCTAAATTAGATAAGAAAGACTATCGTGCCTATTGCATTACCGGAGACGGAGAGCATCAGGAAGGACAGATATGGGAAGCGGTGATGGAAGCAGGACATTATAAATTAGACAATCTGGTGTGTGTGGTGGATAAGAATAGACTGCAGATAGACGGCTGGGTAAATGAGGTGATGAATATCGACCCCTTAAATGAGAAATACAAAAGTTTCGGCTGGGAAGTTATAGAGATAGATGGACATAATATGCAGGAGATCGTTTTCGCTTTTGAGAAAGCTAAGGGGATTAAAGGAAAGCCAACCGTGATAATCGCTCACACCACCAAAGGGAAGGGAGTGAGCTTTATGGAGAACGTGGCTGGCTGGCACGGAAAGGTTCCAATATGCGACCAGCTTTATGCTGCTCTGAAGGAATTGGGCTTGGAAGGAAAGCTCGATGTTGACAAGCTCTTCGCCATAGCAGAGAAATATCAAAAGGAAGTTACCGAGAAGTTAGAAGCCAAACTTCCTAAGTTCAAGCGCGACTATTTCTGGAACAAGGGTGAAAAGATGAAAGCGGAGATGGCTGCAACCCGATTGGGTTTTGGAAAAGCCCTGCAAAAATATGGAGATGACCCCAGAGTGGTCTGCCTGGGTCTGGATATCTCCGGCTCAATTGCGATAAGCGAATTCTGCTCCAAGAATCCGGAAAGAAAAGAGAGGTTCTTGAGCATGGGCATAGCGGAGCAGAGCGCCACTGGAGTGGCGGCTGGATTAGCCAAAGAGGGTAAACTTCCGGTATTGGGAACTTATGGAGTCTTCGCCTCGGGCAGAAATTGGGATCAGCTTAGAACCACTGTCTGTTACGGTAATTTCAACGTGTTTGTGGCAGGAGCGCACGGCGGGGTGTCAGTTGGAGCAGATGGCGCCACACACCAGGCATTAGAGGAACTATTTCTGACTTGCGGGATTCCGGGAATGAATGTGGTGGTTCCCTGTGATATAGTTGAAACCGAGAGGGCAACCAAGTATTTATTGTTCGAGTTGGCTGGTCCCAAGTATTTGAGGTTCGCCCGCGAAGCCACACCGATTGTTACCACCGAAGCCACTCCTTTTGTTTTCGGGAAAGCGAATGTCATTCGCTATCGAGAAGAGAAGGATAATTTCAGAGATGCCTTTGAGACCAAATTAGCTTCGGAATATAAATCGGAAAAAGAGGATTTGACCATAATCGGCTGTGGACCTGAAGTTCCAGAGGCGATGAGGGCAGCGTATATCTTAAAAAAGGATTTCAAAATAGATACGAGAGTGGTGAATATGCATACCATAAAGCCTCTGGACAAAGAGGCCATCATAAGGGCTGCTCTGGAAACAGGGATAATCGTTACCGCGGAGGAACACCAGGTCGGCGGTCTGGGAGACAAAGTCAGCGCGGTTGTGTCTCAAGCCAAAGAGCTTTACAGGAAACCGATCATTATGGGAATGATAGGTGTTAAAGATAGATTTGGTGAGTCAGGTCAACCCTGGGAATTGATAAAAGAGTTCGAAGTTAGTGGGGAACATATTGCCCAGAAAGCCAAAGAGCTTTACGATTTCAAAAAAGGTAGGGGCAATTCATGAATTGCCCCTAAAGAGGAGGAGCGTATGAAATTAGCCAAGAGGATGTCCCGTCTGGGAACGGAGACTGCTTTTGAGGTTTTAGCCAGAGCAAAGAAGTTGGAGGCGCAAGGTAAAAACATCATTCACCTAGAAATCGGTGAGCCGGATTTCGATACCCCCAAAAACATCACGGATGCGGCAATTGGGGCTCTCAACTCCGGTTTTACTCATTATGGTCCGTCAGCCGGGTTGCCGGAACTAAGAGAAGTTATAGCCAAATACGTTTCCAAAACCAGAAATATAAAAGTGGATGGGGAGAACGTGGTGGTTACCCCGGGTGGTAAGCCGATAATGTTCTTCGCCATTCTGGCTTTGGCAGATGAAGGGGATGAGATAATCTATCCCAATCCCGGTTTTCCTATTTATGAATCAGTTATAAATTTCATCGGCGCCAAACCGATTCCAGTAAAGTTGAGAGAAGAAAACAACTTCAGACTGGATGTGAATGAACTTAAGAAGCTGGTTACCTCCAAGACCAAAATGATTATCATCAACTCGCCGCAAAATCCCACTGGGGGTATATTGACCAAAGATGACCTAGGAGTTATTGCACAGATAGCTATCAAGAATGATATAATGGTCTTAGCGGATGAGATATATAGCCGCATGATCTATGATGGAGAGCATCACAGCATTACCAGTTTCGATGGAATGCCGGAGAGGACGATAATTTTAGATGGCTTTTCCAAAACCTACGCCATGACCGGCTGGAGAATGGGTTATGGCGTGATGAATAAAGAGCTGACACCTCATATCGCCAAGCTTATGACCAACAGCAATTCCTGCACCGCCACTTTCACTCAAAAAGCGGGCATAGAGGCACTAGTTGGTCCACAGGATAAGGTGGAAGATATGGTAAAGGAGTTCAAGAAACGCAGAGACGTCATTGTCAAGGGACTGAATTCAATACCCAAGGTAAGCTGTAAAACCCCACAAGGTGCTTTCTATGTTTTTCCCAATATCACCAAAACCGGCAAGAAGAGCAAAGAATTGGCAGATTATCTATTGAATGAGGGAGGAGTGGCGGTTCTTGCCGGAACGTCGTTTGGAGAATTCGGGGAAGGGTATTTGAGATTGTCTTATGCCAATTCAATTAAGAACATTGAGGAGGCATTAAAGAGGATAAAAGAGGGGTTAGCGAAGATGTAATTTTATTCCAATTTGTTCGTAGTCCTTTTTTGCAGGCGACCCATCCGGGTCGCCTATGTTTTTATGGTTTTCGGGCGGAGATAAACTCCGCCCCTACGCGTTTTACTTTTTTCCTTGGATGATAAAAATGGGGTGGAATTTTAGGCGGGCGTGGAAGCTGGCCCCTATGATTTGATGTTTCGGAAATAACAATTCCCGAAGCTGAAGTTTATAGGGATTTACGAATCCGATACATCAAAACCTCTCACCCTCACCTTGATCCTCTCCCTCAAGGGAGAGGATGAAAACAGTTTTAAGTTTTGAGTTTCAAGTTGCAAGTCTCAAGGTTTTCTTCTTTCCTCTTTTTTCCTTCTTTTCTTTCTTATGTTTTTATCCGTTATTCGGCATTCGTCATGCGATATTGTTCTATTATTTTTCCTTGACATTAAGCCAAAATTCAAATATATAAGCTCATCCTTATGCGAATAAGATTCGATAATGAGTTCTCCCGACCTGCCTATTTGGAAGTGGATTTGGATGCCTTAGCTTACAACATCAAAAATATAAGAAAGAAAATAGGCAAAAAAGTTGAGTTTATGGCAGTGGTCAAGGCAGATGGGTATGGCCATGGGGCTTATCAGGTTGCCAAGACCGTTTTGGAAAGGGGGGTGGACTGTTTGGGAGTTGCCATTTTGGAAGAGGGAATAAAGTTAAGAGAAAAAGGTATAAAAGGCAAGATAGTTAACCTTTATCCCGAACCAATTGGCAGGGAGAAGTATGTAATAGAGTATGACATCGCTCAAGTAATAACGGATTATGCTTTTGCTTTAAACCTTTCCAGAGAAGCCAAAAAACTTGATAAAATAGCACAAGTTTATGTAGAGGTGGATACTGGTCTTGGTCGTTATGGAATGGCTCCAGAAAATGCAATTAAGTTAGTCAAAAAAATATATAACTTGAAAAATATCAGATTTAAAGGGATTATCTCACAGTTTTCAACTGCGGATGAGAAAGATAAGAACTTTGCCTTAAAGCAGTTGTCGATTTTTAAAAAGACCGTTCACGATTTGGAGTCATCTGGTTATAGAATCCCCATAAAATCAATTGCCAATAGCGGTGCGGTATTAGACATTCCGCAAAGTTACTTCAATCAAGTTAGGGTGGGACATCTGATTTATGGGCTTTATCCTTCTATCTACACCAGCCAGTCCATCAAGGTGAAGCCGGTCTTGAAATGGAGAAGCAAAATAGCGTTCATCAAAGAAGTTGAAAAGGGAACTCCATTGGGATATGGCAGAAGTTATCATACCAAAAAGAAATCTAAAATCGCCACTATTCCTTTGGGATATGCGGATGGTTACAGCCGCTTGCTTTCCAACAAAGCACAGGTTCTAATACATAATAAAAGATTGTCTGTGGTCGGTCGGGTTTGCATGGATGCTTTTATGGTGGATGTTAGTTCAATTCCGGATGTTAAAGTTGGAGATGAGGTGACACTAATCGGCAGGCAGGGAAAAGAAGAAATTTCCGCTCACCAGTTGGGCAAGTGGACCGGCACTTTCTCCTATGAGGTTTTAAGCCGTATTGGCAAAAGAGTTCCTATCGTTTATTTGAAAAAAAGCTGACCTCATTTTTCATTTGGAAAATCTCGCCTTTGGTTTTATAATTTAAAAATATGTCGAAGATAAGTTTATTCTCTACGCTTTTGGTTATTCTATTGAGCGTTTCTTCTTCAGCCCAGGATAAAGCTCCTGCAATAAATGTGATTTATCCCAGGAATGGACAAACCTTAACTTCCCCTGACTCTGCTTTCATTTTTGGCTCAGTTACACCCAAATCCTCCCTAGAAATCGATGGAGAAGATATAAAAGTTTATCCCAATGGGGCATTTTTGGCTTTCTTGCCAATTCAGCCGGGCGAATTCGTGTTTGAACTCGAAGCCACAAACAAGTTGGGGATTGCTTTGGATAGCGTCGAGGTTCTCGTTCCCACTACTTCAACTACTATTCCGGAAGACAGCTTAGCCATCGAAAAGGGAAGTATGTTGCCGGATGTGGATATGAATCTCCAAGCTGGGGATATAATTCAGGTCCGCTTCAAAGGGACACCTGGAGGTAAGGCAACTTTTTCAATTGAGGGATTGGTTTCAGGTTTGCCTATGGTAGAATCCGTATCTAATAAAGAAAAATATTGGGGAGAGGAAGTTTTTGGCAAAGGGGATAGTTCAAGCCGTATTCAATCCAAAGGGGTCTACACTGGAGCTTATCGGATAAAGCCAGAAGATAAAATTGAAAATGCGAGAGTTGTCTTTTGTTTGACTAAAGAACTGAATGATTCTCTAAAGTTCGATTCTTCTGCAAAGGTCGATAAAATAAACAACAATGTAAGTTTAGTTAGTTGGGCTCGAGGCAGAATAACCATAAGTCAAGATTCGATTCCTCAAGTAGTGGAGTTCATTGATTCGATTCAAATTGTGCGAGCAGGTCCGGGATTGGGATATTTGCTCCTTTTCCAGCCAAAAGGGATAAGGGCAATTGCCGATGGTCAGATTGGGGAATGGACAAGATTAAGACTTGCCCCAGACCAAGAGGGATGGGTAAAAAAGAGTAGTATAGAATTTCTTCCCTCAGGCACACCAGTTCCTCGAAGTAAAGTCAGTTTGATAAAAACTCTAAGTCAACAGGATAAAGTCTCCATTATAGTACCCTTAACTCAGAAACTGCCTTTTAAAGTGGAGCAGGATTCATCCGGACTTTCACTTTCTGTTTTCGGAGCCACTGCCAATACAGATTGGATAAAATATGATGCAAAGGATGACTTAATAAAACAGATAACCTGGTCGGAGCCGCAGAAATTAGTATATCAGGTTCGTATTGATTTGAATCAGAAACAGCAGTGGGGATATGATGCTTATTATGATAACACAGATTTGATTTTGGGTATAAATAAAAAACCAAAGATAGG
>DASWLN010000112.1:0-4575 GCA_036396115.1 Candidatus Zixiibacteriota bacterium
CATTTCCTTCAATCCCCTTTCGCTTTTCTCCACCTTCACTTCAGGCAAAAGCTTGATATTCAGCTTAAAGTAATAACCCCGGCGTAAACCGTCCAGTATCCACACGAACTTCCCCTCCCAGCAATGCATATCCCGATAAAACTCAAACCTCTGGGAGATGATCTTCTTTTCCCGGAAATCATAACGATTGAGATAGTTCAAAAACCAGTTCTTGGTCAAGGGCAAGCCCAGGGAGACCTCAGCCCAGTGATTAATAGTTTTCGTTCCGAATCTCCTGCTTTCACCATAACGTTGCGTTATCTTCAAATTCCATCCTTTGGATGAGACCGGGGTAGTGGCAATCTGGTCTTGTCCTCCAGCGGAGCTCGAAGTATCCATTTCGGAATCTTGAGATCCAATCCCCTTACCTGAAATGGAAAATGTTGTGCTTAAATCAAAGTTGACCAGCCGCGGAGAGGAAATTCTCAACTCTTTAGTATTTTCGTCGTAGAAATCGTGCACCGCATTTATATCGAAATCTACTATCTTGATCGCGCTGGAACGAAAAGAGCTTGAAAGAACAGAAAGCTTGTGCTCCTTTGCCACGAAATTGTACCCGGAACTGAAATTCAAATTGAAGAGGTCTATCTTTTTCTCTTTTTCCGCTTCTCCATACTTCATTTGAAAGAGGTTGTTCAAACTAAATCCCATACTCTCGCTTTTTGCACTAGACCCCCCTCCCCTGCCAGTATATGATTTGAAATCGTCATGCCGGGTGAAGCTGGGCTGATAAACAAAACTCAGACTGGGAGTAGCTACATGCCGCAGACCAGTTATTCCAGCTAAATGGGGATAAAAACTACCGTATATGTTGGTATTGGCTGATATGGAAGTGCTATAAACTCCACGACGAGCCAGATTTTCAGCAGGGATTCCTTTTTCCTCGCTTAGATTGGTTCTAAACACATAGTACCAGGTTTCCTGATAACTAAAAGAGGGGTTCAAAACCAGCCATCCAAAAGCATTTTGCGGCGCCTGCAAATTCAAATGATGGTCGAAGGTAAGGTGCTTTCTCCAATTGAGGTCCTCATTCACCTTGCTGCGATTGGAATAGTTCTGTAAATTGGAGCTGTAGGAGTAGTAGATACTGTGATACCATCTTTTGTTTTCGGTTTCAGTCGTTTCTTCTTCTTGCGGTTTGAATATCGGCAGGAAAGGCTTGGATAAAGACAAAGTTGGAAATACATCCGTGCGCGCATCAGTATCTAAGTTCAAACTGCGGTCAACTGCAGTGGTTATGCTCCAGTCCCCCCGCCGGGTGCTCAAGCTGACTTTGGAACTTAAACTGCGGTTTCTCCTTTGCTCTTCGTTTAGGCTTATATCTCGATAATAGTTCTTATCGCTAACGAAAGTGCCAGAGCCAGTCAATTTAGTGACATCCGAAAGCGTGTAATAATGATTAAAAGACAGATCCCAGCGGCTTTTCCTGCTTTGAGTAAAACCCGACCAAGAAGATTCCCTGGTGTAGGAGCCATCCAGACTACCATTTAAAAGGTAGCGCACCGCATACCTGGCTCGACTATGGAATATCCAGCCTCTCCCCTCAAAATAGTCCAAAGTGGTTTTCAGATCCCAATAATCCGATAGTGCCCAGTAATATCCGAAATTCCGAATGAACCTCTGGTTTGATTCCAGATTTCCCAAATCGAAAACAGTGAATCCAGAGTGTCTTCCCGGCTTGATTGGAAAGACATAGAATGGAATAGCGAAGACGGGCAAATCAGCCATATAAAAGACCAATGGCTTAACCACAACTTTATCTTCTGCGATAATCTTCATATTCGGACTAGCAAAATGATAATGTGGATTTTTTTGGTCGCAGGTGGTATATATGCCTCCATTCACGAACAAGACCTTGTCCTCGACTTTTCTGATCTGATTACCAGTGAATATACCCTTGTTGAATTCAGTCTCTCCAGCTCTTATTTTCCCTCTTCTAGTTTTTAGATTATAAACCATACCCTGACCCGCTATCTCTTCGTTTCCATCTTTTAATATTGGCAACCCCTCCCCGGTCGGGTCTTCGACAATCACCCCTAAGCTATCCTTCATTACTGGTATCCCCTCGGCTGTAAGCACTTGCTTTTGGGTATGATATTTCACCCGCCCGGCTTTAAGTGAAGTTTGTCCATATTGCAGGTAACTGTTTTTCTCCAGAGTTATCATCTCTTCATTCATAACGTAATCAATGCTTTCCGCCGAGTATTTTACGGTATCCTCTCTTGTTAGGGTATCATTTTCGATTTTCACTGGATTATAATAAACTCCTATAGCGCCACCCTTTATTTGAACCCTCTCGACTTTATCTTCCCTTAAAAAGAGGTTGATGGTATCTCCGGAGGCTTCGTTTCTGCCTCGGTGGAGAGTATCTTCGGCAGATGGATAGTATAGACTGGTGGCGTTCCCGATTACTTCCACCTCTCTTAATTCATCCTTCTCCAGGAAAAAAGTTATTTCCTTTCCTGAAAGAAAACTCTCCCTGGAGATAGTGGAAGCTGAATCAGGAACCTCAAGCTGAGTTGCCTTGGCATCACCCTTTACCACGATTTCCTTTATTTTATTTTCTTTTAGCAGAATCTCCATCAGGTCTCCGCTAAGCTTGCTTCCTTCCTGCTCTGCCCGGGGATGACCTTTCAAGACTAATTTATCCTCTTGATTGTAGTAAACCGCAGTATCGCAAAAAGCTCTCATCTTCCCTTTTTCTATTTCCACGTTCCCGCTGGCTACCCCCCTTCTCTCATCCACAGAATATTCCATAACCCTGCCGGTAACTATCACTGAGCTCTCCAGATTGGTGTAATCGGAAACTAGTTTGGGACGGATGGTGAAGCGCGCTTGCTTGTTTTGGCGGTCATATTCTCCATGTTCGCCTGTCAGCCAGGAGTGGTCTTTTTTGCTTTGGAGACTCACTTCACCGTCGGCAATGACCTTCTTGGTCTTATGAAAATAAGTCAATCTATTAGCATGAAGAATATGCTCACCGTCTTCCATCCTGACACTGTCTATGAAGATTATTTGCCCACTATTGCGATACCAAATTGCCCTATTGCTCTCCAGGATTGCATCCTCGTGTCTGAATCTGACATCGCCTATTAGATTCAAAATTGTATTGTCTTTCTCTAATCTAAGCTCGGAGAAATCAGCATTCAACAACTCAATTGGCTTCTCCTCACCCGCCCAGAGGGGTGAACAAAACATGAAACACAAAAGCAAGCGTAAGATATGAAGAGGAAGTTTCGATGGCATATCAAATAAAAATAGAAAAATCTCAACCCCAGGTCAAGCAAATAAAAAAGTAGTTTCTTAAGCTTGTAGCAAAGTTATTAGAGTTTTTTGTTGAAGGGTCATCTTTGAAAATTTATATGGTAGCCTATCTAGGATGCATCGGGAATAGGAATTCCCGATGTTCGTACTCCTGAATGTGCTTCGGCATTTCCTAATACCGAAGCATCCGCAGTATCTAAAAAAGAAAATTCGCCCCAGTGCACAAAAATTTATTCCAACTTCTTAAGAATTAAACCATTACAGAATATGGTTGCTACAAGGTTGAGAAAGCTTCAATAAAAACTCTTGATTGTTATATTAAGCATCCATATCAATCACAATCGGGCTTCTCAGAGTGAAATTCTCAACAGTATTATACTATTAGTCTGTTTCTTTGGAGGCGGGCTTTGTAGAAACTTTGCAGAATGTTTGCTCGGATTATTTCACCAAGAACATCTTTTTAGCCACATATTGTTCATTTGTTTTTAACACATAGAAATAGACTCCGCTTGCTGCTTTGACACCATCCTGGTCCTCGGCTTTCCAAGCTACTTCGTGTTTTCCTCTGGGCAGATTTTTATCCAGCAAAGTCTTGACCAGTTGTCCCTTTACGTTGTAAACCTTTAAGCTAACATAAGCTTCTTTTTCCAGATCGAAAGGTATTGTGGTTGATGGATTAAAGGGATTGGGATAATTCTGACCCAAGCTGAACTTAGTTGGAGGATTCAGATTCTCATTCACTCCTAAACCAAATCCTGGTTTAGTTAAGAGATTGAAGTCTATCTGGCGACTGTAACTTTCATTATCTGCTACTATGTTGAGTTTGAAATTTATGATTTTCTCTTCCTGGTTTGGAATCAAATAAAACACAAAAGGATTATCTTGGTTAGAAGATATCTCTTCCTGTGTCAGAGAATCAAAATGGACTTCGTCTTGAAACAAAATCACACCTATATCGGAAGTTTGCAATTGTACTCTAAACGGCCCAAGCCCTGTTCCTGCATTTTTCAGGTTAACATCTATTTTAACTGTATCGCCACAAACCACACTATCCATTGATTTTTCTTCTGTTATAATGCTATCCAAATAGACGCAAGGGGTACTGGGTGGAACGAGGTATTCCAACGCTCTCTGAATATTTATCAAACCATAACCATAATCGTTGTCCTCACCTGGTGTGCCCAAATCAACTGCAGAGCGGATGAGCGCATCTTTAATCTGCTCCACCGTGGCATCTGGATTGTATTCCCTTAATATCGCTACTGCACCGGC
>DASWLN010000113.1:0-4615 GCA_036396115.1 Candidatus Zixiibacteriota bacterium
GGATGGCGAAGCGAAAGTTTCTATCTCCGGTAAACCGTTTCATCTCAAAGAAGGTGAAATGATTATAATGCCTGCCAACCAGCCACACGCTCTAAAGGCGATCAAGAAATTCAAGATGTTTTTGGTGATGATAAGGTCATAAGAAGTTGGGGGGGTCCGTCTAAAGAATTTTCTATTATCATATCATGGAATATAATAATATCCTCTTAACAAGAATCACCCAATTAAAACCACAAAATGTTCTGGATGTAGGTTGTGGCTGTGGAAGTTTCACCATTAAGCTTTCTTTTTACTGCACTGAAGCTGTTGCCATAGATTTATCTGAGGATTTAATTGAACGTAGCAAAAAGGAGAATCAAAAACCGAATATCACTTATCTATGTATGGATGGAAGAAATCTGTCATATCCTGACAACAGCTTTGACCTGGTGCTGGAAAGAGCAACTTTGCACCATACCCGGGAATGGGAAAAGGTTTTGAATGAGATGATAAGAGTCTCTGCGCAACATATACTTGCTGAAGAGCCCTTGGATGACCCAAGAAGCGAAGCTAAGAAAAACACTATGCAAGCCCAGAAACTGTTTCTGGAACTGCAGAACGAAGTTGGGTATTCCCATTATCCATATCTACCTTTGGAAAATTTGCTTGGATACTTCAAGAAAAGAAACATTCCGCTTGAAACTGAAATCATCAAATCCGATGAACCTTTAGGTTTAGATGAATATTTCAGCTCCTTTGGTCTCTTTGCAGAGAAAAGCAAGAGAAAGAAATATTGGCTCGACAGATTAGATGACTTCAAGAAAGAGTTAAATGGCAACAAGTTATGCGAAAGCGATACTCTTTTTATAGCTGCAGTTAAATCATAAGGGAATTGAGCAGAAAATGCCTGAAAGGGAAGTTATCATAATCGGTGCGGGGTTAGCAGGGCTTTCTGCTGGGATCTATGCTCAAATGAATGGCTATCGAAGCCACATTTTTGAGCATCACACTCAACCCGGCGGTGTAGCAGCTGCCTGGAAAAAAGAAGACTATCTGATTGACGGTGGAATCCACTTCATCATGGGACACAAGCCCGGTACAGCCATTCACAAGGTTTATCAGGATTTGGGAATCATCCCTTTCAATCGCTTTGCGGATATGACCACCTATGGTCGTTTTCTGGATGAGAAAAGTGGATATAGTGTTCTGGTCACACAGGATTTGAAACGTTTAGCCGAAGATTTGAAACGCATCTCTCCTGTGGATGCCCAGCTAATTGACGAACTGATGGTTGGTGCCCGCTCAATGCAGGGGATTGATGCCAGCGAAATGGGAATGATGAATCCGCCAGAGCTTTGTGGCCCTCTGGATGGTATGAAGGAGATTTGGAAAATGCGACGTCTCCTCAGATGTTTCGCAGGAAAATACGCTCAATCAATTGCGGATTACTCACAAGATATTTGTCATCCCTATCTGCGAGATTTCATTAACAACCTATTTTTGCCGGATGTGCCGGTCTGGTTTGTATTTATGCTTTTGGGACTCTTGGCAGATGGCCAGATTGGATATTTAGAGGGTGGATGCCTTGATTTTGTTTGGTCTATGGAGAAACATTATAAAGAATTAGGTGGGGAAATAACCTGCAACGCCACAGTGGAGAAAATCTTGGTGGAAAATGATTGCGCTGTGGGTGTGGGTTTAGCTGACCATAGTGAATATCGTGCTGATGCGGTGGTATCCGCCTGTGATGGGTATAGCACCATCTTCGATATGCTGGAAGGCAAGTATATCAATGAAAAGATAAAGAAACGTTATGACAATTGGAAACTGACCCGTCCTTTGGTTATGATAAGTTATGGAATTGAAAGAGAGTTTGCGGATGAGCCTACTTTCAGCATCGTCAAACTCGAAAATCCCCTTCTTGTAAAATATGAGATAATTGACCACATCTTCATCCGCATATTCAACTACAGCTCCAGGTTCGCTCCTCAAGGAAAAACAGTGATTCAGGTTGAATTTGAGAGCGAATGGGATTTCTGGAACAACTTACGCAATAAGGATGTCTTCGCTTACGACAAACAGAAGGAGCGGATTGCAGAGGAGGTCCTTAAAAGATTGGAAGTGCATTATCCTGATATTTCGTTGTATCTGGAAGTAGTCGATGTAGCCACCCCTCATACCTTCTGGAGATATACTCGAAATCAAAAAGGGGCTTGGGGCGGCTGGCTTTTGACCAAGGAGCTGATGAATACAAAAATAGAAAGAACTCTGCCCAATTTGAAAAACCTTTACATGGCTGGCCAGTGGGTTATGCCCGGCGGTGTGCCTACATCCCTTTATTCCGGGAGGCATGCCATACAGATTCTATGTCACGAGGATAAGAAATCGTTTTGTGCAGGATAATCTAAGGAGGGATTTGTAAAATGAAAATTACTTTAGCCCAAATCAATCCAACTGTGGGAGACCTCGAGGGAAACTTAAAGAAGATGATAAGCATATTGTTTTCGGCTAAGAAAGACCAATCCGATCTGGTGGTCTTTCCTGAACTCTGTCTTTCAGGATATCCGCCCAAAGATTTTCTGGAAAGGGATTGGTTCGTTCAGAAAGCCCAAAAAACTCTTGAAAAGTTACTTAAGGTTTCAACTGATTATCCAACTTTGGGCATACTTTTAGGAACTGTTCTTCCAACTGGCAAGGGAATAGGCAAAGGGTTGTATAATTCAGCAGTGTTGATTTATCAGGGAAAAATCCTGACGACCCAGCACAAATCCCTTTTGCCCACCTATGATGTTTTCGATGAGAACAGATATTTCGCGCCTGCATCGGAAATCCATACAGTTGAATTTAAAGACCAGACTCTAGGAATCTCCATTTGTGAGGATGCCTGGAACGACCCGGAGCTCTGGCCTAAAGGAAAGATTTATACTTTTGACCCGATTGAGGAGCTGGCAAAAAAGAGAGCCACCCTTTTCATAAATATCTCCGCCTCTCCTTTTTATATGGGCAAAGACCAGATTCGCTATCGGCTTATACATAATCACGTCAAAAAACACAAAATCCCCTTCCTCTTCGTCAATCAGGTTGGCGGCAATGATGAGCTTATCTTCGATGGCAGGAGCTTGGGCTTTGACAAAAATGGAAATCTGATTGCGGTTTTCCCTTCTTTTAAAGAAGAGATTAGAACTATTGATATAGATTCTTCCGGAAAAAGCAAGACCTACGTTCCTCAAGACCAAGTTGAATCAGTTTATCAGGCATTGGTTTTAGGAATTTCCGATTATATGAAAAAGACTAATTTCTCCAAAGCAGTGATTGGGCTTTCCGGTGGAATCGACTCCGCCTTGACCGCCTGTTTGGCTAAGGAGGCGATTGGAAAGGAAAATATCTTAGGGATTTCAATGCCTTCTCCTTTTTCTTCTGAAGGGAGCATTGTGGATTCAAAGAAGCTTGCCGAGAATCTGGCAATTGAATTTAAGGTTGTGCCGATTTCAGCCATCTATCACTCCTATCTTGAAACTTTGAAAAAAGATTTCAAAGGAAAATTGCCGGACGTTACTGAAGAGAACATTCAAGCCCGCATTCGGGGAAACATCCTGATGGCTTTTTCAAATAAGTTGGGCTGTCTGGTTCTCTCCACTGGAAACAAAAGTGAGATGGCAGTGGGATACTGCACCTTGTATGGTGATATGAGTGGTGGCTTGGCAGTTCTCTCGGATGTTCCCAAGACCTTGGTGTATAAACTGGCAGATTATATAAATCGAAAATCGGAAATCATACCCAAAGAGATTATCCTAAAACCACCTTCAGCTGAACTCAAACCCAATCAAACTGACCAGGACACCCTTCCCCCTTATGATATCTTAGACCAGATAATTCATAATTATATTGAGGAAGTCAAATCTCCGGAGGAGATAATCAAAATGGGATTTGATGAAAAGACTGTAAAATGGGTAGTTAAAGCAGTTGATACTAGCGAATATAAAAGAAAGCAAGCCGCCTTGGGCTTAAAAGTAACCACCAAAGCTTTTGGCGTGGGACGAAGAATGCCCGTTGCTGCAAAGTATGAGGGGTAAGATGAAGTGTCATCTTTGTCTTCTTGAAAAACAGCTAGTAAACTCTCATATTATATCTGAAGCTTTCTACCAAACAGTTTATGATGAAAAACACAAGGTTTATTTATTATCTACATCGGATAAAGAAAAAACTCAATGTAAACAAAAAGGGCTTAGAGAAAAACTCCTTTGTGTTGATTGTGATAATTCCTTAAGTCCATTCGAAAACTACACTAAGGAGTTATTCTATAGTCTTTTGATTAGCGGTGAATCATATCGAAACGGAATTATCTTCGAAGGCATCGATTACAAAAAGCTCAAGCTATTTCAACTTTCAATTCTATGGCGAGCTGGTATTTCTCAACAAGATTCCTTTTCAGAAGTAAATTTGACTGCAGAGCATGAGGAAAAGCTAAGGCAGATGATATTGAATAAGAATCCGGGCGAACCTCATGAATACGGCTGTTTGATGGTGGGTATTAAAATGGAACAAGATGCCTCGGATCAGATAATAATTATGCCGGAATCTGGACGCCTCGATGGTCATAGATGCTATAGATTTACTTTTGCTGGCTGTTTTTGGG
>DASWLN010000114.1:0-8231 GCA_036396115.1 Candidatus Zixiibacteriota bacterium
TATTTATCCGGGGAAATATCTTCCCATAATCGATGCGGAGGAGATGGCAAAGCATGCCTTGGAAGGGATGGATAAGGATTTTCCCAAGAAGATAAAGAAGGGTGACATAATCGTGACTGGAAGAAATTTCGGATGCGGCAGTTCCAGAGAGCAGGCAGCAACTTGCCTTAAGTTCGCTGGCATAAGTTGTGTTATTGCCAAATCCTTTTCTCGAATATTTTTCAGAAACGCAATAAATCAAGGGTTGGCATTGGTCCAATCCAGCGACTTATTGGAAAACGTAAAAGAGGGAGACGAGATAACTATAGATTTCTCATCCAATCAGATAGTAACCAAAAACAAAAGCTTTCCATTTCCGGCTTTGGATGCGTTTGTAATGGGGATTTTGGAGGATGGGGGGTTGATTGAGCATACGAAGAAAATTTTACGGAAAAGCAAATAAACATAAATATCCAAAATTTATAATGCAGGCGACCCAGACGGGTCGCCTACGCTTGTTTTCGTAGATTGAATTACCTATTCAAAATTGTAGAGTTGCGTCAGGAGCTACTCCTGACGGAACGAAAAGGCGACATTAATTAATGTCGCCTGTAGTTTTTTAATGATAATTACCAATCAATAAAAGTCAATATGTCTTCAGCTCAAATCCCCTATCACCCAGCACCGCGAAACTATAATTCTCAAACCAATCCCCCAGATTTATATAAATGCCTTTATCAAAATTCACCAGTTCCGGATGGTGAGTGTGTCCCATTATCACCACATCATATCCCTGTTTAGTTTTCTTTTGGGCGAATTTACGATAATCTTCCAGATAGTGCTTTTTTCTTTTGGCAGTATGCTGTCTGCTCTTTCCGGCAACCCATTTGGCTAAAGGAATGCCAATATCCGGAGGAATCAGGCGATAAAGCCAGATACAAAATTGATTGCGCAGGATTTTTCTCAAAATCCTATACCCGATATCTTTTTTAGACAAGCCATCACCATGAATCAAGAATATCGATTTGCCTTGGTGGTTTACGCTCAAATCGTGCTTATGAATTTTTACACCAATCTGGTTTTCCAAACAATCCCCTAACCAAAAATCGTGGTTTCCCACCATGTAATCTATCTCTATGCCAGCGTCTGTTAGCTCCTTAAGCTTCTTCAGCACCTTGAAGTAGTCCTTAGGCATGCTGTTGTTATATTCAAACCAGAATTCAAACAGGTCGCCCAAGATGTAGAGTTTTTCACCCTCCTTTTTCACTTCATCCAAAAAAGATAGAAGCTTTGTTTCCTTATGTTGCTCAGCTTGGGGATTATTCCCACCCAAATGGGCATCCGAGAAAAAATAGATATTCTTGTTCATGTCTCTCGGTAAAATTACCCCAACTTAACTAAAAGTCAAGCCCAAATAAGCCAGCTTTTAAAAGATTGCTTGACTTTGTTTCACGAAACTTATAATTTTAATGACCCGAAAATTAAGGAGCGCAGTATGGATAAGTTCGTCATTGAAGGTGGGAAAAGGTTATCCGGCACGGTTGATATTAGCGGCTCCAAAAACGCTGTCCTGCCAATATTGGTTGCCTCTCTCTTGGTGGAGAAGGGGGAGGTTACGGTTAATAATGTTCCTGATTTGATGGACATCAGAACCATAATCAAGGTGATGGAGCATCTGGGAGCTGAAGTGAAATTTTATCCTGAAGCTAAGAAGGTAACCATCAAAGCGGACAATTTAAACAATCACGAAGCGCCTTACGATTTAGTGCGAAAAATGAGAGCCTCTTTTCTGGTGATGGGTCCGCTTCTGGCTAGATTGAAGAAAGCAAAAGTCTCCTTACCGGGCGGTTGTGTTTTAGGTCAGAGGCCGGTTGATCTGCATCTTGCAGGACTTTCTAAACTGGGTGCTCAAATAACGGAAGAGCACGGTTACGTCATAGCTGAAGTCCAGGAACTAAGTGGCAATATGATATATTTTGACCGTCCCACTCATACCGGCACAGAAAACATAATAATGGCAGCAACGTTAGCTCGAGGGGAAACTGTAATAATCAATGCGGCTTGTGACCCAGAAGTAGTTGACTTGTCTAACTTTCTCAATTCTATGGGAGCCAAAATAGGGGGTGCTGGCACACCATTCATAAATATCAACGGAGTAAAAAAATTGAGAGCAGTAGAATATTCTCCAATATATGACCGCTTAGAAGCGTCTACATATATGATGGCAGCCACCATCACCAATGGGTATATCGAACTCAAGAATCTAAATATTGACCATCTAAATCCGGTGATTCACAAACTAAAACAGATGGGGGTTGAATTTGAAGGTAACAAGGGAAAGTCGAAAATAAAAGGTCCCAAGAGATTGAGGCCGATATCTGTTATCACTTATCCTCATCCTGGTTTTCCGACTGATATGCAAGCATCGATTATGGCACTAACCGCAATTGCAGATGGTACTAGCCAGATACGGGAAACGGTTTTTGAAGACAGGTTCACGCATGTGATGGAATATACCCGCCTGGGCGCTGATATAAGAGTCTCCGGGGATAGAGCTACAATTAGCGGAGTTGAAAAGCTCAAGGGAGCCTCAGTTATGGCAAGCGATATTCGGGCAGGGGCAGGTTTAGTTTTGGCAGGTTTGGCAGCTGAAGGAACAACCGAGGTTCTACGGGTGTATCATATTGATAGAGGATACGAAAAAATGGAAGAAAAACTCTCTCGCTTAGGAGCAGAGATAAAGAGGGTCAAGACCTAAACTTATGAGAAAGAGTTTAAAGATATTTCTATTTGTGCTTGTGGCATTGCTTGCAGCATTTTCTGGTGCTTCTTCACAGGAAAGATATTTTGGCAAGAATAAGGTACAGTATTCTGCCTTCGATTGGTATTACATCCAATCTGATAATTTCGACATATACTACTACGGAAATGGATATGGTTTAGCGAAATATGCCGCCAAGACCTTGGAGAACGCTTACCAAGAAGTAAGAAGACAACTAAAACACACCCTCACCAAAAAAATCCCGGTAATAATCTACAATTGCCCCAAAGATTTCCAGCAGACCAACGTCACCTATGAAATCATAGAGGAAGGAATAGGCGGGTTTACTGAAAGCTTCAAGACCAGAGTAGTGGTCCCCTTTGATGGCTCATATGAAGATTTCAGGCATGTGCTTCATCATGAGCTGACCCACGCAGTTATGTTCAACAAGCTTTACGGTGACTTGGTGGGTGCGCTTTTGACAAGACAATATCTCTTTCAAGTGCCTTTGTGGTTTTCTGAGGGTTTCGCTGAATACTCATCTCGGCATGGCTGGGACCTGGAAGCGGATATGATAATGAGAGATGCAACCATCAATGGCTATCTCGTCCCGTTGGACTTGGCTGGTGGCTACTTGGTTTATAAAGAAGGACAATCTGCCTTAGTGTACATTGTGAAAAAATATAGTGAAGACAAGATAGCTGAGATTCTCTCCCAAGGCAGAAGGAAACTGAGCTTCAATAGTGCCATGGAAGCTGCTCTGGGGTTGACCGAAAAGCAATTCAGCGAAGAATGGACGAAATACCTCAAGCGAGAATATTGGCCTGAGATAGCCGACCGCCAGGAACCCCAGGAGTTCGCCAAGCAATTGACCGATCATTTGGAAGATGGTTCGTACTTGAACGAGAAGCCGGAATTCTCGCCGGATGGAGACAAGCTTGCCATATTCTCTGACCGCAGGGACTACACTGAGGTATACATTATTTCTTCAGTGGATGGAAGACTCATAAAGAGATTAGTCAAGGCGGAAAGATCAGGGGATTTGGAATCTCTGCACTCTTACGTGAGTGGCTTGGCTTGGTCACCAGATGGATACAGTTTAGCTTTTGTCTCCAGAAGCGGTGGACAGGATAAGCTCTTTTTGGTGAGATTCAAAAACAGAAAAATCTATAAGAAGCTGAAATTTGATTTAGATGAGATAGTGTCTCCGAGCTGGTCTCCGAGTGAAGATGAGATAGCTTTTGTGGGCCTCAAAGACGGGGAGAGTGACCTTTATGTCTATAATCTGGAATCCAAACAACTCTTCAGGATAACACGTGACCCCTTTGAGGAAGCAGAGCCGAGCTGGTCACCGGATGGAAAGTTTATGGCCTTTTCTTCTGATAGACCTACGACTGCTCAGGAGACTGATACAGCAAGAAATTTATTTACCTATCATACTCCTAACCATAACCTTTTTGTCTGGAACAAAGAGACCAATAAGATTGCTGCCTTAACTTCTGATTGGGCAAAAAACACCTCACCCAGCTGGTCTCCGGATGGAAGAAGAATCTGTTTTGTTTCCAATCGCAATGGAATAGATAACCTTTATATACTGGATATAGACAGCTTGCGTTCCTATCCCATCACCAATGTTTTAACTGCTTGCTTCTCGCCCTCCTGGTCAAAGGCTGGAGATAAGATCGCTTTCTCCTCTTTTAATAAGGGCGGCTGGGATATCTTTGTGCTCAAAGGCGTAAACCAGATTGAGCCAAAAGAGCCATTGACCGAAACCTCATATCTCGCTGACTTGGAAGCGGACACTCTCCCAAAGATTGATACTGCCAGAGCGGATACATCGGCAAGAGTTGAGGATAAGCTGGATGAGCTCGACTTGAGCGCATATGTTTTCAAGTCAGGAGAGAGGGTAACTTTAAGCCAGGAGAAGGAAAAGAAAGAAGAAGTTGATACTTCAAAATATATTGAGCCTGAAGGGGAATATCGTAAGAATAAATACAAGCTAAGATTTACCCCGGACTTGGTTTCGGGCTCCGTGGGTTACGACCCTTTCTACGGACTTAGCGGTCAGTCCTACTTAATGATAAGCGATATCTTTGGAAATCACACCATACTCCTGGCCACGGACTTGATAAATACCATTGACCAGACTAACTTCGAGCTTTATTATGTTTACCTTCCTAAGAGGATTGACTACGGGATAGCCATATTGCACACTAAATATTATTATGTCGATGATTACGACAATCTATTCTCAGACAGAGTGTATGGTGGTTTCTTGAGCATATCCCGACCTTTTAATAAGTTCTCACGGTTGGAACTGAATATCAGCCATCTATCTGTGGATAGAGAATATGAGGACCCACCGGGTCCCGGGAGAAGCACTAAAAGTCTTATTACGAACCTATCTTTAATTAACGATACTGTGTTATGGGGAATCACCGGTCCCATTAATGGCAGACGCACCTCCCTTAGTTTTAACTATTCACCAATCTTCAGCCGGAGAAGTGCCGCCTTCCGAACCTGGGAGATGGATTGTCGAAATTATTGGCATTTCTTCAAAAGATACAGTTTTGCCTTTCGTTTAGCTTCCGGGGCAAGTTACGGCAGAGACCCTCAAAGATTTTTCTTAGGAGGAACATCCAACTGGATAAGCCCAAAACTGGCAGCTATAGATGTTTATGGGTTAGATGATCTCTATTTCGGAGAAATCGTTACTCCTTTGAGAGGTTATGACTACTATGACGTGGTGGGCACCAGATACGCCCTTTTGAATTTAGAGTTCAGATACCCGTTTGTTGAGAACTTGACGCTCGGTTTTCCCTTGAGATTATCTTTCCATTACATCACCGGAGCTATGTTCTGCGATTTCGGTGCGGCCTGGAACCAGACCAAGAAATTCAAGGGTGCAACCACCAAGGATGGCACCAGATTAAACGATATAAAAGCAGGAGTTGGCTTCGGTGCCAGAGTAAACTTAGGTATCTTCGTGTTGAGATTTGATTCTGCCTGGAAAACAGATTTCAATGATATTGCAGCCAAACCGATAAATTATTTCTCCTTAGGGGCGGAATTCTAATAAGTTTTCCCGCCAGAATCCTAGTATATAGAATAGATGAGAAGACCTGCTTTATTAGCAGTCATTTTCTTCATATTTGGAATTCTCTCAGGCAGCTTCGTTGACCTGCCGGTTTTCCTGCTTTTCTCCTTTTTGATCCTTTTCATAATCTTAATGCTCTATTTCTTTCTAAGCGGCAATTTAAGAATGGCTAATCTGTTCTTGATTTTGGCTCTATTCTTGGGAGGATTTTTCAGATACGAAATCTTAAGCCAGGATTTTCCCATCAATCACATTACTCATTTCACTGGATTGGACAAGTATTTTGCGATTGAGGGAAGGATAGTTGATTATCCTGACGTTAGAGAAGACCGAACCTATCTTGTGGTAGAGGTTGAGAAGATTTCAAGCGGGGACAAATATTTAAGAACTTGTGGTGAGATTATGGTGAGAATCAAGCAACCCACCTTCAGGTTCAATTACGGGGATGAGGTCCGCTTTAATGGCTACATCAATCAGCCAACCCCTAAAAGGAATCCAGGAGCATTTGACTACAGGAAGTATTTAAATAGCAAAAGAATCTTTGGAATAAGTTATCTTTCCCAAGAAAATAAGATAGAAATCACAAGAAAGAAAACCGCCAACTTTTACTACTCCAGCTTCATCTATCCACTAAGAAGTTGGATACTCAAGCTCTTTGATAATACCCTCTCCGCCTTACCTTGTGCTTTGATGTCTGGGTTTTTCTTAGGAGAAACTCGCGATATCCCCAAAAGCATTTACCAAATGTTTCGTGATACTGGTACTCTCCATCTTCTGGCGGTGAGTGGCTCCAACGTTGGTTTGGTGGTACTTATTTTCTTGGGATTCCTCAGATTGTTGAGAGTCCCCAGACTTTATGCCGCCATAGTCACCTTGGCAGTAATTATTGTCTTCGCTAACTTGGTCCAGAACGAGCCTTCAGTGGTCAGGGCCGGAATAATGGCGGGAGTGGCTCTGGTTGGTCTTCTTTTGTACAAAAACCTGGATGCGCTCAATATAGTCTCATTTGCTGCACTTCTAATTCTGGTTTACTCGCCACTTCTTCTTTTCGATGTTGGCTTTCAGCTCTCATTTGTTTCAGTTTTTGGAATTATATGGTTTACTCCCAAAATGAGTAGATTCATCTCGAAGTTTATTCTCCAAGCCAATAAGAATTTATGGAGATGGGTAATTTATCCTTCGATCGTCTCCCTGGCGGTGGAGTTGGCGGTGATACCCCTCGTGGCATACTATTTCAATTTTGTGCCACTAGTAACCGTAGTCGCAAATCTTGTCATTGTTCCCCTGGCAGGCCTCTCTGTTTTTATGGGATGCCTCATCATATTCTTGGGGATATTCAGTATCCACTTAGCCAGCTTGGCTGGTTGGGCAGGAAATCTAATTCTAAATTCAACTATATATCTTTTGAATTTCTTTGCTCACCTGCCAGTCTCGCGGCTCAAAGTTGCCTCTCCTTCCCTCTTTTTCATGTTTAATTACTATCTTATTTTAATTCTTGTCTTTGAGATCGGAAGCTCTCGCCGGCTGAAAAAGATTCTGGTATTCTACCTGGTTTTAATATCCTCTTTTTGCGTTTGGTCGTCTGTGCTGGGCTCAAAACCCAAAGAGATCGGATTTGTCTTTTTGGACGCAGGTAGGGGAGAGGTGGCTTTGCTTGGGACTGCTGACGGGAGAATGGTCCTTTTCAACGCTGGTGGGGTCTGGGGGAATTTTAACAACGGAGAAAGGATCGTTATTCCTTATTTGATTAAGTACGGAATAACTGGTTTGGATGCGTTGGTTCTTACAGATACAAGCGAGGGTAACTTGAAATCAAGTCAGTCTATTCAGCGTGAAGTTGGAGTCAAAAGAACAGTAAATTGTCTTCAGGATTTTTTAGAGAATGACAGCCTCTCAAGAATTGAGGTTGGACCTGACAACAAGCACAAAAAGAACTCAAATGATAAGCTCTCAACCGACTTGGTGCGGCTCAAAACGAATGAAAAGGATGGCTTCCAGTTTTGTCTGGTTAGAGTCAAATACGACAAAGTCACTTTCTGTTTGTTGGATAAGAGGGTTTACGGATTTGTAGATAGCCTTCCAAGGATGGACAGTTGTACTGTCTTAGTTCTGCCGGAAATCGATGTAGATATAAATAAGGCAGAGACATTAATTGGGTTGTTGGAGCCAAAGGTTGTCCTTTTGACCAGTTATGATCTTTTTGAAAAGAAAGATTCTTTCCTAAGTGAATTGAGATACAAATTTCCCCAAGTAAGATCTTATTCTCTTCGAGAAAATGGGGCAGTGATATTTAAGACAGATGGCAAGAATGTCAAAACGAAGTTGACCATAAGAGAATAATAGTTGCCCTAAAGATGATTTTCATTTATATTTGAGAAAGATGACTCAGGGAGG
>DASWLN010000115.1:0-21480 GCA_036396115.1 Candidatus Zixiibacteriota bacterium
GCCCTCGCCTCGATTCGGCCCGCCTCGGCGAGCCATCGGCGAGACGGGCGAAGCGGGCCTCTTTTTCAAAGAGGGGGAAAAGAGGTCTCCCCTTTTGAAAAAGGGGGATTGAGGGGGATTTTAAAATAGATTGCATATTGCTCTAATATGTAACAACATTTAATGCGTTTGCTATAATCAACGCTAAGGTTTTCACTAAAATCATAAGAAACCTTTTTGGTGAAAACCGAGTGTAGGGACAGGTCGCGACCTGTCCCTACCAATGCACCAGGTCGCCTCGCTTCTAATGCATAATTTGGGTTAAATAATTCCTCTATAAAAGTGCCTCGTTTTTGTCACAAAAAAGTTGCGGATTAATTTAACTTCTATTATATTAATAATTTATAAAAGAGAACTATTATGAGTAAACCGCAGCCATTGGGCTTAGTCCTATCCAAAATTCTAAAAACAAGCGGTATGGATAAAGGAATAAAACAAAGGCAGGCAATTCTCATCTGGGACAAAGTGGTTGGTCAGAAGATGGCCAGCCAATCAAAAGCGATCAAGGTAGAGGATTCGAAGATATTTGTTAAGGTGAAAAATCCGGTATGGAGAAGCGAGATTCTTTTAATGAAAAGCCAGATCGCGGAGGCATTAAACAAAAACTTGGGTCAAAGGGTCATAAAAGATGTGATAGTGTTAGGGGATTAGATTTTTAGAATACAAGGAGAGCTCCTTTATGGAAAAAGAGGAAGACAGGAAAGACACAAGCCTAAAAGGGCACCATTACGACGCCACCACCATTCAGGTTCTAAAAGGGTTGGAGGCGGTGCGCCGCAGGCCAGCTATGTATATCGGCGATACCAGCACCAGAGGATTACATCATTTAGTTTATGAGGTAGTGGATAACAGCGTGGATGAGGCTCTGGCCGGTTTTTGCGACCAGATAAAGGTTAGTATAAACAAAGATAACAGCGTTACAGTTGAGGATAATGGCAGGGGAATACCAGTGGATATGCACCCCACGCAAAAAAAGCCCGCCTTGGAAGTGGTTATGACTATGCTGCATGCTGGAGGGAAATTCGACCACTACACTTATAAGGTGGCTGGCGGCCTGCACGGGGTGGGAGTTTCAGTGGTGAATGCCCTTTCAGAATGGTGCGAGGTGGAGGTCAGTCGAAATGGGCAGGTATATTTTCAAAGATATGAAAAGGGTAACACCGCAACCCCAATGAAGGTCATCGGTAAGAAGAAAACTTGTGGCACCAAGACCACCTTTAAGCCCGATTCGGAATTTTTCAAGGATATGAACTTCTCTTACGAAATTATCTCCGCCCATCTAAAGGAGCTGGCTTTCTTAAACAAAGGGCTCAAAATCCAAATAGAAGATAAAAGGAGCGGGAAATCAAACAGTTTCGAATATAGTGGCGGAATAGTCTCTTTTGTTGAGCATCTTAATGAGAACAAGAACTTAATTCACTCCAAGCCGATTTACTTTCAACATCAGAAGGAGGGGGTGGAGCTGGAGGTGGCTCTGCAATATAATGATGGCTACGTGGAGAACATCCTCTCCTATGTGAATAACATCAAGACCATTGAAGGGGGAACCCATCTGATCGGATTCAAGACCGCGTTCACTCGAAGCATCAATAGCTATGCCCAGAAAAATAATCTCTTGAAAAACTCCGGCTTCAGCTTGGAGGGGGAAGATGTGAGGGAAGGGTTGACCGCGGTCATCTCCTTGAAGATTCCTGACCCCCAGTTTGAGGGACAGACCAAAACTAAATTAGGCAACAGTGAAGTCAAGGGGATCGTGGAGCAGATAACCGGAGAGAAGCTAAGCGAATATCTGGTTGAATTCCCTTCAGTTGCCAAAAAAATTACGGAGAAATCCATCTCCGCGGCTCGTTCCAGAGAAGCAGCCAGAAAAGCCAGAGACCTTACCCGCAGAAAAAGTGCTCTGGAATCAGGAAGACTTCCAGGAAAGCTGGCTGACTGTTCCTTGACCGACCCGGAGCATTGCGAGATATATATTGTCGAAGGTGATTCAGCTGGTGGCTCTGCCAAGCAGGGAAGGGACAGGAGATTTCAGGCGATTTTGCCCTTAAGAGGTAAAATCTTAAATGTGGAAAAAGCGCCTTTGGATAAAGTTCTTTCCAATGAGGAGATAAGAACGCTAATCACCGCCATCGGCACCGGAATTGGTGGAGATGAGTTTGATATCTCCAAAGCAAGATACAACAAAATCATAATTATGACGGATGCGGATGTTGACGGCTCGCATATCAGAACTTTGATTTTGACTTTCTTCTACAGGTATATGAAAGACTTAATTGAGCAGGGCAGGATTTATATTGCTCAGCCGCCTTTGTATAGAATCAGAAAAAGCAAAGAGCAGCATTATGTTTATTCGGATGATGAAAAAGATAGAACCATAGCCCGTTTGGGCGGTGGAGATGGAGTGGAGATTCAAAGATACAAAGGTTTGGGGGAGATGAACCCGGAACAGCTCTGGCAAACCACTATGGACCCGGAAAGAAGGACCCTTTTGCAGGTAAGTTTAGAGGATGCGGCTGAGGCGGAGCGGATTTTCTCCATTCTAATGGGTGACCAGGTCGAGCCCAGAAGGCAGTTTATTGAAGAGAATGCGAAATACGTGAGAAATTTGGATGTATAGGTATGGTTTTGTCATTGCGAGGAGTTCATATGGACGACGTGGCAATCTCGGAGTTGCTTTAGATTGCTTCGCTATCGCTCGCAATGACAGACAAAATCATTTTTGTAGTTGTCCTAATTTCATCGGGAGGAAAGAATCTAGATTTATTGTCATTCCCGCGAAGGCGGGAATCCAGATTTTTCAAAAACAAATGGATTTCTGCACGAGTTCTGTGTCTTGAGATTGGAATTTATCCCGCTTGAAGCGGGACAGGAATGACAGATAACCAAGAAAACAAAACGTGAAACTCAAACCCAAAATAATTTTATTTATTTTCTTAGGGCTGGTTTTGATTTTGGCTTTCCTTCGTCTTTTGTCCCCGGAGGATTGTTGGATTAAAGACAAACAGGGAAATTGGGTAAAGCACGGAAATCCGTCAGGACCTCCGCCAAGGGGGAAGTAAAGAATGTCCAAAATTATTATCTGGCTGAAAACTTATCTGTATTTGATATTGCCTGCAATAGTTATTTTGGCGATTGTTATAGTTTCAATAGTTTTTTGTCTATCCGCTTCGAAGATTATTCAGGCTTCAGTGGCAGGTGGAACTTTCCTTTTGGCAATAGCGGCATTCGGCAGTATAGCAGAAAGCAGAAAGCAATTTAGAATAAGCAAAAGCCCGATTTTTGATGTCATGATAGGGGGCCAAATAATTAACAATAGTAATGAAATAAAACTTCCCCTGTCATTTGAGAATATAGGCTATGGTACGGCATTCAGAGTGTCTATTGAATTAAAACAAGGTGCTTTGGCATGGAATCTCGAATTTCCCTTAAATGAGTTTCAGGAAATAGGTATAGGTTATGCGTGGACAGTCGGCAAGAAGAAGACTATGACGTTCAGTCCTAGAGAGATTGCACCTGCACAAATAGAAAAACCATTAGAACTCGAGATTAAGTGCGATAACATTTTTAGGAGGAGGGTTGTTCAGAAGTTCTCGGGCAATATGAAGCATGGTTTCAGAATAGAAAATATAGAGTTTGCTTAATAAATAGCTTCCGTGCTTGTCGCGGGTCCCTGACCCGACAAGAAAAAGTGTCAGGAGTAGCTCCTGACACAACGACAAAATAGATAATATTTCTTAAAACCATAAAAGGATTCCCTTATGCCTTTTGAATCTGAAAAGATAGTTCCGGTTTTTTTGGAAGAGGAGATGAAGTCCTCTTATATCGACTATGCAATGTCGGTTATTACTGCCCGTGCTTTGCCGGATATTAGAGACGGACTTAAGCCCTCCAATCGTCGTATCCTTGTAGCGATGCACGATTTGAACTTGGCTCCGAATAAAGCCCATCGTAAATGTGCCAAAATCGCGGGCGATACTTCAGGAAATTACCATCCGCATGGCGAGCAGGTGGTTTATCCAACTTTGGTCAGGATGGCTCAAGATTTCAATATGCGGTATTTGTTAGTTGATGGGCAGGGTAACTTCGGCTCAATTGATGGCGACTCTCCTGCAGCCATGAGATACACTGAAGCACGGTTAGCTCCTCTGGCTATGGAGATGCTGGCGGATATTGAAAAGGAGACAGTTAATTTCGTTCCCAACTACGATGTCACAAGAGAAGAGCCAACAGTGCTCCCCAGCAAGTTCCCCAATCTGATTTGCAACGGCTCATCCGGAATTGCAGTTGGAATGGCAACCAATATTCCTCCGCATAATTTAGGTGAAATTGTTGATGCTATGGTAGCTTTGATTTCCGATTCAGACGTAGAAGATGAGAAACTTTTAGAATATGTTACAGGTCCGGATTTTCCAACCGGAGGAATCATTTATGGCACAGCTGGAATAGGGGAAGCGTACAAAACCGGTAGGGGAAAGATTATTCTTCGGGCTAAGGCAAATATAGAACGGCAGAAAAGTGGCAAGGAAAGCATTGTCATCACTGAAATACCATATCAGATAAATAAATCCAACCTTCTGGAAAGAATTGCGGAGCTGGTGCAAAATAAGGAGATTGAGGGAATCTCTGATTTGAGAGATGAATCAGATAGAGATGGAATGAGAGTCGTAATTGAGCTTAAAAGGGAAGCTCCAGCAGAAATCGTCCTAAACCAGCTTTTCAAGCATACCCAAATGCAGACCACCTTCGGAATAATTATGCTGGCTTTGGCAAAGGGTGAGCCCAAGGTATTGAACTTAAGACAGATGTTAGATGGTTTCATCCAGCATCGACACGAGGTGGTTACGCGCAGGGCGAAATTTGACCTCAAAAAAGCGGAGGAGAGAGCGCACATCTTAGAGGGTTTGAAAATCGCCTTAGATAATATCGATGCCATAATAAAATTGATTAGAGCCTCCAAAGACGTTGATACTGCCCGTCAGGGGTTGATGAAGAGTTTCAAATTATCCCAGATTCAAGCCCAGGCGATTCTGGATATGCGTTTGCAAAGATTGACCGGCCTGGAAAGAAAGAAAATTGAAGAAGAATACTTAGAATTAATCAAGGAGATTGCCCGCTTAAAGGGAATCTTGGAAAGCAAAGCCAAGAGGATGGCAATCATAAAAGATGAGCTTTTGGAGTTAAAGAAAAAATATGCGGATGAGAGAAGAACCGAAATAAAAGAGGCGGAAGAGGAGTTCACCATTGAGGATTTAATTGCGGAAGAAGATATGGTCATCACCATCACCCACTCAGGATATATCAAACGTTTAAGCGTGAGCGCCTATCGTCGTCAGGGCCGAGGTGGCAAGGGAGTAATCGGCATCGAGACCAAGGAGACCGATTTTGTGGAGCATCTTTTTATCGCCTCCACCCACGACTATATACTTTTCTTTACCCAAAAAGGGAGATGTTATTGGCTCAAAGTTCACGAAATCCCGGTAGGGGGAAAGATGGCAAAGGGCAGACCCATTGTGAATATGCTGGAGCTTTCCGAAGAGGAGAAGGTGGCCGCATTTGTCCCGGTAAAAGAGTTCGATGATAAGCATTATGTTATAATGGCTACCAAGAATGGCACAATAAAGAAGACCGTGCTTTCCGCTTATAGCAATCCCAGAAAGGGCGGGATAAATGCCATAGGTATCGATGAAGATGATACCTTAATCGAAGCCAAAATTACTGATGGCAATTGCGATATCGTCATCGCCACCAAAGATGGTCAAGCCATAAGATTTCCGGAAAACAAAGTCAGGCAGATGGGAAGAACAGCTTACGGAGTCAGGGGAATCTCTTTGGAAAAGGGGGATGAAGTAATTGGTATGGTGGTGATAAAAAGGGATACCACACTTTTGTCCGTTACGGAAAACGGTTATGGTAAAAGAAGCCAGATTTCAGAGTATCGGGTGACCAATCGCGGTGGCAAGGGAGTAATCAACATTAAGACCACTGAAAGAAATGGCAAAGTGGTAAGCATAAAAGAGGTTCAGGACGAGGATGAGCTGATGCTTATTACTCAAAAAGGGATTGTCATCCGCCAGCCCATAAAGACTATAAAAACCATTGGCAGAAACACCCAGGGGGTAAGATTAATCAACGTAAGCCAGGGAGATAGAGTGGTGGATGTGGCAAGAGTAGTGAAAAGCGAAGGAAATGGGAATGGGGAAGGAAACGGGGGAGAGGGAACAGCTGACGCGGTGAATGGACAGTAAGGAAAATTTATTTGTTTGTTAATTCGTTAGTTTGTAGGGGCGGGCCCCTGTGCCCGCCCCTAATTAATTTCCGAGCGGGCGAGAATACCTCGCCCCTACATTTTTCCATTATATTGGTCCATAACGACCCATACCAAAGAAGGCGACCCATATGGGTCGCCTGCGTTATTTGTTTGGTGGCTTTGATTTAGATCGGGAAGAGAGTGTTCTGAAATTCACTTAGTTTACTCTGCTGGGTTGGAGAATAGGTGGGGATGGTTTATTTTTGAGTTAGGGCCGTATATTGATACACTCCATCTTGGATTGTTCCCAAATATAGTTTGTCAACCTTTCCATTACTTAAAAGCAAAAAGTCCCTTACATCGAGAGTCAAGCCCGCATCTTGACTGATAGGAAACCACGAACAGCCCGCATCCCTGGTTTTATATAAGATCAAAGGTTGAGGAGTGGGTACTCCTCCTGTCACATACACCACTGACGGATAGTAAGGATTGATGGCTATGGCAAATAGATAAGCGGAAACTTCTTCCAGGACGATATTCCAAATAGTGCCGCCATCGATGGTTTTGATGACTTTCCCTTCCATGCTCACATAAACTACGTCGGAGTTTGATGGATCAATGGCAATACCTAGACATGCATTGTCACCGCCAACATCAGGGTAGGTTGTTTGCCAATTCTCACCACGGTCAGTTGACTTAACAAGATATGCTGCAAAAAAACCAGACTCCCCGCCTGCCCAAACAGTGTTTGGGGAAGCAGAATCAACTGTTATGAAATGAGTCGCCACACCCCCATAATGCCATCCTCCCCACACCCTGCGCCAACTCGAGCCGCCGTCAGTGGATTTTGCCACTACACAAGCTCCTGTGGCAAAGAGCGTATCGGATTGACCAGGAAATTTTGCCAGGGCCATAACCTGATGGGACCCTCCTCCGCCAAATCCGTTTTGAAAGGCCTGCCAGTCTGTTCCCCCATCTGTTGTTCGGAAAAGAGATAGTGTATCACTACCCACCTCGGTGATTACCACGCTGGCAAGAATTGTATCGGGGTGAACAACAAGCAATGCCACAGCATGCTTGCCCTGGAGCCCGATCGGAGTCCATATAGTATCAGGTGAGGTGATATCTTTCCTGTAGACTCCATCATCCGTGCCTGCATAAAGAACGTTGCCCTTGAGCCTTAACTTGTGTATCCACCTCCCGCCTAAGCCAAGGCATTTCCACTCCTGTTGTTCTACGGGTGAGTGAACTCTTTCAGAACAGCTCACCAAGAAAATAAGAACAATAAGCAAAAGGACTTTGTATTTCATGTTTCGATCACACTTTACTTTCATTCTCGATAGTCAAAAGAGAACCGCACCCAATTTCAATTGGTGGCACTGCAATTATAGATAGGAAGTCTTGTTTTGTCAACTTGAGATTGGGATAAGGAATGCAGAAACCTGCATCGGTAATTGTCTGGGGTGAGTTTGAATGTAAGTAGCTCTAAGTAGAATAAGAACTTATTAAGTTGCAGTACTTTACGTTCCCTCTATTAGAATGGCGAATTGAATCAAAAGCCCTGGCCAGGTTTGACTTGTTTGGTGGTTTTGATTTGGATGGGCAAAGGGATATTTTAGGGATTACGTAGGTGGTATAGGAATTTATGTGTTTGCGCGTAGGGGCAATTCATGAATTGCCCCTACATTTTGCAATGACAAATAGAACCGTAGACGACATTCCGGAATGTCGTCTACGCTATTGTAGGGGTCGGATTCATCCGACCCGAAATGTTATTATAAAAACGGGCTCGATAAATCGAGCCCCTACATTTATTGTTTTATATAGGGCAACCCTTTGGGGTTGCTTGGTTTTTCTTATTATATAGATAAGTTGTTTTTTATATCTTTCCAAGAAATTTCTTCTAGCTTTGTTTGCAAAAATGTTAGTTTGTCATCGTTTATCCAATTATCCCATTTGTTTGAAATCGCACCCCTTGCTGCATTTTTGAGATTTGGGTTAGGATCGATTACGGTGATTTTATTCTTTTGTGAAGAATATAGCCACTGAATAATCTGTGTGTTTATTCCTTTGTCACCAAAACGATAGCCTATTATAACAAGCCTTTCGGCATCGTGTAGGGATTTATAGAAATAAGTGAAAAGACTAGTGTAAATTCCTCGTAAATATTCTAACATTTTATTGAATGTCCCTATTAAAAGCAACGGTCTCCCATCTACCTTGTCAATGTGTGAGTATGTTATAGAATTCAATGGAATACCGATTGATTCTTCATACCAACCCCCGCCAGCAGGTCTGAGTCGGAACCAATCCACCGAGCCATGAAGTTTGAATAAATGTATCTTACAGGCAGAGGTTTCAAAAAGCTTGTTGTCCCAATATCTAACACCATTTATCGGTTCGCCAAAACCATCATTAAATGGAATATTATTTTGGCATAAGCATTGTTCTAAAACAGTATCGTGATTCAGTGTAAATATGTCTATGTGAGATAAATTGTTATCTCTCGATATATCCTTTACCAAATTTAAATAATCAAGGCGATTTGGTTTTTTGGAAAGCATATTCCACGCTATATCTGCTATATAATGTGTTGTCTCGTCAGCGAGTTCATGAAGGCGCCAGTTTTTTCTAGTTTCACCTTCTTTACCTTGGAGAAGAGATTCAACATTAGCCCGGATTTTATCGATAAATGGTTGGGCTACCGGATTATCAAGTTCCTCAAGTTCGCTGTCATGAATTTGGCTTACTACATAATAAATGTCCTCATAATTCGTTTTTCGTTCAGGGTTATAATTATAATACCGACCAATTTCGGGCATAAGTATTTCTATAAAGTTCTTTACTCTTGGAACATATTCGTCTGGAATGCCAACGTGGGCATATAAAGGCTGACCAAAGTAATAGTTACCATCCGTATGGCGCATTATGTTATTAGCAGATAGAACTTGGTCGGTAATATCTTTGGTCGATGGCATTCCTGCTGGAATTGAAACTCCTGAACCAAACAAGAAGACCAATTTTGATGATAAAGGAGGTATCACTCTACCCCTTCCTGCTCCCCGGCTTATAAATTGGCTCGCCGGATTTGCACAAGGGACATTCTTCCGGTTTATAGGTTTTGGCGGAGACGGTGACAAGTGGCTTTAAATCGTAATCCATTTTGACTGTTCCTCCGCTTCGGTCCAAAAATACTCCGATTCCGACGATATACGCCTTGTATTTCTTAACCAAACTAATAACTTCAAAAATGGATTTGCCGGTAGTTAAGATATCATCCACAATCAAAACCCTTTGCCCTTCATTCAAAGAAAACCCTCTTTTGAAAACTCTTTCCCCTTCTTCTCTTTCCGCAAAGATGGCTTTAACTCCTAGGTTTTTCGCCACCTCATAGGCGACAATTACTCCGCCCACAGTTGGTCCAACCACCACCCCGATTTTCTTATCCTCAAACTTGTCTGCCAATTTCTTGCACAACATCTCCACATAGTGAGGATATTGCAGGACTTGAAACTTCTCGAAATATTCGTCGCTGTGCAGTCCTGAGCTTAAAAGGAAATGGCCCTTTAAAATTGCGCCTGATTTTGTAAAGATTTCCAAAACTTCGTTTTGCTCGGACATAAAATCTCCTCGGAATTATATTTTTAAATTGGTCTATATTGTTCGCGTAGGGGCGAAGTTTCCTTCGACTTTGCTCAGGACGGTGAGCCTGTCGAACCGTATCTTCGCCCGAGGGGCAACGGGTGGAGACAAGCTCCACCGCTACGCGCATTGTTTTTGTAATTGCCCTGATTTATCAGGTTGCTACAATTTCAAAACTTTAAGCCGTAAACTCAAAACTGCTTTTAGATTGCTTCGCCCTATGGGCTCGCAATGACAGTATCACACAAACCATAGTGTCATTGCGAGGAGCGGAGCGACGAAGCAATCTCATTTTCATGTAGGGATAGAGCACTGTTCTGTCCCTACCGCATTAACCTCTCCCCAGCCCTCTCCTTATTTAAGGAGAGGGAACAACTAATTTTCATTTTTCTCTTGCCTTTTTGAATTTCCCTTTTAACTTTGATACGAGGGAGGATAGCATTTGAAAAACCTTTAACAGTTAGCTGATGAAGGTTGTCCCCGGTTGTTGCGCGTACGCGGTGACCTTCTCTCGATTTTATCGGGGGGAATAGCGAAAGCAAAACACGACTGGCGACTATAAAAAACCTTTAGCCTACTAGTGTGGAAGAGTTCTTTCAAATTGCATATCCTCCCCTTATTTATTATATATTCTCCCTTATATTCTGGAAAACAAAATAGAATCCCATCTCCTCCAAGCTTTCCTGGTGAGGAGAAGTTATTTTTTTCAAATCGAGCACCCTTTCTTTTTTAAAAGATAGTTTTTCCAGATGGGCAGCCCATTTGGCAAAAGCCATAATCACCTCTCCACTCCACGTGCCTTCTTTGCCCTTAATCACCGAGATATTAGCATTGTTGTCCACGAAGAGATTTGCCATAAAAAGATATGAAGTGACTAACTTCTCCTTGGCTTGTCGCAAGTTCTGTGTGGTCCTATAAGGACCGAGCTTGTCCGACACAAAGCGCGACAAAAGGTTCATTCCTTCTATTAGGAGATTTACCTTCTTTTGTTCCAAAGGCGGGAAATTCAGTTTCCCCACCTCTTCGGCACCCAGTATCTTTTCCAGGCGCAATAAACTTGCCCCTAAAACCAGATTCAAAAGGGAAAAGTTTAAATCCGGACGAGCGAGAATTAAAATCAAAGCAGAGGGTCGGCTTAAAATTATGGCACTGCCATTAGCGTAAAATAATTTGACCTCACCCTGGGATTTCATATCCTGGCCGAGCTTAATTATCTTGGAGCAGGTGGATTTGATGGCGCTGGTGGCGAAAGAGGCAGGCAGAAGCTCTGAAGACCTCAAAGTCTTCTTGTCCCAGATAAGCACACCAATTACACCCTGAACTGCTTTTATTTCCTCTAAGACTTTTTGCATAGGTTCACTCGCCTCTGCCAGAAAGTTTCGCTCGCCTCTCGGCGAAGCCGAGGGCCTTTCATATTCGGGAAGCCCCGTGATTTATCATGGGGAGGCTTCACTTCAAGGCATTTTCTATTTTGTGTATGACCGCTTCAATCTCTTTTTCCTTATTCAGATGCACAGCAAAGTAGTTGTCCCTTCTTTGAAAGAGGATTACCTTGAAGTCATCTGTCTGTATAATGCTTTTGTTGAAATTGCCAAATTTGGACAGCTGTGATAAAAAGTTGGCTAACTGAATGGCAGAGATTACATTCTCGGTAATCTTTTTGGATACGTCGCTCTCCCTTTCTTGATACAGGACTTTTCCTTCCTGGTCAAAGGCAAAAGTGTTTTCAATCCCTTCCATCTTGGAGAGTTGTTCCCAGAATTTGGGCAATGGTTTTGGCATATGATCGGCCAAGATCTCCTCTGCCTTATTTCTGACCACCGATCTGACCTGCTTATGCTGCCTTCGGATTAAACTCTCAAGTTTCTTCTTATCCTCTTCCCGGCGCAAGCCACCTTCCCAGGCCTCCTCAACTTTATGAATGACCTCTCCTTCACAGGACACGGTTGTGGTTATACGAGGTTGTGGCCTTAAGGCAAATTCAGTTTGCAGATAGAGCTTTTTTTCTTTCCAGGATAGATAAGAGGAAATTCCAGCTGGTTGGATAGAGCTCATTTTTCACCTTGCTTGTAGAAAGGATAAGCTAATTGAACTTGCAAAAAGGGATATACCTTAAGAGGCATATCCTTTTCGGATTTTATACTGTCTTGTAACATAAACAGAGGTTTAATTTAAAAATCAAAGCCGGGGTGCCCCACAGCAAAGCTGTGGGTTACCAGCATCATAGACTGTATTAGCACTTGGAGTAGCCGCAATGTCTGCAGACATTACATCCCTCCTTGTGCTCTAATCTGCTGCCACAGTCGGGGCAAAGATCAACTCCCAAATCCGGGTCGGAGATGTGGTTCTTGCCTGAGCCAAAATGCTTGTTCAGAACTTTGGCTATGGCATCCGGGATAGACATAATCAAGCCGCCATTCTGGAACACAGGTGAGGCACCGCCGATTCCGATTAATTGCTCGATTATCCTATGCATACTCACTCCGCTTCTTAGGGCCAAAGAGATAAGTCGGCACACAGCTTCAGTATCCGCCATAGTGGAATAACCGGATTTGCCGATCTGGGCAAAGACCTCAAAAGGTTTCCCCTCCAGGATATTCACTGTAACGTAGAGATTGCCATAACCGGTTTTTATCTTGTCAGTTATTCCGGTTAAACAGTCCGGTCTTTCCTGAACCTTAACCTTCTCCTTTGACTCTTTGCCTTTCTTGGTGGAGAGGACCTGGTCTTCTCTTGAGCCATCGCGATAAATAGTTACTCCCTTACATCCCAATTCAAAAGCTAACTTATAGGCGAGTTCAACATCTTCTAATTTGGCTTGGTTAGGCAAGTTGATGGTTTTGGAAACAGCGTTATCCGTATGCTTTTGAAATGCGGCTTGCATACGAATATGCCATTCCGGGCTAATCTGGTGAGAGGTAACAAATACATTCTTGGTCTCCTCTGGTATTTCACTAAACCCCTTAAGGGAGTTGGTGTTAGCTATCTTCTCCATCAGCTCCGGAGAATAAAAACCTTTAGTTTGGGCTTCTTGCTTGAAATAGGGATTAGCCTCAACTAATTTTGTATTATCCATCACTGTTCTGATATAGGATACTGCGAAAAGTGGCTCGATTCCAGAAGAGCAGCCAGCAATGATGCCGATGGTGCCAGTGGGAGCAATGGTGGTTACTGCGGCATTTCGTATAGGCATCCCTTCTTGCCTGTAGATGCTTTTTCCCCAATTAGGGAAATCTCCCCTGACTCTGGATAAATCCGACGAAGCTTTATGAGCTTCATCCTGGACAAAAAACATAACCTCTTCAGCTAAATTTACTGCCTGGGAGGAGTCATAAGGGATTCTAAGCTGAATCAACATATCTGCCCAACCCATTACTCCTAACCCTATCTTCCGATTGGCCAAAGTGTTTTTCTCTATCTGGGACAGGGGGAACTTGTTGGCGTCTATGACATTGTCTAAGAAATGAACTGCCGCGCGCACAGTTTTGGCTAATTTGTCCCAATCTATTTCATATCTAAAAAGGTTGGCGTGTTCAGAATCAACCACTGCCTTAAGCATCAAAGACAAATTGACTGAACCCAGATTACAGCTTTCATAAGGCAAAAGTGGCTGCTCACCGCAGGGGTTGGTAGCTTCAATCTCTCCTACATTAGGAGTTGGGTTATCTCGATTTATCCTATCGATAAAAACTATACCCGGTTCACCGCTTCTCCAGGCATGCTCCACAATCTGGTTAAATACCTCTTTGGCTCTTAATCTTACTGGCTTGGTGTCCCTGAAATATTCCTTTTTTGTGCGGGGGTCAATTAAAGGATAATACTCATCCCTGTCCACTGCCCGCATAAAATCATCAGTTACTGCTACGGAGATGTTAAAGTTGTTGAGTTCGGAGAGGTCGTCTTTAGAGGAGATGAACTCCGGTATGTCCGGATGGTCAATTCTCAAGACCCCCATATTCGCCCCACGTCTGGTCCCACCTTGTTTCACCGCCTCGGTGGCGGAGTTGATCACTTTCATAAAAGAGATGGGTCCACTTGCCACTCCGCTGGTGGAAGCTACCACGGAATTTTTGGGTCTTAAACGTGAAAAAGAGAATCCGGTTCCACCACCGCTTTTATGAATTAAGGCAGTATCTTTGACTGCGGTGAAGATGGACTCCATTGAATCTTCAATCGGCAAAACAAAGCAGGCGGAAAGCTGTCCCAGGGGCCTTCCAGCGTTCATTAGAGTTGGAGAGTTGGGCATAAACTCCAGATTGGTCATTATCTCATAGAAGTTTCTGGCTATCTCCTCTGTTTCCTCCGGGCTGGCTCCGTACTTCTCATCCGGACCAGCGATAAAGCGAGCCACCCTCCAGAACATCTCCTCCGGAGTCTCGATTATCTTTCCCTCATCGTCCTTGGCAAGATACCTTTTCTCCAAGACCTTGAGAGCATTCTCCGTCAACTTCAATTCATTTTGTATCTTTTTCTCCATCTATTTTCCCCTTAGTCCCCCGAAAGCAATTTTGTGGCAATTTTCTTTATTTATGTTAGATTTCGTTAATTGGCTATTTCAAATAGCGTTTAATAATTTTTTATGAAGCGACCATTCAGACAATATGTCATTCCGCACTTGATGTTGAAAACCCAGTAGTTAGGGCGGAATCCAGCTTATTGCTGTTTTCTTTTTTGGATTCCTGCCTGCCTAGCGGCTCGCCTCACGGCGAAGCCGTGGGCAAGGCCGCTGGCTTTCGCAGGAATGACAACCAAAAACCTCACCTTTGTAGGTCGGGTTGCGTGTCATTCAACGAGCTACCCGACATTCTTGATTTATTTGTCGGGCACCCTTCAGGAGCCCGACCTACTTTTAACCCCTCCTGACCTCCCCTTATCAGGGGAGGAAAATGGTTTGTGTTCTCCTGATAGTCAAAGGAGGAACGCTTTGCGTCCCCCTGATAAGGGGGACAACAGGGGGTTATGTTGTCAAACATCCTTTGGATTTATCAAAATTCTAACTTAATCTATCTTCGGGCGAAGATAAACTTCGCCCCTACGCGGAAACCTTTTATTGTAGGGGTCGCATTTATCCCGATAAATCGGGACAAGTTACCACCCGCGGGCTCGATGTCGTCAAGATGCTGCGCAAATCGAGCCCCTACAGTTCCTTCCTAACCGCCACTCTCTTTTTTTCATCCACCTCAAAATCCCAAAAAACAATCGGCGCCTTCTTTTTCATAATCTTCAACATCTCCAGACAAATTTCTCTTATCTCCCAATGCGCCCGCTCTTGACAGCGAACTTGAAAAATATGTCTTAGCTCTCGAAAGTTTGCAGTTATCACAATTTCCGAAGTTGTGGCATTGGGAAGTATGTATCTGGCGTCCTCTTTAGGTATATCGGCTTTCACCATCTGGGAGTATAATTCATAAGATTTCTTAGCAAAATTTGTAAACTCTTTTTTGAATTTCGTCTTTTCAATTGTGGGTGGAATTACAAATTCAAACTCTTTGGTCTTGCCGTATTCCACATATCTCTGGCTCTCCTGCGAAGGGGAAAGCAATCTGTGTCTTACTAGCTCATGAGTGAAAACCCTTGAACCACCTTTTATCCTGAAAGTTGCGGAGGCATGCTCCAAAACCGAATGATGCCCTTTGCGTATGACTTTTTTTATCAACTCGCGAGTGGAGGATGGAGGATTGTAGCGATGAAAGCTCAAATAGCAGGTGCGGCAAGCCCTCTCAATCAAATCTTCAGCCTTGGGAGTTATGGAGATAAGCTCTACTTTCATATTCTTCTTAGTCTTTTTAGGCGACACTTCTCCGGCCGGAGACGATTTCTCCGAAAAGCATAATTTAGATTTTAGATTTATAATAACTCGGGAAGAGTCTATTGTTCAAGTTTTATATTTTTCTTCCGCACCTAAATTAGTTTCAAAAATTTTCAAGTCAAGGGAAAATTTAATAAATTTTCAATATGTTGGATAGCAATCATTTAAAAACGCCAATATGTTGTGGTTACATCTCTGTTCGAGAAGCCAGCTGAATTCCCTTCACTAAGATCGGTACTAGAATTATCTGTAAGATTATTCCCGGTAGCCCAGTTGGAATAGCAACCAGTATAAATTCTTTAATCCCATAAGGAAGATTAATAAATCGTCCCAAAATAAGAAGAGCAAAAGCAAAACCCAGGCGTCCAACAATCATTGCCAAGAGCAGCCCAACAATTAGAGGAATTCTTAAGGTTCTCATAAGTATGCCGCTGGCAAAACCATATAAAACCAACTCCAAAGTCATCAAAGGAACTGCATAGGCTGGTGGCATTCCAGTCAGAAGAAAACTGGCGGTAGGGCAGACCAAGCCAACTATTATTCCGCTTATTGGTCCAAGCAGGATGCCGGCCAAGAGAACCGGGAGGTGCATAGGCAAAAGAGTTCTTCCAGCTAAGGGATTAATGAAATGAAAGGCAATTGGCAGAGCCACACCCAGGGCGATAAAAAGCCCGGTCAAGCTTATTTCCCTATTTAAAAATTTCATCTCTTTTCTCCATAAGCCAGATAGAAAGATGGTTTATCAATTACCTTTGTGTTTTTGAAACCGGCTTTTGTCATCATCCTTCTCATATTTTTTTCAGTTGGCAAGATATCATTTGATACTACTTTACTCGACCTTTTATGAAAGGCATTAATCTCATTACGGCTAGCCAGATGTGAAATGAAAACCTTCCCCCTGGGCTTAAGAACCCTTTGCATCTCTTTTAAAGATTTCAATTTCTTATCCAGATGGGGGAAAGTGGCAAAGCAGATGATGTAGTCGAACGAATCCCCGGCCAGGGGCAAATCATTAGTGTCAGCGTTAATATAAAAAACATTCTTTGCTATTTTTTTTCGCTTTGCCTTCTTAATCATCTCCCAGCAGAAATCCAGGGCAAATACCCTTCCATTTTCTCCAACGTTTTTTGAAAGATAAGGCAAAAGCACACCGGTGCCACAACCAATATCCAATACCTTAGCCCCTTTCTTGATTTTGAATATCGAAACCAATTCCTTAAGTTTCATAGGGTCGCCTAAGTGGTTTTTTCGGTCCCATTCTTTTGCGTGGGAATCAAAGAATTTACGTTTATGATTCATGATTGTTTTTTGTAGGGGTTCAAAATTTTGAACCCCTACGCTGGTTACTTCTCTTTCTGTTTTCGCAATCTATTGCAGGCGACATTCGCGAATGTCGCCTACTTGTTTTGTAGTTGCCCAATTCATTGGGCGCATTTTAAAAATCGCTCGATCCTTCGACAAGCTCAGGATGGTGACAGTTCGACTTCGCTCACTGTCCCTGAGCAAGGTCGAAGGGAGTCTGCCGAACCATAAATCGAGCAACTACAATTTTCTTGCCAGCATCACTCTCGGAATTCCTGACAAATCTTTTTTGATTTCAATCAATTTAAGAAATTTACTATTAAAGACAAGCTCTTTTACTTTTCTTTCTTGTCCAAACCCGATTTCCAGAGCCAAAATGCCATCTTTGTTTAAGAAGCCAGGGGCTTGTTCGACTATTTTCTTTATATATTCTAACCCATCTTTTCCTGCCAACAACGCCTCTTTTGGCTCGAAATTCTTTATCTCATCTGGAAGTTTGGTGTATTCCTTTTCTGAAACATAAGGGGGATTAGATACTATGGCATCGAATTTGGTTTTTATTGGTTTGAATAAATCTCCGCATAAAAATTTTATCCTATCCTCAACCCGGTTCAATTTAGCATTAAGCTTAGCCACTTTCAAAGCATTGGGGGAAATGTCAGTTGCAAAGATGAACGCATCCTTCAAATTCAAAGCCAATCCTGTAGCGATATTTCCGCAGCCAGTTCCCAGGTCAATTATTTTCGAATTCTCCTTTGTTCTCAAAAGGGAAATTACCTCGCTTACTAAAATTTCTGTTTCCGGACGGGGGATTAAGACATTGGGATTTACTTTGAATTTGTATCCGAAAAAGTAAGCCTCTCCGAGAGTATATTGCAAGGGCTTGCCGGAAAGTCTTTGTTTTAAAAGCTTCTCAAAAAGTTTATGCTCTGCTTTAGTTAAAACCCTTTTTGGGTCAAGATGAAGCTTTATTCTTTCACACTTCAAAACAGAAGATAAAATAAGCTCCGCCTCAAGCTGGGCTGTTTGCGCTTTCTTTTTCTTGAGCTTCGCTTTTGCCTCTTGCAGAACTTCAAGACAAACTTTAGACATAAACTTCGGGCAGTCTGAAGTGATTGAAGTCATCTAATCCATTTTGAATTGAACCAGAGCACTCTACGAAAAGATTAGAAGTGGAACATCCTTTAACCGGAGAGCCGATAAGCCAATGAGAGGAGCAATTTAGTGGTTTAATTTTGGCCCTTTTGTCTGCCAGAGAACCCAGGGCTTGTCTAGGAATAAGGCAGATTCCCAAAGAGGAAAGAGAAATGTATTTTATGAAATCTCTACGTTTCATTGGTTGGGCAAAAAGTTGAAGTTTTCAATCTTCATCTGAGGGACAAATAGTAAGACCCCATATTGTGGGCAAAGTTTTCTTTTCTTGGTCATCATCTGCACATTGGAAAAGGCTTCTAGGATGCTTTGCCCGATTCTCATATTCTTCACACCCGATTTAATCTTCCCGTTCTCAATCAAAAAAGTTCCATCTCTGGTTGTTCCAGTAACCATAGTTTTTGAGGGGTTCATATAATTTAGATACCAAAAGTGAGTAACCAGTATCCCCTTTTCAGTTGAGGCGATCAGCTCCTCTTCAGTAGAATCTCCTTCATTCATTACTAAATTCTGGGGATAGGGACCGAAGTTGTTTCCCGGTGGCAAGGCATGGCCAGTTGACTCTAGCCCCGCGAGGTTGGCGTAATATGAATCATACACCACGCCTTTACCCACCCCATTTTCAATCAAAACTACCCTCTTTTTGTCCACCCCTTCGTAATCAAAAGGGATTCCGGGATTTTCCGGAGAATAGGGGTCCTCAACAATAGTAATCTTATCCCCGGTTAGTTTTTCCCCAATTTTACCTGCCATAAAACTTCTTTTTTCAATAAAACCCTTAGCTCCAAAACCCAAAAAAGACAAAAACAAAAGGAGATTAGCAACCGCAGCTTCTTCCAGAATAACCGTATATTTACCCGCAGAAAGTTCAATTGGGTTTCTTGAAAGCAATGCCTTCTGGATTGCAGTCTGCCCCACATTCTCTACGGTCAAGTTTTTTGCGTTCCAGTTAAAATCCTGTGCCCAGCCGCAGTTTTGATCTTTATCGTTTACAGTTAAAGAGATATCAGTTGAAGCTCGCTTGAAATATCCTTTTATGCCCAAGGAGTTGACCACAGCCAGAGCCTCTTTTTTATCTTGAAAGGCGCCAGCGGAGAAAAGATTATCTGCCTTGCATTTTTTGACAATTCCTTCAATTCTTAGGGCTTTGTCTCGAGGATCAACGGAGAAGGTCTGCTCGTGAAGAAGACGGTTCTCTATTCTTTGGCCGGGTTTGGGCAAAGAGACGAAATTTGGGTCTTCCTTCTGGAACTGAGCTATCTTTATGGCTTGGTTTATGCATTTTTCAATCTCTTTTTGCTCCAAACGATTGGTTGAGGAAATGCCAAGTTTTTTTCCCAATACCACTCGCGCAAAGATATTATGGTCGGACTGGGCAATGTTTTGATGAATGATATTCTCCGCAAAACGTGAGAGATTCAAATCATCAGCCATCAAAACCAATTCAGTCTGGTCTGCGGAAGAGGATACAAGTGAGTCTTCAAAAAGATCTAAAATCTTTTTTTGGCTTGTCATTCTCCCACACTCACTTTCCTAAACCGAACCGGCGAAGCCCCCTGGCTTACGGTCATAATTTGGCCGGGCTGGCCCTTGCCGCAATTTGGAGTTCCCCAAATTTTCCAATAGTTCTCATTGGCAATAGCATCGCAGCTATTCCAGAACCGGATTGTATTCCCGGAATAGCTCGGGTTTTTTATCATTTCTCCCAATTTGCCACTTTTTATCTCCCAGCCGATTTCACATCCCATTTTGAAATTATCCCTGGTGTCATCAATACTCCAGCTGGCAGGAGTGGACATAAAAATCCCGTCATCAATTTCCGCTATCATCTGCTCTAGGGTTTTGTTCCCGGGCAAAAGGTTAGTATTGGTCATCCTGACAATAGGTAGATTCTGCCAGCCCTGTGCTCGCATACACCCGTTGCTCTCTTTGGCGATTTTGGCGGCATATTCGCGTGAACCAAGATAACCTACCAAGAGGCCGCCTCTTATGAGATAGCTTTTATTTGCCTTGACTCCTTCATCGTCGTATCCGAAAGTTCCCAGGCCGCCGGGATAAGTGGAATCGTTGATCACATTCACTATCTCCGAAGCATACTTCAAGTTGTTTAATTTATCTGGTGTGGCAAAGCTCGTTCCGGAGAAATTCCTTTCTGAGCCGAATACTCGATCTAATTCCAAAGGATGACCTATGGATTCATGAATCTGCAAAGAGAGTTGCGAGCCATCCAAGATTAAATCCGTTATTCCCTGGGGACAATCCTTAGCAGAAAGCAAAGCAACTGCCTCTTGGGCAATTTTTGAAGCGTTCTCCTGCAGTCCCAGTTCCTCAATCAGCTCATACCCTTTGGTCTGGTACTGTCCAGAGTTTTGCGGATAGGTGCGGGTCTGCATATTTTTATGTCCGCCTTGCATGGCAGTTGCCTCTATGCCCGCTCCGCTTTGATATATAGTTTGTTCAAGAAAGGAACCTATGGAGCTGGAGAATATTTTGTTTGTGCGGCTGAAGTCCATAAAGGAGTTGGTTATATTGGCTCCCTGGACCTTCTGCATAAGCTGGTCTAAAAACAGAAGATACTCTATTTTCTCTTTCAACGAAACTTCAAAAGGGTTCTTTCTTATGGGAGTAAGATAGGTATCAACTATTTTCTCTAAAGGGGATAAGACAACATCCTCTTTGGCCAGCAAGCTTGCAGCTTTTGCCATTTCAATTGCTAATTTTGCAGTATTTTTTATGTTCTTAGCAGTTAAATCCGGATTGGAAGCAAATCCCCAGGAGCCATTAGCAGTGACTCTTATCCCAAATCCGAGAGAAGTTGAGCAATTGATCGGCTCCGGGGTGCCATTTTTTACGCTCACAGTCTCGTTTTCTGTTTGCTCGATTCGGATATCAGCGTAACTTGCGCCAAAGGATTTGGAACAGTCCAATGCAATTTGACACGCTTTTTTGAAATCCATCATAATCTTATGCTATGTGGCACCAGATATAAAAAGATGGTTAAAATCACTCCAATCAGGGTAAAGATAGCCAGGGGTTTTGGTTTCAATAAATCAAGCTTTCCGTCTTTCTTAAAGATAGTCCCCTTCATTAAAAACAACATAATCAGCCAGTAAAGTAAAATGATCAAAGTTTTGTTATCCGTGATATCCCAACCAATTGGTACCCCTTCCCAATAACCTCCAAAAGTATAGTGAGTTACCCAAGCCCCTATAATGATTCCGCCTATGAAGGTGAGTGCGGCGTTGAAGAGTGTAGCCCAAGCGAGTCGATTCAGGGCGTCCTTATTCAA
>DASWLN010000116.1:0-2961 GCA_036396115.1 Candidatus Zixiibacteriota bacterium
GTGTCATTGCGAGGAGGGCGCAGCCCGACGAAGCAATCTCATAACTATCAGATAAACAAAGAGATTGCCACGCTCCCTCCCTTCGACTTGGCTCAGGGACGGTGAGCAAAGTCGAACCGTACGGTCGCTCGCAATGACAAAGAGACGAAAGAGCGCGTTTTTAAACAACCTCAAAGGGTATCTGTCGGGTCAGCCTGCCCTATTTCTCCTCGCTCGACCCTAACGGCCAGGGGGGGGGACCCGACAGGCACGGAAAAACTGATAAAAAACATAGAATGATTGCTGTGCATGAGATATTGCAGTGCCCACTTTGTAGAAGCGACGTCAATAAGGATTTAGAGTGCTTACGATGTGGTGAGAGGTATGCTCTAATGAATGATGTTCACGTTATGGTAAGTCAGAAATTGTCTAGCAAAGAATGGAAGTGGGACCAAAGCATCTTCTCAGATGAGAAAATGAAAGAAAGAATGGAAGAATATAGAAACTATTTGAATGTGGAAACAAGGAATGCCCAAGAGATTTGGCGGACAGAGATGAACAATTATATTGACAATTTTCGGGGAATTGTTGGCGATTTGGCAACCGGTTTGGGTGGCATGTTTGAAAGACTACTTGAATCAAAAGCGCAATTCTTCCCAATAGCTACTGACGTTGACCCAAATGTTCTCGCTTGGACAAGCAAGAAAATGAAAGAGAAATATGAAAAGGAGTTCGTTTCTGTAGCTACAGATGCAAAACACTTTGCTTTCAAGGACAACACATTTGATTATTTAACATCTTGCGCTGGTCTGAATAATATTCCGGATACAATTGTCGCTTTATCTGAGCTTCACAGGGTTTTAAAAGATAATGGCAAAATAGTGGCCATGCAGCTTTTTGTTGAAAAGAATAGCAATTCATATGAAATGGCGAGGAAATTCAATGCAGAAAGGTCTCTTGTTGAACAATTCTTCATTGACGATTTGACCCAGGTCGGTTTCAAGAAGGTACGAGCAAACATAGTGTCTTCTGCAATTTGGGCGAGAAACCCAATGGATGGACTCCCGGTCGCTGGTGATTCGCAGTATTATGCTATTGTTGAGGCAGAAAAATAAGAAAATGAAAACTCCCAAGAAAAAAGAACTGCTACGGCTTCAAAGACAATACAAGACCGACAAAAGAATCGGTGAGGCACTGGGTGGAATACCCGAGCATTTGGTTGCCTACTGGAGAAGGAAGAAGGGAGTAGGGGAATATGCTTTCCCCAAGTACAGTCGCGAGAAGATTGTGGATTTATGGGAACGTTATGCTGATGATACCAAAGCAGGCAAGGAACTCGGAGTTTCCAGAGCCGCCTTTTACAAATGGAGAAGAAAATACAATATTCGCGAAAAGCCCAAGTTCTTAAAATTGGAGCAGTTGGAATTGGGACTTCCTCTTGCCCTCTTAAAAAGAAGAAGTATTGGTTTACAGACCATTGCCCAGAAGATATTAGCTCGAAAAGTCGGTCGGTCCGAAGTCAAAGTCGGCGAGATCGTAAATGTCGAGCCAAATTTGGCAATGAGCCACGATAATGCCGGCTTGGTGATAAAGCAGTTTAAAAGCTTAGGAGTTGATAAAGTCTGGAACGCGGATAGAATCGTAATTCCTTTAGATCACAGAGCCCCAGCGGAAAGCGAGAAGACCGCAGATGCCCATCATTCCATAAGGGTTTTTGTCAAAGAGCAGGGGATAGAAAAGTTTTATGATATTCGGGAAGGGGTTTGTCACCAAATCATAATCGAGAAAGGGTTAGTGCTTCCAGGTGAGTTAGCAGTTGGAACCGATTCGCATACTACTTCCTATGGATGCATAGGTGCCCTCTCCACCGGCATTGGTGCAACTGAGATGGCGGTTGTCTGGGCAACTGGAAAGATTTGGCTGAGAGTTCCGGAATCAATAAAAATGACTTTGGAAGGGGAGCTTCAGACCGGAGTCTATGCTAAGGATGTGATTTTATATATAATTGGCAAATTAACTGTGGAGGGAGCAAATTATAAAGCAGTGGAATTCTACGGTGCGGGAGTAGAAGATATGTCAATCTCCGAGCGATTCACCCTATGTAATCTCTCTATGGAGATGGGAGCCAAATTTGCAGTTGTGCCTTTTGATAGAGTAGCTAAAAGATATTTAAATAGCGTAACCCAAAAGAGCTTCCAGCCGGTATTTGCAGATAAAGACGCAATTTATGAAAATGAATATCGCTTCGACCTTTACCGCATCGAGCCGCAAGTTGCCTGCCCGCATAATGTGGACAATGTCAGTCCGATAAGTAAAATCAAAGGGATAAAAGTTGACCAGGTTGTTCTGGGCTCCTGCACCAACGGTCGTTTGGATGATTTGGAGATTGCCGCCAAGATATTGAAGAAGAGAAAAGTTCATCCGGATGTAAGGATGCTGGTCATACCTGCTTCAAAGGATATTTATCTTAAAGCTATGGCTCGCGGATTATTAAAAACATTTATCGATGCCGGTTGCGTTATACTCAATCCTGGGTGTGGGCCCTGCCTGGGAGCACATCAAGGTATCTTGGGCAAAGGGGAGAGGTGTATCGCCACAACCAATCGCAATTTCAAAGGCAGGATGGGTTCAGTTGAATCCGAAGTCTATTTATCCAGCCCAGCCACTGCCACTGCCTCAGCTATCAGGGGAGAGATCGCTGACCCGAGGGAGTTTTTATGATTGATAAAATCAAAGGAAGGGTTTGGAAATTTGGAGATAACGTTGATACGGACGTTATATATCCGGGAAAATATCTTCCCATAATCGATGCGGAGGAGATGGCAAAGCATGCTTTGGAAGGGATGGATAAGGATTTTCCCAAGAGGATAAAGAAGGGTGATATAATTGTAGCGGGAAGGAATTTTGGATGCGGCAGTTCCAGAGAGCAAGCAGCAACTTGCCTTAAATTCGCTGGCATAAGTTGTGTCATTGCCAAATCCT
>DASWLN010000117.1:0-6517 GCA_036396115.1 Candidatus Zixiibacteriota bacterium
GCCAATGATACGGGAGGCTTCTGTGCAGGTTCAGGCCTGAAGATAGACCTATCCGGCCTCAAGTTGGGCTTTGACTACGCTTACCATGATTTTGGACATTTAGATCAAATCCATAGACTCTCAGCCAGCGTGAAGTTTTAAAGGAGAGGAAGAAAAATCACATTAATCTCATATATGAATCTCAAAGGAGGTTTTAGTCCATGTCTAAGCTCAGGATAACAGTAACAGCTGGATTGGTAGGATTAGCTTTTCTGGTAGGGTTAATGCTACTCAGTTGTGATGCAGGCAGAAAGGGAAAAGAGCGACAAAACAGGCCACCAACGGTAAAGTTTTCCAATGTTCCTCCTGATTCGGCTGCCTTCTCCTTTAATCCGGAAGTAAGCTGGTATGCCTTAGATATAGATGGTTATGTCATAAAATACCAGTATGCAGTGATAATTGGAGATTCACTTCATGTAGTTGGCAAGTTGTGGAACGGTGGGGGAACGTTAACTGCAGCGGACAGCGCTTGCAGTGTTTTAGTTAGAATTCCTCCTGAGGCTTGGGTTGACTCTTTACGACATATAGACAGTACAATAGTGCCAGATAATATAGATAAATTTATCTCGGCTGTGGATACCACGGTTAGCATTGTTAAAGTTCAGCTTTTTGCCAGAGAAAACCCAAATGATACCATAACTCAGCATCTTTTCGTCAGGGCAATAGACAATGATAATGCAGTCTCCAATGTAATCCATCGAATGTTTAGCCGCAATAATCACAAGCCCAAGGCAAGCATCAGTTATATTCCATTCCGCAGCGGTACTGACGTAAAAAGCGTATATTGTCTGCCCGAGACTACCCAGACCTGGAAGGGAATAAAGTTGACCTGGGATGGTTCAGATTCAGATGATTATAAAGGAACACAGCCCGACTTCGTATTCAAATGGGAGCTCTGGGGACCTTTTGCTGATAGTTTCGCAGTTATCAACAATAAAACTGAATATGATCAACTGCGTAGTAGTAGCGACTCAGTTTTTCTGGTGTCTTCTTCCTTCAATGAGACTGACAGTAACTCTTTGGTCGAAGATAAAAGCTTGCTTTTAACCGGACTGGTTAACTCTCCTCATCTAGTTCGCAATATAGATACCGTTCAGTATCCGGACTTAGGATATGGCTGGTATCTTTTCATAGCCTGGACTATGGATGACGCTTTTGTTTTCTCCGACCCTTTTACCTCGAGCAATCCAGATGGCCATCTCTGGTTCAAGATAGTTCATCCACAGTTCACCTACCAGTCAGACCCGTCACATAGCTCAAATCCGGTGAGGAAGATATTGGTTTATGATTACGGGAATTATGGCAGAGGTGATACGGGTGGTGAGAAGGATTCGGTTAACGTGAGGCTTTTCTACCAAAGGGCAGTTGGAGCTCTGATGGATTCGCTGTGCAACACTCTGACTTTTAGAAAGCACAAGTACCAAGACCTGGCATATTTTAGCAACGATACGTTGTCAAGATATGACTTGGTAATCTACCTTAATGAGGGTAAACCCCAAGATGTAATAGGGGTTCTGCAGTACAAGGAATACCTGAAAGTGGGGGGCAAGGTGTGGGCGATAGGGAACGGTCCCGAGACTTTTGGCGTGGCTTCAGCATCGAAAGGCCTGAACTTTTTTGAAGATGTTACTTCAAGCTTGGTGCCTTATGCCGATTACGCCATGACGTATTTTGGCTTACTCGGCGTATACGATGCTGGCTGGTCTACATCTGGAGCTGACCGCAATGAAGAGTTCATCGGAGCAAACCCATATGGTAGTGCTCTGGACCTGCCGGTGTTAAAAACGGATACGATCAAAGTAAGGGATCAAATAAACTGGTCGACCGGCGCACCGGATTCAACAGGAAAACTTGCGCATACCTCTTACACATACTTGGGGAAAGCCACAAGGATATATACTTTTGTCTCAGCTTTTCCAGCAACTTCGGTTTTGCATTTCAGGCCTTGTGGGTCCATTTACGAGGGTCCGCTTGGTCCGGATGGGCACCCCATTTACAAAACAGCTCATCTAAGTTTCGGGTTGCATTTTATAGATGAGGGTGTGGGGGGCGCAACGAGAGATAGCCTGTTCAGCGAGATAGTCAGATGGTTCTGGGAGGATTAGAATCTGATTCATAGATAATAAAGGGGTCGGCTTAGAGCCGACCCCTTTATTGTTCGTAGGAAAATCCTTAGTTTGGCAACTTGCTTAGCTTCTCCTTTGCTGGACCGAATCCCGGATCCAGGCTCAATGCCGTTTCAAACATCTGAATGGCTTGGGTCATCTCTCCAATTCTCTGGTATGATACTCCTAGGTTATAATAATAAATCGGGTTTTTGGGGTCGTATTCGATTGCTCTTCTGAAATTTTCGATTGCTTTACCGGATTCCCCCTTAATCTCATATATATTTCCCAGATTGGAATAAGCCGAGGCAAAATTAGTTTTTAGCTTAATTGCTTCAAGGAACAGCTCTTCAGCCCCATCTAATTGTCCTCTTCTTGCCCAAATCAATCCCATATTGAAATAGGCGTAAGCCTTGGTCTTTTCCGGGGAGGCGTAAGGCTCTTCCAAAAACAGATTCTCCAGATTGTAGAGAACATCTTTCTTAACCGAAGTTTCCTCTATTACCTTCTGGTAATAATTTAAGGCGGAATCAGAAGCATTCTCCTGCTGGTAAAGATAGGCTAAAAGAAAATCAGCTTGAGTAAATCCGGGCACAATTTCCAGCCCTTGATATAAGGTCTCTCTTGCTTTTGTCAGTCCCCCTTTTTCCTTATAAGCTAAAGATAGGTTTATACAAGCTTCTTTAAAGTAGGGCTTGATTTCCAAAGCCTTCTGAGCTGCGACTATGGCTTTATCGTAGTCTCTTTTGAGTCGATAGATAACTGAAAGATTATTATACACTTTTTCTTCTTTGGGGTTTACTTTTAGTTCCTTCAAAAGCTCTTCTTCTGCCCTGCCCCAATCTCTCTCCTTAAAGTAGATCATCCCCAGATTCAGATGAACCTTGGGAGCCAGTGGATTTTGGATCAGAGCTTGTTCATACATATCCCTTGCTTTCCTTGTATCTCCCTGTTTGAGATATGTGTTTCCCAAGCTGAAATACGATTGATAAAAATCCTTTTTGTTCAGGTGATAAAGGTTGGAGTTAACCAGCCAGAAAAGGGGAATAACGATTAGAGCGAATAGGGCAATTCTGGAAAAATCCTTACGTTGGATTTTTTCGATTAGCCAGAAAATAGCATAAGAGGAGAAGATTATCAGTATAGGAAGAACAGGCAGTCTGTATCGGTCAGTTATGAAAAAACTTATCACAGTAAGCATATAGCTGAACAAGAAAAGCATGGGCAGCAAAGTGTTCTTTTTGAAACCAAAAGAAAGCCCCATACCCACAAGCGACAGAGGACCTACCAACCAAAAACCTATGGGCAGAATCTGAATTAAAGTGGAATACCTTTTGAAAAAATAGACATTCTGATTGTTACTTACTTCGAAGGAGTTCCAGAACATATAGATTTTCTTAATGAATAGCCTGAAGGCAGAAGCTGGCTGGTCAAATATAAACTCCAGTCCTTTTTTGTAATAGAAATCGGATATTTGCGAAGGCTTCAGCTCCTTATCCATAGCAGCTTGGGCGATGTATTCAAAATCACTTGATTGCCAGTCACCTTGATGGAAAAAGGTAGCACTCATCCCGTCCGCATCCGGATTATTACCTATATAAAAATTGACTCCACCCTGTGAAGCGATCAAAACAAAATCCTTTCCCACAACATAATTTCTGAGAGTAACCGGCAAGATAACAAGCATCGTTCCTAGAGTGAAAAAGACGATGTGCCCGAAAACAACCTTAAATTTTTTACTTTTCACGAATAGCAAAATCGTCCATAGCCAGACTACTGGAATGAAAATCAGAATGTTTGGTCGGGTGATGGCGGATAAGCCGAGAACTAAACCACAGGTTATCCATCTTTTCCAGCGCGAATTCCCCGAATTCTGGGTCTTGAGATGGGTCTTGAGATGTGTCTTGAGATTGGGATTCTGAGAAGCATCGAGCAGGAGTATAATTAAAAGCAAATCAAAGAAAACTAAAAGAGAATCCAACAGAAGCTCGCCTTCAAAGTATATGAAAATCCAGTAAGTCGAAGCCAAAATGGCGGAGAGAATAGCTATTTTTCTATTGAATATTTTTTTGGCCAGAATGTAAACTAGAACACAGGAGAAGGAGCCGATTATGTGCTGAATCAGTCGAGGGATAAAATAGTTGTGCCCGAAGACCTTGTATATCAAAGCCAAAAAGTAAGCATAGAAAGGTGCTCGAAAGAAAGCCTTATTTCCAACCCAATTTCCATTGGCTATATCCTGTGCCCAGATATCGTGATAGAGTGGGTCCATAGTGGGAGAGGCAAAGTAAGGATTATCCTTTATCTGGAGAAGATAGATGAGCCTCAGAGCAAAACTAAAAATGAAGATGAAGACAAATATGAGAAACTCTTTTTTTTGTTGGGGACCGGCTTCTTTGTTCACAGGTTCAATATATTTATAGGTTTAAACCTTGTCAAACACAAAAAAGACAGCACTATCCCCAAAAACAAGACATAGAAAGAGGGAAGTGTTTGTCCGAATTCTGGATCTTGAGACCCGAAGTCTGGGTCTTGAGATGAGATAAGGAGAATTTAAAGAATAGGAAAGCAGGAATACAATTTCCTTATCTTTAGCAAAGAAATACTCTTCTCTATCCTCTCCCTTGAAGGGAGAGGATAAAAGGTGAGGGTGAGGAGTATTACAGCTGTGAGGCTGTGGGGGGGTATTTCTTTTCCCCCTTACTCCATCTCTCCCCTAAGGGGAGAGAGAAACCGGAGGAAATAGCCATTGAGACATTCTGATATGTCTTGAAAAAAAGTGGGGATGCTCCTGCAAAACAGACTATGTGAAACTGGTTTCATATATATCAAAGATTTTTATGCAATTCGTTGCACAGAAAAGAGTCAGGTTTTTCTGAGGGGCCAAGTCCCGTGAAATGTAGATAAAATTTGCTCACCCGTAAGATTATGTTACACCATAACTTAGGGTTGACTACCAACTCAGTAAGAATGTAGCATTACGGTTGATAAGCATAGCCTAACTTGGGCACTTGGTTTGCTTTAAGAGGAGGTGAAATTCCAAGGAGGCATAAATTTTGCACGAATTCTGTCCTTCGACCTTGCTCAGGACGGTGAGCTTGTCGAACCGTGTCTTGAGATTAGTTAAAAGAAGCTTATTTTTCTTAATAATATCAATTCTGGTTTGCGGCTGCCAGCTTTGGGCAGGTGAAATAAATCCTGACTTGCATTTCAAGTTAAGAAATCTTCGCCCAAGCGAATATCATTCCTGCCTGGTAGTATTGAAAGAAAGAGCAAAAACAGAGGAATTGAATCTCGAGTTAGGTCAAAAGAGAGCAAATCGCATAACCAGACATCAGGTCATATTAAATTCGCTACGAACCAAAGCCAGTCAAACCCAGGTGAATCTGATTGGTTACTTGAAAGATAGGATAAAGGAAAACTTCGTAAAAGATTTTAAGAGTTTCTGGATTGCAAATATCATTCAAGTAACAGCAACCAGAGACGAGATAGAGAAAATTGCTCTTATGCCAGAGGTTGAAAAGATATATGACGATGTCCAAATAGAATTAATCCAGCCGATAAGTTGCGAGGATAATTCTTCTTCCGAAAGCAGCAACAAAGATAACTTCGATGCTATTGGCGTAAGAAAAGTGTGGAATATGGGTTTCACCGGAAAAGGGAGATTGGTCTGTAATTTCGACAGCGGGGTGGAAGGAACACATCCAGCCTTGAGCTCCAAGTGGAGGGGGAATAATGGCGGGACATCAAGTTCATCCTGGTTTGACCCTTATGGCTCTTCTTCACCGATTGATTCTCGCGGACATGGCACCCACACTATGGGAATAATGGTTGGTTCGACTCCAGGTGATACCCTGGGGGTGGCTTTCGGTGCCCAATGGATTTCCGCAGGAGTGGTGGATAGAGGAGTGGGTGTATCGCAAACCATAAGTGATATCCTATCCGCTTTTCAATGGGCAGTTGACCCGGATGGAGATATCCAAACCGCAGAAGACGTACCAGATGTAATCAATAATTCCTGGGGAGTTCCTCTGGGGGTTTTGCCGAGCTGTGACCAGGTTTTCTGGGAGGCGATAGATAACGTGGAGCGGGCTGGAATCGTGACCATCTTTTCAGCTGGGAATGAGGGACCCAATTCTTTTACCATCAGGAACCCGGCAGACAGAATAAGTTCACCTTATAATAGTCTGGCTGTGGGAGCAGTTAATGCACATGCTGATAGCTTACCAGTTGCCACTTTCAGCAGTCGCGGTCCTTCAGGATGTGATGGTCAAAGCATAAAACCTGAACTTTCCGCTCCGGGAGTGGAGGTTCGTTCCTGTTATAAGGACGGACAATATAAGGTACTAAGCGGTACCTCTATGGCAGCCCCT
>DASWLN010000118.1:0-2948 GCA_036396115.1 Candidatus Zixiibacteriota bacterium
CCAATTTTTCCGCCTCGAGTATGGCCTTCTCCTGCTCACCCACAGAGTCCTGCAGGGACTGGATGTTGTTTTCAGCCAAAAGCTGCTGCTCTTTGGTCAAAAGGGTCATGAAGTTCTCCAAGCAGACAACTTCCCCATTTATGACCTCTATCAATCTGTTTACCTTGCGTTGCAATTTATCCTCCATCATGATTTCAGCTGAGTTTGTCTTTGGACAAATTCCAGCACCTTATTGACGAAACTAATTGTCTCCTTGAAAGGAGGAACTGCTCTGATTTTGTCGACTATGCTTGGCCCGGCATTATAGGCTGCCAAAGCTAATTTCAAGTCACCACCGAAGCGCTGGATTAGGCTCTTCAAGTATTTTGTCCCAGCTAAGATATTCTCTCTGGGGTCAAAAATGTCCTTCACCCTTATCTCCTGTGCAGTCGAATCAGCCAACTGCATTAATCCTTTAGCTCCTCTGGGAGAGACTGCTTGAGGATTACCACCGGATTCGTGATATATTACCGCCTTGAGGGGGATAAATTTCAGTACCCCTGCTCCTTCAGTCCCGGTGGCTTCAAATTTGTTATCCCTCTTATTGTTACTCTCCGAGACATTGCTTCCTTGTGCGCTCTCATAGATTAATACAGTAAGCAGGTCACCCACCTGATGAGCTTTATGGTCAGTATAAAGTGAATTAGTGACCAAGCCGGTCAACTGTTCGGATTTCACTCCATAGGGAAGCAAAACGAAGGCAATTATCAAAAGGATGATGATTAAGATTACGGCTGAACGAGACATTTCTCCTCCTTTTTATCATTTCTAATCACCTATTTTTGCCAAAATGGAAACAGCATGGTTTGCTCCGGATTTTGAATTCAGCAACTTCTATGCCAATAGAGACTTAATTTCAGAGGAGAATTAAGGGGAATCTATTGAAAATGGGACGATGAGGTTAAGTTATTGGTATATAATGGCTTAAAACTACAACTTGCTTTATTCTTTTTCCGAATTCTTAACTATCCTTTAGAACCAATTTTATATCCTGATTTTGCCTACCCAAAAAACGAACAATTTTCCTTATTGGAATTGAACTTTTTTCCTTATCAATTTTCATTCATACAGTATGAACTTATCTGGACTTTCAGCCTGTTTCCCGCATTTCTTGTTCTTGAGGCTGTCTAAAAACTATGAAAATGTCGTTTATGTCATTCTGAACCCGTTCGCTTCGCTCAGGGCAGGCTCCGCTGTTGTCATTCTGAATGGAGCGTTAGCGGAGTGAAGAATCTGGGTGGAATGGGAGGCAAGCGAGATTCTTCGTCCCGAAAGCTTTCGGGACTCAGAATGACATTCCTAGACAGTCTCTAAAGGAGAGGGTGAAGGTATGTTCCGCGTGGTTATTCTTTTTCGTAGGTGTGGAAATTTCCTTCGACCTTGCTCAAGATGGTGAAGACGTTCGGCTGAGCGGTTCGACCGTCCTGAGCGGCTCACCGTCGAAGGACTCAGTCGAAGCCCTTGTTGAACCATATCCCACACCGTCTATGAATGAACAAGGGGTAGGTAATGGCTGCGCCATTACCTTTGGGGAACGGTGCAACCGTTCCCTGCCCGCTGTACGTACAAACCAAAAGGATCTATCCGTTTTATCGTAGGCGACATTCGCGAATGTCGCCTACAACTGAGAATAAACAAAGGACAGACACAGAGGTCTGTCCTTACCAAAACAAAGCTATAACCTGCCTTATTATTCCTCCTCAGATAAGTAATCCAGCCGGGCAAGTTAATAATCTAACGTAGAAACTGTAAGAATAGCAAAAGTCGCCAATGAATCGCAAATTACTAAAAAGCTCTGGAGCTTTTCTCCAGAGCCTAAATTCTACTCTTTTGGTTTATGTCAAAAAACTATCTCTTAGCTTTAAAATATTTTATGGTAATGTAATCAAAAAGCACTTCTTTGTGGTGTAACCTATCTTCAATACTTTCTTCCACTCCTCCTGTTACATAGATATTACCAGAACCATCTACAGTTATGGCAGAGGGCATGATATATCTCTTCCCCGGATAGTTGTATATCTCTTTCCAGAGCTGTTTTCCATTTCGATCATACTTTATAGTAGCTATATATTGTCTCGCTTCACTGATACCGTGCTCGCCAGTCACATACGCATTGCCAGAATCATCTATGGCTATGTCAGAAGCTCTATCCCATCTCGGTCCACCAAACTTTCTTATCCAAAGTTGTTTTCCTGAGGAACTATACTTTATAGTAAGATAATCTGTTAAAGACTCCCACCCACCTTCACTTTCTCCTGTTACATACACATTGCCAAAATTATCCACAGCCATGGCACATGCTCCATCGTAGCTATCCTCTGGTCCGTTATATCTTTTTACCCAAAGCTGTTTCCCATTTGAGTCATATTTTATGGTTAGATAATCGCCTTTGTCGATATATTCTTCCTCATGTTTTTTGAGAGGGCCTTGGCTTGTTCCCGTTACATAAATATTACCAGAACTATCTACCGCTATGGCAGAAGGTGAGTCAGACCGATTCCCAGTCCCATTATATCTTCTTGTCCAAAGTTCATTACCCGAAGAGTCATATTTTATGGTAAGATAATCCCAATTTGTCCGAGCATCGTAGCTTTCTCCAGTAACATAAACATTACCAAAACCATCCACTGCTATAGCAGAAGCTTCGTCGAGAGTAGGACCCTGATGTCTTCTTATCCAAGCGGTATCTCCATTTGGGTAATACTTTATCGTAGCATAGTCGCGATCTATCCCTTTATTCATACTTTTTCCTGTCACATAGGCATTACCGAATCTATCTATTGCTATGGCAGAAGGTTCGTCTAATTTGTTTTCCGGTCCATTATACCTCTTAACCCAAAGCTGTTTCCCTCTTGAATCATACTTTACAGTAGCGTAATCACGATTCGTTCCGTTGTCGGCGGTACTTA
>DASWLN010000119.1:0-3724 GCA_036396115.1 Candidatus Zixiibacteriota bacterium
CCTCTCGCGGATGTTGGAAAAAAACAAGTAGAAGTCCCAAAGCATATTGCTAGTAAAGGCCCAGAAGCGATAAGGGAGTATTTAGAAGCGAAACAGCCGAAAGATGAGCCCTCTCCCTCCGAAACTCCTGAAGAGGAACCAAACGTCCCAATACCCAAGGATGAGACCACAGCTGCAGAAACTGAAGAAAAACCACAAGCACCCTCCCTCAAAGAAAAATCGGTTGATGAGCGTGTCCAAGAGCAAAAGCAAGCCATCATCGACACAAAGAAAGCTTCCAGAGAGCATTACGAGCTTGAGGACAAGGAGAACGACAGAACCTACAAAATATCCAAGATAACCGAAAAAGAAGTCCGTGGTAAAACAGTACACAAGTTTTACTATGAGAAGGACCGCTATCTTAGTGGCGCCAATATAGACGCAATTCTCCGCGGTAATATAAATGAGGAAGAAAAGAAAGCTGCGAAGGCAGCAAAAGAGGCGGGAAAAGCCGAAAAGAATGCCGCCAGAAAAGCGGCCGATACCAAAAGAACCGAGCAAAAAGAAAGGTACGAAGCGGGAAAAACCCGACTTGGAGAAGGTCTCGAAGAATCCGTTGAAAATCAGCGGGAGTTTCTCCGGGCTGGTCATGATATTGGATATGAACTTCGACGCGGAAAGGAAGCCTTAACATTTGAAAAGTATGATCCCGAGGTAAGTAATCCCTTTGTATTTAGGGACCCAAATGGTAACCGGCAATATCTTCATGAGAACGACGTCGATAGATTAATTAAACGAAGGTTTGAAAAAGAAAATAAAGAGATTGTCGCAGAACTCAAACCAGAGTCGAGGGCTAAAGAGATTACTGGAGAGGGGCTTGAAACTGCTGGCAAAGGTGCCAAAGCTCTTATCGAAACTGCCGAGAAAAACCCAGTCGGTAGATTTCTCATGGGGCGTGCTAAAGCATATTTGGAACACATAAACCCCAAGGACAAAGAACAGCCTTATTATTGGACTGGATTCGCGTTTGGCTTTGGGTCCAATATAGCTCTAAGCTTATTCGCACCGGTCCTTCCAATGCTTACAAAGCCACTTCGGTCTGCTATATTCTCAGGCGGTGTTTTTGCAATTTCTAGAGGAGTAAATCTGTTCTTAACGAGAAACTTAGAAAAAATTGGAAATATTATTGGAGCTGATAATAATTTTGTAAACGACTGGTTAAAAACACTAAACAAAGCTCGTCAGCTTGAAGCGGAAGGCAAAATTGAAGATAGCATTGAATTACGTAACCAACAATCCAAAGATTCTTTTTTGAAAGCTGGGTACAAAGAGAGAAGTGACTATTGGGCTTGGACCCAGGATATTGGAAGAGCTGCTATGATTGCGCGAATTGAACAAGAAGTAGCCAAATACACTGGATTTAAACAGAAACTAAACCATATTTCAGCAGGCTTTGCAGCAGGTAACCTAGGTGCTACTGGTTTCCTTGGTCTTGAAAATTTGTTTTCAGAAGCTTTTAAAAAAATGCCTCATCTCGGGCTTTTTGGTGGAGGTGATGAAGCCCAGATAGGGGCTCCTGAAGGTGCTGGGCCTGAGGTACCTCATCACGCCCCCACTCCAGGAGCACCTGAACATACACCCACCCCCGGCGTTCCAGAACACACGCCTACCCCAACACCAGGAGAAATTCCTGAAGGACCTGGGGTAGAACCAACTCCCGGTGTTGAACCTGGAGAAGTACCTACTGAACCAGGCGAGGTCCCTATTGAACCAGGGGGCGAACCAATTCCAGTGCCAATCCCTCCTGAGGCACCACCAATGGCCATAGAAGATATAATAACTAATCCTGAGTACAGCAGCGCCTTTGAAATACCCGACGGCGCCACGCCCGGTCAAGTTTTTCTTAATAACGGGTTTGAAGACGCGACTCTTTGGGAAGCAAACGAAGCAAATGCGCATCTTTTTGGTGCCCACGTAGAAGCCAACTATGATATGCTTGAGGAGATGAGCAGAAATGTTGCCGCTTCTGGAATCCCGGTCGAAGATTTTCCTGCTAGTGCGGAAATACCAGGCCTTATCGAAGCCGCCTCTGCTGGAGACGCCGAAGCCATGCACAGATTGACAGAAGCATTACATTATTGGCCAGCCGGCGACGACTTCAATCTCCTAACACCAGAAGGAGTCCAAGTTGTAAATAAAGCCCTAGCAGCAAGGATTTAATTTAATATGGCAGATCTTGAGAAAGTTATAAACATATTAAAAGAAAACAAAGTAGAAGATAAAGTAATTGCTACTTTTATTGAAGGCCTTAATAATCTCCTGGCTCAAAAAATCCAAGTAGAGCTAATTTCAGTTTTAGACAACGAAAAAGATATTGCGAGGTTAAACGAACTTCCGCAAGACCAGATGACTGAAGAACTAGCTAAGGTTTACAAAGCAAAAGCTGGAAAAGATATCGCCATTGTTAGCCAAGAAATTCTGGACGGCTTCGTCACCGGCTTCCTTACCCAGTACCACAAGCAAAAACTGGAAGAAAAAAAGTCTTGACCTCTCACAATAGATCGCTCCGTAATTCCCCCGATAATCGGAGTCAGTAATCCCGCGCTCTGCGACCACTTCGTGGGCTAGACAAGGAGACTCCATGTCAATCCCCCGTTTCTTTACTCGCTACGATGATTACTCTGTCTGGCGGCAGTGGTTTTCCTTCTGGAGTACGGGCGCTGGCAAGGCCTGAGGTCCTTGCTTCTTCGAAGTGATCAAGATCCACTTTTTCTAGTTTCATTTTTTCGCGGATTTTCTCAGGGGCCAAACCCTCGAATGACTCCCTTTTTCCAGTCCCCAGCATGTTTACCGCTGAATGTGCTATCGGAATCAGAACTTCATCAGCAAATCTTTCAAATCCCCAACCAGTAGTGGACATAATAAGAGCTTTAACTGCATTTTCTGTATGTATCATCTGGCTACGAGGACCCATACCAGCGTAAGCCGTATCAATTTTCAAACCAGCTTTGGCCACCAGATCTTTTATTTCGTCAGGTTTGAGGAAAACCTCGCCCACCTGTGTAGTATGAGCCATATAACCAGATTCTGTTTCCCACTGCGGTGGAATTACTCCGACTGAAAAAACTAGCTTCCCATTTTGGGCCATCACACTAGCTCTCTCTCTGAGGCTTTCACCAAGTTTCGCTTTCCATACCTCATGAGTCCCTTCAGTGACGTAAGTCGGACGAGCCGCCAGATAACCAACCTCACCTTTTTTCTCAAGTATAAACGCCTTAATTTCTGCGTAAAGATTTTCTAGCGATTGCAGCGGTGTGCCCAAACTTTCTCTACTCTTTTCACCCACATGAGTGAGCTTGTGTGGGTCGACAATTCGTTCAAGAGCACTTTCTTTAAATGGTAGCTGGTGAGGCGACGCGACAATTACTTGTTGTTCTTTCCCAAGTGTCGCGTGAATACCTTTGGCTTGCTCCATGTTATCGGTCATAACAACCACTTTTTCACTCGGGCCTTGACTAACTTCGGTTCTCGGGCTGCCAACAAAAACTTCAAGTGTAAATCCGGTTTGATCTGGCGCAAGCTTCCCTTCAAGCCTCTTTACCACGGTAGCTAGTTCATCCCTTTCCCCCATCGTTTCCCACGCTTCTTTCTTACTCCTTGTCAAAAATCCGCGAATCTTTTCTAAAACTACTTCTATTTGACTTTGATCTTTTTTCTCTTGCTCTGCCTTTTTCTGCTCGAATCT
>DASWLN010000120.1:0-4322 GCA_036396115.1 Candidatus Zixiibacteriota bacterium
TTCCTCAGACCGCGCAGGACAACCTCAAGTCTATATTATGAGCGCTGAAGGGGGAGATGTGAGACGCTTAACTTATGAGGATAATTACAATGATTCGCCGGCTTGGTCTCCGCGTGGGGATAAAATTGCCTATGTGACTCGACTAGAGGGCGAATTTCAAATATGCACCATAGATATCACCGGAGAGAATTTGATCCGCTTGACTTCACAAGGAAGCAGTGAGAATCCACACTGGTCGCCGGATGGTTTACACATAGTCTTTAGTTCAAATCGTAGCGGAAAACATCAAATCTATACTATGAATTGGGATGGCTCGGAACAGAAACCGATAACTGGTCAGGGGAATAACTATAATCCAGATTGGTCAACCGGATTCTAATATAAATCACTAATCTCTAAATTCCAAAGGAGGTGAAAAATGAAGAAATTACTTTTAGTGGTAGTAATTCTTTCCCTTGTTTTCTTGGTGGCAGGATGTGCTGGAAAGAAGACCCTCAAACCAGCAGTGGAGCCGGAGATAAGCAAAGCTCCAGAGGAGAAACCGATTGAGGTGCCAACCCCACCAGAGCCAACTAAGCAGCCGGAGGTTGTTTCTCAGCCGAAGGTTGAAAAGGAAGTTATAGCTCTGGAGATGATTCATTTTGAATTCGACAAGTATCGCTTGCTTCCAGAAACTAAGACTATTCTGGAAAACAATGCTGAGATGCTGAAAGCTCACCCCAAGGTCAAAGTTATAATTGAAGGGCATTGCGACGAGCGGGGAACAATTGAATACAACTTAGCTTTGGGTGAGAAAAGAGCCCTTTCAGCCAAAAACTACTTAGTCGATTTGGGAATCAGTGCAGATAGGATTTCCACTATAAGTTATGGCAAGGAAAGACCACTCGACCCTCGTTCCAACGAGGAAGCATGGGCGAAAAACAGAAGAGATGAGTTCAAGATAGTGGAATAGTCGAAACAATCGGGACACCTGCCCAAAAGCGGGTGTCCCTTTTACAAGAAAGGCAGGGAGCTTGAGCAAGAAGACAATAATTCTCCTCTGCGCATTAATATTTTTACTGGTGTTTGGAGGATGTGCCAGCCGCCAAGAGATTATGAGATTAAAACAGCAAGCGGACTATCTGGAGCAAAGCAATTACAGGATGGAAAAAACCATTGCCCAGCTGGACAGCTTGGCAAGGGAACAGTTGAAACAGACGAAAAGTCTGAAAGCTGACATCAACAACTCCTTTGAAGAGATTAATCAGAGGATGGATATCCTGGAGAATAAGATAGGGGAGACGAGGAAGGGCTCATATAAAACTACGAGCGAAAATGAGACTGCTGCTCCAAAGGATGCCGAGGGGAAGGAAGTCAAGCCCGATACCTCTAAGCTCCAGATAAATCTAAATCCAGAAAAACTTTACAAGTCCGCTTATCTTGATTTGACCAAAGGGAATTACGATTTAGCTATTATGGGATTTTCCGATTATCTGAAGTATTTTCCTGAGGCGGATTTGGCTCCCAATGCTCAATACTGGATCGGGGAATGTTATTATGCCAAGGAGGATTTCGAACGGGCAGTGGTGGAATTTCTCAAGGTCATAGAGAAATATCCTCAAAGTGACAAAATCCCCAGCACACTTTACAAGTTGGGCTTATCCTATTCGGAGCTTAAGGAGACCAAGACCGCAAAGGCATACTTTGACAAGCTGATTAAGACATATCCCCAATCGCAAGAAGCTAAGCTGGCAAAAGAGAGACAGAAGAAACCTTAAAGATAATATATAACTATAGTTGTCCCGATTTATCGGGGCGGTATTATAGAACCTCACCCATTCCCTCTCCTTGGAAAGGAGAGGGTTAGGAGAGGTTATTTTTATATCTATGTGGGGACTCTGTTGGTTCGGGAATTGGAATTCCCGAGCCCATCTTCTGTTTCCCACATAAACGCAGAAAATAAATACGCGTAGGGGTGGAGTTTATCTCCACCCAGAACTCTTCGGGCGAAGACAAGCTTCGCCCCTACGCGGAACTAAAAAATGCGGGCGACCCGCCGGGTCGCCCGCATTTCATATTCTCACGAAATGCCAGTTGACCTATTGCCTAATCTTTGGGTGGTGTAGTTAGTTCCGTTGCTCCCTGAATCCCCCTTCTCACTTCCAAAACCCCATCTTTTCTTGTAAATGCTTGAGCAATCGTTTCCCTTAAAGTCGAAAGTTGCCGGGTGAACAAAAATGCACCTAAGATGCAGCAAACTCCACCTAATAGTAGGGTCTGTGGAGTGCCTATTTTGCTGGCTAATCCCCCAGCCAACAGACTACCGAAAGGGGCTGTCCCCAAAAAGGACATAGTGTAAAAGCTCATTACCCGACCGCGTTTGTCATCATCCGTAATGGTCTGTAAAATTGTATTGCTGGATGCCATCTGCGCCATCATCCCGAAACCGGTCAAAGACATCAATGGCAAAGAAAGCCATATTTGACGAGACGAAGAGAAAACGATAAGTCCGACACCAAAGATGGTAGTGGAAAGCGCAATAATCTTTTCCAATCCTTTAGGGCTTCTACGTGAGGCAAGGTAAAGAGCGCCCACCAGTGCGCCCACGCCGGTAGCTGCCATAAGAAAACCGAGAATGCTGGGACCACCATGCAGAACGTCTTTAGCAAAAACCGGCATTAATATGGCGTAAGGCATCCCCACCAGACTGACCAATCCCAAAAGGAGCAAAATGGAGCGAATAGGGGCGAAGCCGAAGGAGTAAGCGAATCCTTCTTTTAACCCATGTAGAACATGGGTTTGTCGGATTGGCTTTTTTTGGGACTTGATTCTCATTGCTACCAGAGCGAATATGACAGCTATATAACTGATGCCATTAAGCAGAAAACAAATCCCTTCACCCACAGCAGCGATGAGTATGCCGGCTATGGAAGGACCCAATAAGCGAGCGCCATTGAATATTGAGGAATTTAGGGCAATAGCATTTCCTAAATCCTCTTTCTTCTCGATCATCTCCACAACAAACGCCTGACGCACCGGTGTGTCAAAAGAGTTCACAATACCTAAGAAAATGCTCAAAAATATGATATGCCAAATGGCGATGGTGTGGGTTAAAATGAGGAATGTTAGAATGAATGCCTGTAGCATAGATAGGGTTTGGGTAACAATTATGAGAAGACGGCGATCCCACCTGTCTGCTAACACGCCGGCTATGGGGGATAAGAGAAAGATGGGAATTTGACCTGCAAATCCCACCATTCCCAATAAAAACGCAGAACCAGTCAAGCGATAAACCAGCCAGCCTGTGGCTATCCTCTGCATCCAGGTGCCAATTAAGGAAACGCCCTGCCCGGCAAAAAACAGGCGATAGTTTCTGGAATACAATGCGCGAGCAATGAATTTTAAACCAGTGGGATTGTCAGGCATGAGTCAATAAATTTTTCCTCATTAACAAGTTGTGTCAGGAGCTATTCCTGACACAACCTTCGCCAAGTCTAAGGACTTGGAAGGAGTAAATAATTAGTCTAATAATTGGACAGCTACAAAAAAGCTCATATTAAAATGAGATTGCTTCGTCGCTTCGCTTCTCGCAATGACATTATGATGGTGTCATTGCGAGCGACCGTAGGGAGCGTGGCAATCTCTTTGTTCGTCTGTGTTATTATATTTATCATTCTATTGGTAACACCTCGAACTCAACTGGCTCACTTTCTACTTTCCCCATCCAAGCGTTTCTAAAGCCAAATTCAGGACCCCAGTAATTTTCATAGACTCCCACAATCTTATATTTTCCTACTTCGTCGATCTCATAGTCGTCATTTAAGAGAAATTTGGAAGAGTAGATTTTTTCTCCGGGGCAGAGACAGACAAAATTCTCCCTTACCACGTATCCCTTTTCTATAAGGTATCGAAATAACAGACCTCTCTTAGCAGGTGATACAACTTCAAGATAAACTTCCCTTACGGAAGCGGGCGAATTAAAAGCATCAACTGCAAACCTCTTATTAACGAAGAAAGGTACGGTATCTGCATTCTCGAGGGAGAAAACCAAGTAAATAGGTGTCCCAAGATGATATTCTTCTCGGTCTGCCTCTACACGAAATAAGAGGTTACCTGTATTCTTAGTCGTTGTGCTCCTCTTGATATATGCTTCTGCCCGTGAATAATCTATTGAATAACACCGAATCTGCATACAAATAGCAACTATTAACAAAAGCAATAACAGGGTTTTAGGTTTTATCATTTCTTAAGAATCCTCTTAAATCTCAGCTTCCCTCAACTGTTTTGCTGCTGTTTCAGGGGTGATTTCGTTGATATAATATCCGCTTCCCCACTCGAATCCA
>DASWLN010000121.1:0-6619 GCA_036396115.1 Candidatus Zixiibacteriota bacterium
AAAAATCATAATTTTTATTATCCGAGCGAAAAGCATCAATCCCCTGATGGCAAAAGCAGGATGAAAGGGCTGCTGCCCAAGAAGGTGGGAACGGGGGAGAGCCCCGCAGCCTATTAACGGGAAACTAATGTCTGTAGCATCTCCATTAATTACTCCCCCAGGCTCTCTTTCAACTCCTCCACCCACGCCCGTCGCATCGCCCTCTATAATTCCAGTCGAGGTTACGCGAATTATTCCTCCAACCGCTGTCACATCACCGTCCACTTTTCCTTTTACGGTTATACTTCCCCCAATGGTAACCACATCCTCTCTCACTATTTCGTCTTCCTCCACCACCACGTCACCCCCTATTCTAACGATCTGGTCGATAGTTTTTTTGCCTTCTTCGGACTGACTTTCCGTGGACTCCTGGGTTTGACTTGATTCTTCTCCCACTGAGATAGAGCCTTCTTCGGATATCTTAACTTCCTTACCTTCAACAGTCTTGATATAAACTTCACCATCTTCCACTTTCACTTCAGCCGCCTTCTCCTTGATTGAGGCGGATTGGCTTCGGCTAACAAACGTCCCGCTAAAAAAGAAAATCAAGATGATAAATAGAAAAGCCCAAATTGATTTTGTTTTTATCATTTTCTCCTCCTATTGGCTAAAAAGGAAAATATCGCCACTGGTGGTTTCAATTGTTATTTGAGACCCACCCTGGTTTGCTTTTCCCTCTATTTTCTTAGAGGTGACAATACGCAATTCCATAGGAATTTTACAATCTATATTGCCACTTGCTGTTCTCAATTCGATATCAGCTTTGGATTGTAGGGGGATATATAATTTCACATCCCCGCTGGCACTCTCTATAAGATATTCCTTATTCGGCAGGATGTCAGTTTTGGCTTCAATATCTCCACTGCTGCTATTTAAGTTAAGGCTACCTTGTTTCTGTTCAATTCTTTTATCTCCGGAAGCGCCCTTAGCAGTTATATCCCCGTTTATCTCGTATAATTCCAAATCTCCGCTAGCTTGCGAGATAAATAGATTCCCCTCGAGTTTCTCACCATAGATATCCCCGCTGGCGGTAGTTAAATTCATACTTCCTTCAGTTCTTCTTATCTTGATATCTGAGCTGGCCCCCTTAAGGTTAATCCTCCCTTGAGCACCATAGACCTCCAGATTGCCACTGGCGGAGTTAGCATTTACATCTCCTATTATATTTTCCAATAGAACATCTCCTGAAGCTACCCAGACATCTACCTGGTTTTCTATTCCTCTTACGTTCACATCTGCTGATGCCGAATGTATGTCTAATTTGGTCTTAGCTGGAACAAGGATATGATAATCCACCCAAGCCCTGTCTCCCCAATCAAATCTTAAGAAATTGCTCCAAAAACCTTTTGGTCTAATCTTGGGATATTCGGTCTCAATGGTTATGGTTGAATCGGTCTTGTTAATATCAATTACTATCCTTTCAGCGATCTGGTTTGCTTCCTTTTGATCCTTAGCTCTGATTACTTTCGTGGCGTGGACGATGATTTTGTCCTGGTTGTGCGACTCAATAGTGACCTCACCCGAACTATTGCTTAATTTGATAAAGTTCTCTGTTTTCCCAACTTCAAATACTTTTTCCAACTCGAAGCTGAACTCCTCAGCCCGAGCATAAACGGTTGAAAGAAAGGATATACACAAGAGCAATGTCAAAATGGAACTGACAACTTTCATACTTCCTCCTATCTCAATGATTTCAATCTTTTCTTCAACAACTCCCTTGCCCTGAAAATGCGAGCCTTAACAGTTCCCACCGGTATTCCCAGAATCCTGGATATCTCCTCATATGATTTGTAATCCTTATGCCGGTAGATTATCACCTCTTTATACTTTCTAGGAAGCGATTCTATGGCTTGATTGATGGAGATTCCTTTTTGTCTGGATTCAAAATCAGATTCAGGATTATAGGTGAAATCCGGCAGTTCCAGACAAACGCTTCCCTCTTTAGTTTCCAAAGGCTGGTCCAGGGAGAGTGCTTCGATTTTTCTTTTTCTCAAATAGTCGATGGAGCAGTTAGCCGCAATCCTATACAGCCAGGTGCTAAGACGATATTCCTTCTTATAGCTTGACAGAGAGCGAAAAGCTTTCATGAAGGTCTCTTGAACCAGATCCCAAGCCTCCTCTTGATTATGCACCAGCTTGAATATCACATGATAGATAGCGGATTGGTGTTTTTTCAAAAGGAGACGGAAAGCTTTCTGGTCTCCGGTTAAAGCCCGCTCCACTAGAATCTGGTCGTCATCCAACACTTTCCCTGCCTTTTTGGGATACGTCAAAATAAGGTGGTTGTTTCAAAAATATCATAATCCAATGGAAAACACAAACAAAAAAAATTGGATTCGACGCATATAGGGTAAAGCCCACATTCTATTGTTTTCAGTCAATATTATTATCCGAAGACTTAAAGGATAAAGGTTGGCTTTAATAGTTTAATCAGATTAACAACAATAGGTTAGGTTATTTCCTTACCTTGGGTGATTTAGGCATTGAGGTTGCTACAAAGAAAGTGGAATTAGGTTCAGAATTCTTAAACTTATGCCGATAGTTGTAATAAGGCAGGTTTCGACTTCCAACCCCCCAACAAAACTTATTACAGCTCGACAGACAAGGGGGAATGGATATGGCAAAGAAGAAAAAAGAGGAGTACGAACTGCCAGAGAAAATTTACTGGCACATCTACAGCTTGCAGAATCTTAACGCAGAGAAGTTCGTTCGGGTGGTTGACAAAATCTTGAGAAAAGAATACATCTTAATCAAATGAGGAAAAAACTGCTTGACACGCAAATGCTAATTCCATATAGTTAGATAATATCTCAGTGAGCAATCCTTTCAAGGTAGGGCCCCCCTATGAAAAAGAGATTCTCCTTTATAATAATTCCGCACGACAAGGGCAAGGTCTTCGAAACTAAAATCTCTCTCCCTTTGATATGCATACTGATTTCCCTTTTAGCCTTCTTGCTCATCATCAACTCGTATTTCGTTATAGACTCTTTGAATAAGACTTACCAGAATAACAAATTGACGGAATTGGAAAAAGAAAATCGCTATCTGGAGAAGAAACTCGAAGGTTTCAACTCGCTGGTTTCCCAATTGAAAGGTGAGGTGAAGAGTTTAATCCAGAATGAAAAGAAGATTCGGTTGGTCTTTGGGCTACCGGAAATAGATGATGAGGTGAGGGAAGTAGGTATAGGTGGTCCCACGGGTTTTGATTACAGACTCACCAGCCCGACTTTGAAAAAGGTTAGTTTGACTGAGGAGGAACTGGATAAGCTCCTGAGACAATCCAAGTTCGAAAGGGAGAGTTTTGAAGAGATATATTCGCAACTTTTGGATAAGAAGATGGTCTTAGACCACACCCCTTCAATTACGCCAGTGATTGGTTATTTCAGTCGCGGATTCGGGATGAAAAAAGACCCCTTTACTGGTATGATGCAGTTTCATCGAGGTATAGACTTGGCAGCAGACCGGGATACTCCGATTTATGCCCCGGCTAATGGGAGTATTATCTATATTGGTCATGAATCGGGGATGGGCAAAGTGATAAGGATAGCACACGGTTATGGTTACGAGACAGTTTATGCTCACCTACGAAGTACAAAGGTTGCCCGGGGGCAAATGGTGAAAAGGGGTGACCTTATTGCCACAGTAGGTAATACCGGTTATTCAACTGGCCCACACCTGCATTATGAAGTGCATTATCAGGGGCAAGCAGTTGACCCGCTAAACTATGTCCTCTGCAGTTCAGACTTTTTGGATTGAAACTGTATACTTGATTAGTCCTCCAGTCCTCGAGCTTCTCGAGGATTTTTTTATGACTTGATATGAAGCCAAAATATGATTATATTGTCTCCGCCTGCTTGGCCGGCTTGAATACAAGATTCGATGGCACCAGCTGCAAGGACAGAAAAGTATCTGAACTGGTGAAAAGAGGTAGAGCAATACCAGTCTGCCCTGAACTCCTGGGCGGGTTATCTGTTCCTCGTTTCCCTGCGCAAATAGTTGAGGGTGAGGGAAGAGATGTTCTAAATGGCAGAAGCAGGGTGACAAACCAAGAAGGAGAGGACGTAACTGAATTCTTCACCAAAGGGGCTTATCGGTTTTTAGAAATAGCTAAGTTGTTTAATATAAGAAAAGCGGTAATGAAGGATGAGAGCCCTTCCTGTGGTTGCGGCCGAGTTCGTTGCTCAAGGAGAACTATTCAAGGAGATGGAGTAACAACTTCGCTTTTAAGAAGCAATGGCTTGGATGTGATCTGTCTATGATTAAATTCTCAAATGACTTAGAGTAACAATCGTATAAAAAAGAGAGGGCTGGCGGATGTCCACTTTGGACGACAATGCCAAAAGAGATATCATCTTAGAAAAATCAGTTGATTCCGACAAGGCTCTTTTGGAAGAAGAAAGAGGGTTAATTGAGGGAGCTAAAAGAGGTGACCAGCTTTCTTTCAAGAAGCTAATGGATAAGTACAAGTCGCAGGTGGGAGGTCTGGCTTATAGAATGGTGGGAAGTTATGAAGATGCCCGCGACATAAGTCAAAACGTTTTTATTAAGGCTTATCAGAATTTAGGAAGCTTTGATACCAAACGGAAGTTTTCCACTTGGCTTTATCGTATTGCCATGAATGCCAGCATAGATTACTTAAGAAAATACCGAAAGCACAAGACGGACCACTTAGATGACTTGGCCGGACAACTAAGCGACAAGAAAGATGGACCGGAAAAGGTTTTCAACAACACCTTAGTAAAATTGGCAGTGCGGGATAGCCTGGAGAGTTTAAACTCTAAACAGAAATCGGTATTTGTCTTGCGCGATTTAGAGGGTTTAGACATAAATGAGATAGCCCAGATAACTCAGATGCCCCAAGCTACAGTTCGCTGGTATCTGCATAGGGCTAGGGCTAAGTTAAAAGGAGAATTAATCAAACATCATCCCTTAGTCTTGAAGAGGATGGGAGTTAGATTATGAAGTGCGGGAAAGCCAAAAAACTAATCAATGGCTATGCGGAACTAAAGGAAACTAATAAGAACAGTCTGGATTCGCATGTTGCAGGTTGTCCTTCTTGTCAGAGAGGGTTGGAGCTGCACAAAGCTTCAATCAATATGTTCAAACAGGCACTTTCTTTTGAAGATAAGGGGATGTCTTGGGAAGGATTTGTTGAGCAGGCCCCTTTGGAAGCACAGCATCTCTCTTGGCTTAGTTCAATTAGAGAAAAAATGAAGGAGCTTTTGCGACTTATAGCAACACCTGTTTTGGGTCCGGTGCCAGCTTATGTCTTTTCCCTGTTTCTAATCCTTGTGGCTGGCTTAGGGGCTTACTCATCTCTATCCAGAGAGAAAATCTTAGTTTTGGAGAATGTGATAGTATTGGATAGAGAATATCTTTCCTCCGTGGACGATGGGGAGAAAACCGTTTACCTGGTGAATCGAAAATGAGAAAATTTAACTTAATCAGACTTCATCTTAGGTATCTATTAGGAGTAGGTGCAATTTTTTTCCTTCCTTTTTTGGCAGGTTGTCAAAAAAATGGCTTGGAAGCTTTGGAAAGAGATGTAATCAAACTCAGGCAGAAGGTTGGTCAGTATGTGGTTTGTTTAGTAGCTAATAATGTAAAGAATAAATCTGTTAAGTTAGGCAGTGGGATAATAGTGGATGAAAATCATATTTTGGTCACGGAAAACTTTCTGGGAGACATAGGCAAGATGAGAATAATGCTACAGGATGGAAGAATCATTGAAGATAGCCAGATAGTTAATGCCTGTTGTGATTTTGAGACCAATCTCAGTCTCTTGGAAGTGAAAGGTGTGAAGCTTAGGCCCGTGGAGAGAATATTTAAAGGGAAACCAGAGAGTGGGACTTTGGGTGTGGCTTTGTTTAATAGTCAATACTCCAAGGGTTTGTGTGCAATCTTAGGTTCAGTTAATCCTTCCTGGATAGGCGGGGACGATATTTACGATGAAGAGCTCTTGATCTTTAATCCACTCTCCGGTCCACTTTATAGCGGAACACCAGTATTCAATACCAAAGGCGAACTTCTGGGATTGGTCGAAGGTAGATTGGAAGAGAAGGACGGAATGGTTCTGCTTGTGCCAGCCAATACCTGCCAGAAGGTGAGTAAGGTCTTGAGGGAGAATGGAAGGATAGAGCGCGGCTGGATCGGAATAGCTTCAGACAAGGCTTGCAAGAACGAAAAATTAGCGAGGATAATGGAAAAGTCCGCCAAGGGTATTCTTATCACTGAAGTGGTAGAAAAAAGTCCAGCCCAAACTTGTGGTTTAAAGCCGGGAGACATTATTATGAGATGTAATGGGGAGGAGGTTAACTGCAAGACCGAGTTTAGGAAAAAGGTATCAAGCCAGACCATCGGCTCCAGTCTGGTCTTAGGCGTAGTCCGTCAAGGAAAAGAAATGGATTTCAAAGTAAAAGTTGAACCTCGACCCGAAGTTCCCGCCAAAAGAAGATGTCCCAATCGTCCAATCTAATGGAACAGAGCTCAATCCTCATTTGTATAATAAAGATAAATCGTTAATTATAGCAAACGCATTAAATGTCGTTACATATTAGAGGAATATGCAATCTATTTTAAA
>DASWLN010000122.1:0-11973 GCA_036396115.1 Candidatus Zixiibacteriota bacterium
CATGCGGTAATGATTGGTGGGCTTTTCGCCGGACTAGAGGAAAGTCCGGGAGATAGAATTGTCTTCGAGGGGAGGAGTTATAAAATTCATCGGGGTATGGGTTCTCTGGAAGCTATGAGAAGTGGAGGAAAAGACCGTTACTTTCAGGAACATGAGGCTGAACTCAAAAAGCTTGTTCCAGAGGGAGTAGAGGGGCGAGTGCCATACAAGGGAAGTCTTTCTGACGCGGTGTATCAGCTGATTGGAGGGGTCAGGGCTGGCATGGGATTGTGTGGAGCAAGAAACGCCGAAGAGTTGAGAAAGAAAGGCGAATTCATTCAGATAACTTATGCCGGTTTGAGGGAAAGTCATCCGCACAGCGTGATTATTACCAAGGAAGCGCCCAACTATTGGGTAAGTTAGAAGACTTGTTCTTTTTCATAAATTATTTCAGATGCGATTAACGCACAAAAGCCAGAGTGGCAATTGCATTCGAATAAATTTCGAATTAGATTTGCCAAAGCAGACAAGGCGATCGCCCCCGCCTTTGGCGGGGGAGGAAAGTCCGAGCTCCTCAAGGCAAAGCGCCTCGTAATGCGAGGGTTCCGATTTTTTAGAATCGGGAACGGAAAGTGCCACAGAGAATAGACTATCCCGCCTGTGGCGGGATACAGGTGAAACGGCGGTGTAAAAGACCACCGCTCCGATAGAGATATCGGAGGCACGGAAAACCCCGCTTGGAGCAAGGCCAAATAGGGAAGGAGAAGCAGCCTGCTTCGCTATTACTTCCGGGTAGGCCGCTGGAGTTCGAAGGCGACTTCGGACCTAGATTGATGATCGCCAGTCTCCTGCCTTTGGCGGGAGGACACAGAACTCGGCTTATTGTCTGCTTTGGCATTTTTGATAAAGGCCTTCGCAAAACTCCCTCTCCCCTTGGGGAGAGGGTAGGGGTGAGGGGGCAATGAAGCGGAATAATATCGGACGATGCAGGGCCCTTCGGAAGAATCAAACTGACGCCGAAAGGAAGCTTTGGTCAATATTGAGAAATCGTCAACTTGGAGGGGCAAAATTTAGGAGGCAGTGTTCTGTAGATAGATTCATATTAGATTTCTATTGCCCTGAATGTAAAGTTGGAATTGAAGCTGATGGCGGACAACACTACAAAAAGTGTAGTAGAAAGCAGGATGAACTCAGAACGAAAGAGTTGAATAAACTGGGTATCAAGATAATGAGATTCACTGATCGGGAAATATTGGTTAATACTGATGGAGTCTACGAGATACTCAAGACAGCCATAGATAAAAAGAGAGCCGGTCCCCCTCACCTTTATCCTCTCCCCAAAGGGGAGAGGAGGTAAGGGAATTAAAAAAGTTTTCCCACTGTGTAAAGTATAAAAATGGGGTAAAACTTAAGGAAATGGACACATGAGAACCCACATAAATAGACGGTTTGCCGGTGGAGGAGGCACAAAATAGGAGTATCTGCAAGACCGCATGAATAAAGGTGTTTCATCGTTTTGTGCAAGGTGCTTATTTAGTATAAAAGGACACAAGAAGTGAAGTTATGCGTTCTCTTATTGATAGTGCTGATGTTTGTTTTGTCCGGATGCAGTATCTGGTATGATTTTATGTCCGTTGTTGGAGATCATGGTTATCGAGTTTGCGCTTTTATTAGAGGTGTGGTAGTAGATAGCTCAACACATAAACCTTTAAAAGATGTTTCTGTCAAAATATATCGCTATAAATATCTTGAGTACCAGGACATCACTGACAGCGCAGGAATGTATGGACATAATAAAGTTGAACTATTGTTTAGTTCAACTTCAAAGGAGATATCTGAACTGAGAAAGAAGCCTCCTATAAGAAAAAAGATAGAACTAAGAATGGTCTTCGAAAAAACAGGCTACAGAAAACATGAGCTTTTAGTTCCAGTTGAGTTTGTGTGTTGCTCTCTTCATCCTCCTCAAGAAGTTACTATATCCGAAGTCAAAATTGAGGATGTGTATTTGGTGAAGGAATAGCTTGAATGGAGAGGTTCAGTATATGGGGATTATTATTCAAGCAAGTAATTAAGGAGAAAGCAATATGAGTTTAAAATGGGAATTCGCTCCAAAGCCAGAGGAAAAATTGGTAGCAGAAATAAGCTCCCAGCTTGATTTGAATCCCATAGTAACAAGGATACTGGTTAGCCGAAATATAGATACATCTGCCAAGATCAAAAGATTTTTGAATTCCAGCCTGAATGATTTGTGCGACCCATATCTTCTGGGCCAAACGGATATTGCGGTGGATAGGATAATCCGCGCTTTGCGTGAAAATGAGAAGATGATGATATTCGGTGATTACGATGTGGATGGTATTACTGCTACGGCTTTGATGTTTTTGGTTTTGAATAGATTAGGCGGAGAGGTTTCGTATTATCTTCCCAATCGCCTTTTGGAAGGATACGGTTTGTCCGAAGATGGGATTCTGGAGGCAGAACAGCGAGGGGTTAGATTAATCATCACTGTTGACTGTGGTGTCACCGCTTATGAAGAGATAAATTTCGCCAGGCAGAAAGGTATAGATTGCATCATCACTGACCATCATGAGCCGGGAGACAAACATCTGGATGCAGTGGCGGTCATAAATCCGAAACAAAAAGGAGAGGATGGTCTGGCAGGCGAGCTTTCTGGAGTGGGAGTGGCTTTCAAGCTGGCTCAAGCCCTGTACCAAAAGTTGGAGCAAGACCAAACGGAGTTGGAAGACCATCTGGATTTAGTGGCTCTGGGAACTGCGGCAGACATTGTTCCTTTGACAGGTGAAAATAGGATACTGACGAAGTTCGGAATCAAGCAGATAACCAAGACCACCAAGCCGGGACTGAAATCGTTGATCTTTGTTTCCGGTATTATGGGAAAGGAGATAAACACCGGTCAGGTAATGTTTCTCTTGGCTCCGAGGATAAATGCGGTGGGAAGGTTAGGTGATGCGGAAAAGGCAATCAAGCTTTTGACTACTAAAGACGAAAGATTAGCCGCAGAGCTGGCTCGGTTTTTGGATGCGGAAAACAAAAAGAGAAAAGATATAGATGAAGGCACTTTAGGGCAGGCATTGGAGATGGTTGAAAAGGAGGTCAATCTGGATGAAGATAGGGCTATTGTCCTTTCTTCTAACAACTGGCATCCGGGAGTGATAGGAATTGTGGCTTCGCGCATAGTGGAGCGGTATCATCGTCCGACCGTAATGATTTCCATAGACAAAGATGAAGGGAAAGGTTCAGCCAGAAGCATTGCCTCTTTTCATCTTTATGATGCTCTAAAGGAATGCGATGATTTACTTCTAAAATATGGAGGACACAAATACGCTGCCGGGCTTTCCATACTACCTGAGAAGATACCGCAATTCAAAGAGAGATTGAAAGAGGTGGCTCATAGAAAGTTGAAAGCAGACGATTTGATTCCCGGTCTTTATGTGGATGCTGAAATTGAATTGGAGCAGATAGATGACAACTTATCCGATTTGTTGGAAAAGTTTTCACCCTTTGGTCCGCAGAATAACAGGCCGGTCTTTGTCACTCGAAATCTGGAAGTAATGGGTCAGCCCTACGTTGTAGGAAACAACCATCTCAAGCTCAAAGTGAGAAAAGGCGGAGTCGTTTTCGACGTTATCGGTTTTGGATTCGGGGATTGGATTAAGCCCCTCAGCATGACCAAAATTGGTGTGGATTTAGCTTATGTGGTAGAGAAAGTGGAATGGAACGGAGAAAGTAAGACCCAGTTAAGAATCAAAGATATTAAGTTTTCTGGGAGTTAGGATGAATGTTCTGAAGAGGTTTTATCGAGGCGAAAAAACCGCGTTAGCCAAGCTGATATCCTATGTGGAAAATCAGGAATCGGACTATGAAAAGATATTGGCTCAACTCTATCCTCAAGCCAACAAAGCCTATCATATTGGCATAACCGGTCCCCCTGGAGCAGGTAAGAGCACTTTGGTAGATAAACTCACTGCCATCCTGCTTAAAGACAATAAGAGAATCGGAATAATCGCAGTTGACCCCACCAGTCCTTTTACCGGCGGTGCCCTGTTAGGCGATAGAATCAGGATGCAGGATTTGACTAATAAAGAAGGGGTCTTCATTCGCAGTATGGCAACTCGCGGTTCTTTTGGTGGTTTAGCCACATCCACCAAGGAGGTCTCCCTGATTTTGGATGCTTTTGGCAAAGACTATATCATCATCGAGACTGTAGGCGTAGGTCAAGTTGAATTAGATATAGTGAATGCCTGCGATACCACCATTGTGGTTTTGGTGCCCGAATCAGGAGATAGCATTCAAGCTATGAAAGCCGGCTTGATGGAGATAGCAGACATCTTCGTGGTGAATAAAAGTGATAGGGAAGGTTCGGAAAGAATTATCTCCGAGCTGAATATGATATTAGATATTCGTCGCAAGAAGGGGGAATGGGAATATCCGGTTGTGCCGACTAAAGCGGTAAATAATGAAGGGATAGGACAGCTTTTAGAGAGAATAGAATCCCATAGGAGATTTATTACCGGAAATTCAATATTCGAGAAGAATAGAAAAAAACAGATAAAAAACGAGTTGGCAAAAATCCTGGAGAATAAGCTGAGAAAGCTTCTGGAAAAAGATATCCTGAAAGATTTCAATTTGGACCAGATGGCGGAGGAGATCTATCAGGGGAAAGACAATCCTTATGATATAGGCGAAAAGATTCTAAAGCAGGTAGATTTTTCAAGGTAAATTGGAGATTTGATAAAATGTTGTCAGGAATAGAAGGTTTGTTGCTCTTGTGTTGGGATTGGAATTGGGCAAATTTTGTTGTCAATCTATTGGTTGGTGTAGGGACTATAGGAGTTGTGTTATTAGTCCTTTATCAGGAATTCTGGAGAACACCAAAGCTGGAAGTCGAATTTGATCAAAATAAGGAAGGATTCTGTAGATATGCATCAGTAAATTGGGTAATTAAACATATCCCAAACAGATTAGTATATTGCGAGATAGACCAATCTGTATTGACATATTGGGTTAGAATTAAAGTTATCAATATTGGTAAAACAGTTGCTAAAAATGTTGTTGGAAGAGTTAACGAAATGTTTTGCATAAAAGATAATAAGGTAACTTTTTGTCAGCCATTTGATCCCTGTATCTTGCATTGGGTTGGACAGAAAGGAGACGACCTCAATCTGATCGACGTTAATAAAAAGGAATATTACTATTTGGATATTCTGTTTATAGAGAAAGACGACCCTTGTGTCTACATTAATACAGACTTGAATCAAACGAGAGGTATAAAGTATAATTGGGAAGCAGGAGACTATCTGCTGAAGATAGCTTTGTACAGCGAGAATGCCAAACCAGTATCTAAAACACTTCGTGTTGTCTGGAATGGCAAGTGGAATGAGATAGAAGTTTCTTTATCAAGATAAACACGCATAGGGAAGGAGTTTATGCAGTTTGGCAGCCTTGGATTTTCTTTCTTGTCATTCCTGCGCAGGCAGGAATCCAGTTTTTAAGATTGGATTCCCGCTTTCGCGGGAATGACAGCCCGACAGGTGCGGGTGAAGATAAACCCTACCCCTACGCGAAACTCAAAATGGGACAAGGTGTCCAACCTACGAAAAGTTCGTCCTAACTAAAGTCTATAACGGAGTGAGGAAAATGTATCAAGAATCGTTCAAACAAAAAATTAGAAAGAAAAAAGAAGAGTGGGATGGGAAGTTCAAAAAATGCAGGAACCGTGAAGAGGTAAAATTCATCTCCATTTCCGGAGAAGAGCCGAACCCGCTTTATACACCATTGGATATCTCAGAAATCGATTTTGAAAGAGACATTTCCTTTCCCGGAGAGTATCCTTACACTCGCGGCGTAAGGACAAATATGTATCGAGGTCGCTTGTGGACTATGCGGCAGTTCTCCGGAATGGGAACACCAATACAGACCAATGAACGCTATCATTTCTTATTAGAAAGAGGACAGACCGGACTATCCGTAGCTTTTGATTTGCCAACCTTGATGGGTTACGATTCTGACCATCCTCGCTCTCTGGGTGAAGTGGGAAAGTGTGGGGTGGCGGTTGATTCTTTAAAAGATATGGAGATGATTTTCAATGGCATCTCCTTAGATAAAATCTCCACTTCGATGACCATCAACGCACCCGCCAATATACTTTTGGCAATGTACATCGTAGTTGGCGAAAAACAGAAAATCCCGACAGAGAAATTGACCGGCACTTTACAAAATGATATTCTCAAAGAATATATTGCCCAAAAGGAGTGGATTTTCCCACCCGAACCATCAATGAGATTGATTACCGATAACCTGGAATTCTGCACCAATCATATGCCCAAATGGAACACCATCTCCATTTCGGGATACCATATTCGCGAAGCCGGAGCAACTGCAGTTCAAGAACTGGCTTTCACTCTGGCAGATGGCTTTGCCTATGTTGAAGCAGGAATAAAAGTCGGTTTGGATGTAGATGATTTTGCTCCGAGGCTATCCTTCTTTTTCAATTCACATTTGGATTTCTTTGAAGAGATAGCCAAACTTAGGGCAGCCAGAAGGATTTGGGCAAGACATATGAAGGAACGATATAAAGCCAAAAAAGAGGAGTCAACTCTTTTGAGATTTCATACTCAGACCGCAGGTTGCAGCTTGACAGCCCAACAGCCGGAAAACAATATCGTCCGCACAGCGTTTCAGGGTCTGGCTGGCGTTTTAGGCGGAACTCAATCCCTACACACTAACTCTATGGATGAGACCCTGGCATTGCCATCTGAAAAAGCAGTTCAAATAGCTTTGCGTACTCAGCAAGTGATTGCTTACGAGACCGGCGTGGCTAATACCATTGACCCTTTGGCAGGCTCCTATTATATTGAATCTTTGACCAATAAGATGGAAGAAGAAGCCGAGAAATACTTTGCTGAAATAGAGAAAAGAGGCGGGGTATTGAAAGGTATTGAGGATGGATATTTTCAAAGGGAGATAGCGGAGGCGGCTTACCGCTATCAAAAGGAAATAGAACAGAAAGACAGAATTATTGTGGGAATTAATGATTTTACTATTGCCGGAGAGAAAGTGGAAATCCCCTTGACGGTGATTGATGAGAAGGTTCAGAACGAGCAGATTAATGCAGTTAAAGAAGTAAAAAGAAATAGGGACAGCGATAAAGTTAAACGTTCCTTGGAGGAATTGAGAAAAGTCGCTAAGTCAGGTGAGAATACAATGCCTGCTACAATTGAGTGCGTTCGGTGTTATACTACGGAAGGGGAGATAGTGGATGTGCTAAGAGAGATTTTTGGAGAATATCAAGAGCCACCTTTGATTTGATAAATTCATATTTAGGTATTTGCTGTCATTGCGAGGATTCCCGTAGGGAGACGAAGCAATCTGTTTAGATTGCTTCGCTGCCGCTCGCAATGACAAACAAGTCATTTCGCCTACGGAGTGAAAAACTAATTATGGAATATCAGGAGTATCAAAACAGAGTTAAAATCAGAGAAAGGATTGATAAAGAATTACCTCGACTCTATTTTAACCTAGATAATCGCATAAGTGATCCATTTAATGAAGAGGAAATTAACCGTTCCAATTCAGCAGCTTGGCTTCAAGATATTTGGTTGACATATTCCTATGCTAGATGGAGTCTGCTAGAAGCTTTTTCGTATCTAGAATTGGAGTATGAAGTAGCATTTCTTTATTACAGCGATAATGCGGTCTTTAGACTGCATGCACTTCCAGAAAAAGTTGTTCAAATGATCAACTGCTATTATGGTTTGGAAATTAACATAGAAGATGTTACTTTTCATAAGTTCTTCCGTTATTGTCGAGGAATACTCAAGAAGCTCAATCCTGACTTGTTTAAGGTTCTGGATGATTTGAAGAAAAATACCCAGTTTCAAAACCTAATTAAGAAGTATAGACACCTAAAGATTCATCGTATGGAGCCCTATTTAAAAGAAATGGACAATTATAGATTTTTAATGAAAAAGGTTGATTCTAAGAGAATTGATTTAATCGGAGATACCGGGAATTTTGAGTGGACTATTCCTAAACTCAGAGAAGATTTGTTCAAATCATATGAAACAATAATCAATTTTGTAACAGATACGCTTCGTTTATTGTTTGGAGAAGAGGTTTCGGTTAAGGAAACATAACTCAAAGAGGTAACCCATGGAACGGAAATTCAGAATCCTTTTAGCCAAGCCCGGTTTAGATGGGCATGACAGAGGAGTCAAGGTCATCGCTTCAGCCCTGAGGGATGCTGGTATGGAAGTGATATACACAGGGTTACGGCAAACAGCTGAAGTAATAGTTGAAGCGGCAATCGAGGAGGATGTGGATGCTATTGGGATGAGCATTCTCTCCGGAGCCCATATGACTCTCTTCCCGGCAGTGCTTAAACTCTTAAAAGAAAAAGGTGCCGAAGATATCCTTGTTTTTGGCGGAGGGATAATCCCCAGAGAGGATATTGAGAAATTGGAGAAGTTGGGAGTGGGTAAACTCTTTACTCCTGGCGCCACGACTATTGAAGCAATTGAGTATTTAAGAAAAGAAATTCCAAAAAGAAAGAAAAAAGAAAAGATTTTTTAACTATTAAACCTAAAGGAGGCGAGCGTGACTTACAACATAGTGGAGAGTCAGCAAAAAGTTCGGGATATGGCAAGGGAGTTTGGCAAAAAGGAGATTGCTCCCATTGCCAAGGATTTGGACCGGAAACCATCGGAGTTTCCACACGAGCTTTTCAAGAAGATGGCAAAAGCTGGCTTTATGGCATTTCCTATGAAAAAGGAATATGGTGGCTTGGGAAAGCCCAAGATAGATTATGCCACATTAATCGAAGAATTGGCTTGGTTTGATGCTTCAGCCGCAGTGATAATGGCAGTGAGCGGCTTAGCCGCCTATCCTATTGAAGCTTTTGCCAGCGAAGAGCAGAAGAAAAAATATTTGCCCAAGATGATATCCGGTGAATGGATTGGAGCTTTCGCCTTGACTGAGCCAGATGCCGGCTCCGATGCTGCCAATCAAAAAACCACTGCCAGAGTGGAAGGGGATTATTTTATCATCAACGGTGAAAAAATATTCATCACCAGCGGAAACGTAGCAGACATTATAATCTTGATTGCTAAAATACGAGACGGCGAAGAAAGAGACAAAGTATCAGCCATTATAGTGGAAGCCAAAACTCCGGGCATAACTTCAGAGGTTTTGAAATGGAAGATGGGTATCCGGGCTTCAACCACAGCCAGACTGAAGTTTGAAAACGTTCGCGTTCCCAAAACCAATCTTTTAGGAGAGGCGGGAAAAGGCTTCAAGATGTCTTTGAAGACTCTGGATAGCGCCCGTGTCGGAATTGCCGCTCAGGCAGTAGGAATTGCCCAAAGGGTATTTGATGATTCCATAAACTATGCCAAGACCAGAGAGCAGTTCGGTGCTCCGATCGGTAAGCTTCAGGCAATTCAATGGATGATTGCTGATATGAGCACAAGATTAGAAGCGGCACGGCTTTTGACTTACAAAGCGGCATTGATGGAAGACAAAGGGGAAAGCTTCTCCAGAGAAGCGGCTCAGGCAAAGCTTTTTGCTTCGGAGGCAGCTCACTTCTGTGTTGATAGGGCAATGCAGATTCATGGAGGATATGGTTTCATCGGTGAGTTCTCAGAAATAGAGAGATTTTATCGCGACCAGAGAATAACCGAAATTTACGAAGGAACATCCGAGGTTCAAAGGTTAGTTATAGCGGCTAATTATTTGAGATAAAACACGGACGGGCTTAAAAGTCCGCCTCTACATTTACTGTTTTTGTCATTGCGAGAAATGAGAAACGAATGGCGAAGCAATCTATTGTAGGATGAAAAGTTGAGATTGCTTCGCAATAACGAATAAGCAAATCACAATTCGCAGGTCTATTGTTTGTGGGGGAATTGAATTTCCCACACAAAAGATGAGTTCAGGGATTCCAATTCCCGAACTAACTAAAACAGAACTTTTTCAATTGTCATTCCTGCGAAAGCCAGCGGCCTTGCCCACGGCTTCGCCGTGAGGCGAGCCGCTAGGCAGGCAGGAATCCAGAAGAGAAAAACAAGTGTGGATTCCTGATTAAACCCTCGGGAATGACAAAACATAAATCAAAATTCGTAGGTCGTGCATCCCTGGCCGTGGGTTAAGCGGGGAGAAATGGGCAGGCCTGCCGACCTTGCGAGGCAAGTTAGATTTTAAAAATATGGATTTAGGAAATCTGCAAATCTATTCTATCGTTGAAAATAGTTTCAAGGTGGATGGCGGAGCGATGTTTGGCGTGGTGCCAAAAATCCTGTGGCAAAAATATATTTCCGCGGATAAGGACAATTTCATAACTTTGGACATCAATCTTCTGCTCGTTAAATCGAAAGATAAAAATATCCTAATCGATACCGGAATTGGCGATGCCCTGACCAAAAGACAAAAAGAGATGTTCGGAATTGAAAAACCATCCAATTTAGATGGAAGTTTGAGGGATATGAGTCTATCTCCAGAGGATATAGATATTGTTATCCTGAGCCATCTGCATGCTGACCATTCAGGTGGGGTAATAAAGCTGGATAAAGATGGCAAGAAAGTTCCCCATTTTCCAAATGCTAAACACTATGCCCAAAAAAGAGAATGGGAGGATGCCATAAACCCGGACGAGAGAACATCTGCCACCTATTTGACCGAAAATCCGATGTTATTGAAAGAGAATAACCTTGTGGAATTGGTGGATGGAGAAAAAGAAATAATTAAGGGAATGAAAATCTCAAGCTCTCATGGGCACACCCCCGGACATCAAATTGTTTTCATTGATGGTGGCAAAGAAAAAATCATCTATGCCGCAGATATAATTCCAACCACCGCTCACCTCCGGGCGGCTTACGTTGCAGGAGTTGACCTTTATCCGAGGGAAACAATGCAAGCAAAAAAAGAGATTATTAAAAAATGCATAAGTGAAAGTTGGATGCTGGCCTTAGATCATGATGTTAATACTAAACTCTGTCGCTTGAGGCAAGAGGATGGAAGAGTGGTCTTTGAGAAAGTAGAGTTCGAATAAGAAAAACTTTGGCGGAAGGATTTTATGTCGCAAGAAAAGAATATCGAAAAACTGAAGAAGATGCGCGAGCAAGCCAAGCTGGGAGGTGGGCAGAAGAGGATTGAAGCTCAGCATAAGAAAGATAAGCTCACCGCCAGGGAAAGAATCGATTTACTTTTGGATGAAAATAGCTTCGAGGAATTCGATATGTTCGTCACTCACCGCTGTCGAGATTTTGGTTTGGAAAAGGAAAGTTATTTGGGGGATGGGGTGGTGACCGGATACGGAACCATCGACGGACGATTAACTTTTGTCTTTTCCCAAGATTTCACCGTTTTCGGCGGCTCGCTTTCCGAAGCCCATGCAGAGAAAATTTGCAAGATTATGGATATGGCAATGAAGGTTGGAGCACCGGTGATTGGCTTAAACGATTCAGGGGGTGCGAGAATTCAGGAGGGCGTGGTGAGCTTGGGCGGGTATGCGAACATTTTCCTAAAGAACACGCTTGCTTCCGGAGTCATTCCTCAAATTTCAGTTATCCTTGGACCTTGTGCTGGTGGAGCAGTCTATTCTCCAGCCATAACCGATTTCATCTTTATGGTCAAAGGGATAAGTTATATGTTCGTCACCGGTCCGAACGTAGTCAAAACCGTAACTCACGAGGAGGTGAGCTACGATGAGTTAGGCGGGGCAGCAGTTCACAGTACCAAAAGCGGAGTGGCGCATTTTGCCTGTGAGAATGAGGCTGAAACTTTATCCTTAGTCAGAAAACTCTTTAGCTACGTCCCGTTAAACAATATGGAAGATCCACCGGAAATGGAGTGCAAGGACCCGTTTGACAGGCAAGACGAAGAGCTGGACCTCATCGTACCAGAGAATCCAAACAAGCCCTATGATATGAAGGAGATAATAAAGAAAGTTGTGGATGACGGAGATTTCTTGGAGGTACA
>DASWLN010000123.1:0-4228 GCA_036396115.1 Candidatus Zixiibacteriota bacterium
AAGACCAAACTAATAGTCAACGTTGCGGGAAGCACAGTTGAGGAATATATAGAGGTCGTGGAAAAACTAAACCAATCCCGGGGGATTGATATGTTAGAAATAAATATCTCCTGCCCTAATGTAAAAGAAGGTGGGATGATATTTGGGTGCGATGCCGGGATAGCTTACGACTGCGTCAAAAAAGTAAAGAAGAAAAGCAGATTTCCCATAATGGTCAAGCTTTCCCCTAATGTCAAGGACATAACTGAAATTGGTCTGGCAGTCCAAGATGCGGGTGCGGATGCCATTTCATTAATTAACACCTTAGTTGGAATGGCGATTGCCTTGGAAAAAAGAAAACCAATTCTTTCAAATGTTACCGGTGGGCTTTCCGGTCCAGCCATAAAGCCGGTGGCTTTGGCGATGGTTTATAAAGTGGCACAGAAGGTCAAAATCCCAGTCATTGGTATAGGCGGGATATTAGATTGCAGGGATGCTTTAGAGTTTATCTTAGCAGGTGCAAGTCTGGTCCAAATTGGAACCGCAAGTTTTGTTGACCCGCAAAGTTCAATCAAGATAATCGAAGGAATAGAAAAATATTGCAGAGAGAATAACATAAGCTCAAGTAGGAGTCTGGTGGGGAAATTAGATACAAGCAAAAAGGAGTGAATTTTGAAATTCACAGAAAAGCTTCTTAACATCTCTTCAAAAAATAATTCCTTAGTGTGCGTTGGGTTAGATGCTGACTTAAACAAAGTTCCTAAGTTACTGCTAAAAGAGAAAGATGTAATCTTCGAATTCAACAAAAAGATAATCGATGCCACTTCCGATTTGGTTTGTGCTTATAAGCCGAATATGGCTTTTTACGAACTGTATGGAAACAAAGGGTGGGAGAGCTTACAGAAAACTTGCCAGTATATTCCCGATGAGATTCCCATCATAATCGACGCCAAAAGAGGGGATATCGGAAACACTGCCAGGATGTACGCTAAGGCGTTTTTCGAGGAGTTAAAAGCTGATGCCATAACCCTGAGTCCCTATATGGGGCAGGATGCGATTTCGCCGTTTTTGGAATATAAGGATAAATGCGCCCTTGTTCTCTGTCTAACCTCCAATATCGGCGCGGAGGATTTCCAGCTTTTGGAAATGCGAGACGAGCCCCTGTACATAAAAGTTGCCAAGAAAGTTGTTTCGTGGAATAAAAATAAGAATTGTGGGTTGGTAGTTGGGGCAACTCAAGCTGAGCAACTTAGAGGCATAAGGGAGATAGCGCCGGATATGCCCATACTGATTCCGGGCATAGGGGCACAGGGAGGGGATTTGGAAATGGCAGTGAAGTTCGGAACAGATAAAAATGGAAATTTAGCTATAGTCAATTCTTCCCGCTCGATTCTCTATGCTTCAAGTGGAGAAGATTTCGCCCAAAAGGCGAAAGAAGAGACGGAGAAACTAAGAGAAGAGATTAATCTTCATAGAGAAAAAATGATGTCGGATAGTGAACCTGTGTAGCGGTCGGGCTTGGTGCGGTCTGTAAATAAATCCCCCTTTATCCCCCTTTGCCAAAGGGGGATTTATGGAAAGAGTTTTCATCTTCCCCTCTTTTACAAAGAGGGGCAAGGGGAGATTTGAATTACAGATATTTTTTATGGATGTTATACCTGGCTAGGGGCAGGCAAGCAATTACAAATTCTTAAGGTTAAGGATGTTTATGAAGTTAGTTACTGCCAGAGAGATGAGAGAAATCGATAAAGAGACCATCGAAGGGGTGGGGATTGCTGGCTTGGAGCTGATGGAAAAGGCAGGCAGGGAAACAGCAGAAGTTGCTAGAGAGATGCTAATCAATCCCAAAGGGAAAAAAGTTGCCATCTTCTGTGGCAGGGGAAACAATGGTGGGGATGGATTTGTAATTGGAAGATACTTATCCGGCTGGAAAGCAAAGGTAAATTTCTATCTTCTATCCAAGATATCCGAAGTCAAAGGTGATGCTAAACTTAACCTAAACAAAGCCAAAAAATTGAAATTGCCCATAAAAGAGATTACAAAAAAACAGCATCTTCCTAAAAGAATCGAAGCGGATTTAATTGTGGATGCGATTTTCGGAACCGGATTTGAAAGTGAGATTTCCGGTTTGGCTGGGGATATGGTTGATTTGATGAATTCCTCCAATATTCCAGTGCTCTCAGTTGATATCCCTTCGGGAGTCAATGCCGCCACGGGCAACCTTTCCAAAATTTGCATCCAGGCAGAAAAGACAGTAACTATGGGGCTTCCCAAAATTGGGCAGTTTGTCTTTCCGGGTAAAAAATATTGCGGAGAGGTTAGAATGGCTGATATTGGCATTCCGGATTCGGTTATAAAAAACAAAAAAATAGATTTGAACCTTATCACTGCAAAAGAGATAAAAGCTCTACTTCCGAAACGTAAGCCGTATGCTTACAAAGGGGATTGTGGTAGAGTAGTCCTAATTGCCGGCTCAACTGGCATGACTGGTGCGGCTTGCCTGGCAGCCGGATCATCTTTGAGAGCTGGTGCTGGAATGGCAATTTTGGGAATCCCCGAAAGCTTAAATTCCATCTTTGAGATAAAATTAACTGAAGTTATGACCAAGCCCTTGCCAGACGTGAGAAAAAGAGGGGCCTTGGCTTTAAGGGGTTTAGGCGAAATAAAACAGCTTCTAAAATGGGGAAATTGCGTTGCTTTAGGTCCCGGCTTAGGACAGCATTTTGAAACAATTGAATTGATTAAGAGACTAATTCAGCAAATCGAGCTTCCTACAGTAGTAGATGCAGATGGTTTAAATTCAATTGCCAAGGACATATCCATTCTAAAAAACTGTAAAGCCCCTTTTATCTTAACCCCTCATATTGGAGAGCTCTCGCGCTTGAATAAAGTTCCCATAGAGGAAATTGCCAAAGACAGGATAAAATATGCCAAGGAGTTTGCCAGAGAGTATAATTGCGTTTTGGTTTTCAAGGGAGCTCCGACTATAATTGCTGAACCCAAGGGTCAGGTTTATATAAACCCCACTGGAAATGCTGGAATGGCAACAGCTGGAAGTGGTGATGTTTTAACTGGAATAATAGTCGGTTTTTTAGCTCAAGGTTTGTCAACTCTGGATTCTGCAATTTGTGGTGTTTATATTCACGGTTTGGCAGGGGATTTGGCTTGTAAGGAAAAAGGGCAGATGGGGATGATTGCTGGGGATATAATGCGACAAATTCCAGAGGCGATTTTGAAAATAAATTGAAAATTAAAAAAGAAGAATGAAAAATTAAAAAATCGATGTCGGATGACGAATAGCGGATATCGAATAGAAAAAAATGTAGGGGCGAATTTTTAAATCCGCCCGAGATGAGATTGCTTCGTCTCCCGCAATCGGGTAAGTAATGGCTGCTGCCATTACTTTCGGGGAACAGTGCAACCGTTCCCTACCCGCTATAAAAAACGTTCAAAGGAGAAATAGAATATGAAGGCGACCCATATGGGTCGCCTTCAAACGAGAACATTTTCGGGAATAAATATCAAATGAACAAACAAAATTATATTCAAATCAAAGAAATCTCCGAAGAGATTTTTCCCTATTTGGTAAAGCTCCGCAGAAGATTCCATCAATATCCGGAGACCGCATTTGAAGAATTCAAAACCTCGCAGATGATTGCCAAAGAATTAAGAAAAATCGGCTTAAGAGTAAAAACAGGAGTTGCTAAAACTGGAGTAGTCGGACTTTTGGAATCAGGCAAAATTGGAAAAACCGTGGCTCTGCGTGCGGATATGGATGCTTTGCCCATCACAGAGCTGACCAATTTACCCTATGCCTCTAAAAACAAAGGCAAAATGCATGCTTGCGGGCACGATGCCCATATCACCTGTCTTATCGGTGCGGCAATGATTTTAAATAAATTAAAAGATAATTTTAAAGGAAGTGTCAAATTCATTTTCCAGCCGAGTGAAGAGGTTTCCCCGGGCGGGGCAATACAGATGATAAAAGAAGGGGTACTTTTAAATCCAAAAGTCAACGCAATTTTTGCTTTACATTGCGATTCGAATATACCAGTGGGAAAAGTTGGAGTCAAAAACGGGATAATGATGGCTTATGCAGATGATTTCGACATAATCATAACAGGCAAAAGTGGGCATGGAGCAAGGCCACACGATGGGGTGGATGCCATAGTGATAGCCAGCCAAATCATAAATTCATTACAAACCATAGTCAGCCGAAGGATAGACCCCTTGAGGTCTGCAGTGGTAA
>DASWLN010000124.1:0-13614 GCA_036396115.1 Candidatus Zixiibacteriota bacterium
GATATGGTTCAACAGTTCGACGAGGGCTTCGACTGAGTCCTTCGACGGTGAGCCGCTCGGGACGGTCGAACCGCTCAGCCGAACGTCTTCACTGTCCTGAGCAAAGTCGAAGGACAAGTTCACCATCTCTTCGAGCCTGAGCCTTCCTTCGACACTGAGGCTCAGGACGAAGTGCAGAGCCGAAGGCCTGAGCAAGGTCGAAGGAAATTCCCACACCTACGATGCGTTCGGTTTGTAGCACAGGGAATTTATCCCTGTGCGGGGAGCCAGATTAAACAATGAGATATGACATAATCTTATGACCATAGAGGAAATCACTCAAATACTGAATAACAAGTTTCCGGAAAAGCTAAAAATCATTGAGGTAACTAGTCACCAACCGGCTTTTTTCATTGAGAAAGAAATTCTCTTGGAGATATGTAAATTCGCTAAGCAATCTGACCAATTGAAAATAGATTTCGTCAATGCCATCTTTGCGGTAGACAGGACTGACAGCTTGGAAATAGTCTATGTCTTATTCTCCTTGGAGAAGAGACACAGATTATGCCTAAAAGCGAAACTCCCACGAAAGGATGCGGAAATAGATTCAGTTACCCAAGTTTGGGAAGCGGCTAATTGGTTTGAAAGGGAGACATCTGAGCTTTTCGGAATAAAGTTTAAGGGACATCCTGATCCCAGGCCACTGCTTTTAGCAGAAGATTGGAGTGAAGGTTATCCTATGTTAAGGGATTGGGAAGGGAAAGATTTCATAAAACTTCCACCTAAGTAGATTATGCCGGAAGAGATACACGCAGAAGAGTTTATGGTCAATATGGGTCCCCAGCACCCCAGCACACACGGGGTTCTGAGGTTAATGTTGACTATGGATGGCGAGGTGGTGTTAGATGCTATCCCGCATGTCGGCTATCTCCATCGTGCTCTGGAAAAGATAGCTGAAAACCGCACCTTTCTGCAATACATCCCCTATACCGACAGATTGGATTATGTTTCCGCTATGTTCGGGAATTACGCTTTTGTTTATCCAATTGAGAAATTAGCCAATGTAGTCGTCCCGGAAAGGGCAGAGTATATTCGGGTTATCATGATGGAGTTAAACCGCATCGCCTCACACCTCATCTGGCTGGGAACTTTCTCTTTGGATTTGGGAGCGATTACTCCGTTTCTGTATTGTTTTCGCGAGAGGGAACAAATCTTGGATTTATTTGAAATGGTCTGTGGTCAAAGGATGACTTTCAATTATATGCGAGTCGGTGGCGTATCCAAAGACCTGCCGGACGAATTCGTTCCTATGGCTAGAAAATTTGTAGATTATTTCAAGCCCAGAGTGGATGAGTATGAGGAGATTTTGACTCACAACCCGATCTTTTTGGGAAGAACCAAAGGTATTGGGTTATTGGACAAGGAAACTGCGGTGGAGCATTCGGTTTCTGGACCTTCTTTAAGGGGATGTGGAATAAACTGGGATTTGAGAAAAAATGAGCCTTACTCAATTTATGACCGGTTTACTTTCGAGATACCTCTGGGAAAAGCGTCTGATGTTTGGGATAGATATGAGGTTAGAATCCAGGAGATGAGACAAGCTAATCTTATAGTTGAACAAGCCCTAAAGCAGCTTCCTCAAGGCGAATTCAAGACAAAAATTCCGGCAGTTTTCAAACCCCCGGCTGGAGAGGTTTACACTCGAATTGAGGCTCCCCGAGGGGAGATGGGATTTTATATAATAACTGATGGAACGACCAAGCCGTATCGCGTCAAAATCAGAACCGGCTCGTTCTGCAACCTGACGGTCTTGCCCAAGCTTTGCAAGGGCTGGAAAATAGCAGACCTGGTGGCTATTTTTGGAAGTCTGGATGTGGTCTTGCCTGAGGTGGATAGATGAAAAGTTAGGCAATTACCTAACTTTTCATCCTGAGCCCGCCTTTGGCGGGAGAAGGATCTCAAGAATAAATATGGAAATTAAGAGGATCGGATAGACGATGTTAGAATTGGACAAACTGATTGAAGCCATCTATTTTTGGTTAGAGAAGATTTTTGTTGATTTAGGAATTCCTAAGTTCTTCTTAGACCTGCTCAGCATGCTCCTGGTGGCGCTTGTGATTATTATCTTTGCCGCACTTTCAGTGATGTTTCTGGTCTGGTGGGAAAGAAAGATTTCAGGACACTTTCAGTCCCGCTTTGGACCTATGCGGGTGGGCTGGCATGGCTGGCTACAGACCATAGTTGATGCCATAAAACTGATTATGAAAGAAGACATCGTCCCCACAAGTGCCGATAAGGTTGTCTTTTATATCGCTCCGATAATACTTTTCATCTCCGCTCTTCTGGCTTATATCGTCATCCCTTTTGGCAAAGGTTTAGTGGTTAGAGACTTAAATATCGGGATACTGTACATCTTAGCCATCACCACCTTCACCGTAATCGGAATTTTAAGCGCTGGCTGGAGCTCGAACAACAAATATTCTCTCTTGGGTGGTTTCCGCTCAGCCGCTCAGATAATAAGTTATGAGGTGCCTTTAACCTTATCAGTTTTAGGGGTAGTGCTTTTGGCTGGCTCTATGAGTCTGGTAACTATCGTGAAAAGCCAAAACGGGATTGTGCACTGGTTTATCTGGAAACAACCATTGGGATTTTTAATCTATCTTACTGCGGCAATCGCGGAGGTGAACAGGGTTCCCTTTGACATACCTGAGGCGGAGCAGGAAATAGTGGCTGGCTACAACGTGGAGTACAGCGGAATGAAGTTTGCGATGTTCTTCTTTGCGGAATATATGAACACCTTTCTAATATGTGCTATTGCCACCACCTTATTTTTGGGAGGATGGAACGGTCCGATTCTCCCATCGTACGTTTGGTTTTTTATTAAGACATTTTTCTTGATTTTTTGTCTGATGTGGCTTAGATGGACTTATCCGCGCGTAAGGGTTGACCAGTTAATGGATTTCGCCTGGAAGTTCTTGCTTCCTTTGGCGTTTTTAAATCTTATCGTCACCGCACTTTTAGCTTAAGGCATTATGTCTATACTGAAGAAAATAATTGATGGTATCAAAAACTTAATCTTGGGATTAGGCGTAACTGTAAAATACTTGCTCAAGCCGGCTGTAACTTTACAGTATCCCACTGAGAGATGGACTATGCCTGAAAGGTCGCGAGGCATGGTGTCCTTATTGACTGACAAGGAGGCAAAGAGATTAAGATGCACTGGGTGCAGTCTGTGTGTGAGAATATGTCCTAACAATGCTATTCAAATGGTTCCTAAGAAGGATGAGCAAGGGAAAAGAATGCCGGATACGTTTGTGGTTGACGTTGGCATGTGTATTTATTGTGGCTTGTGCCAGGAGGTCTGTCCATTTAACGCCATAAGGCTTGTTCCCAAATACGAATTCTCAGTTTATGATAAAAAAAGTCTATCCTTTGATAAGGAGAAGTTAGCGGAAATCGGAAAGGATTACGAGTAGGTAGCTTATGGTAAGCGGAACTCAAATTGCGGCATTTTACATTTTGGCGGGAATAATCATCTGTTCAAGCGTAATGGTGGTAACTATGAAGAACATATTCCATTCAGCCCTATTTCTGGTTTTATGCTTCTTCAGTGTAGCTGGAATATATATCCTTTTAGAAGCGGAGTTCGTTGCCGCAGTTCAGGTTTTAATCTATGTCGGGGCAATCACCGTGCTTATGATTTTTGCCATAATGCTTACCTCTCAAATTTATAGCCCCAGCATAAAACAAAGCAATGAACAGGTCATTCCTGCCTTATTGATTGTAGTTGCACTTTTAATTGTAACCTTAGTAAGTTTAGCCAAAACCACCTGGAGAATCAACACAGCCTTACCTACGGAACAGTCAACTGTGACTATTGGAAAATCGCTTTTGACAGTTTATGTTTTGCCCTTTGAGGTAGTTTCAGTGGTGCTTTTGGTGGCTTTGGTAGGAGCAATCGTTATCGCTAAAAAGGAGTAAGGTTTGCTGGGTTTAATTCACTACTTAACTTTAGCTGCAATCCTTTTCTGTGTTGGCATATTTGGAGTGATGACCCGAAGGAATGCCATTGGGGTGTTGATGTCCTTGGAGCTTATGTTCAATGCGGTGAATATAAACTTTATCGCTTTCTCCAAGTTTATAACGCCAACCATCTTAACCGGACAGATATTTTCCATCTTTGTGATAACCATTGCTGCGGCTGAGGCGGCTGTGGGATTGGCTATTGTCATTCTGATTTACCGCAACTATAAGGGCATAAATGTGGATAAGATAAACTTTATGAAGTGGTAGGGACAATTCATTAATACAGTTAAAGACGTCATTCTGAGGCGCTAGCCGAAGAATCTCGAGTTTATAATATGTTGGAATTGTTAGATTCTTCACTTCGCTCAGAATGACATAAAAGGACATTCTTATGGTTTCTGACAGGCTCAATAGATATTTATAGGAATAAGAAATGTTAGCTTATAGTTGGATCATACCATTTTTGCCTTTGCTTGCCTTTGCCAGTATAGTGCTGGTAACCAATCCTGACAAGAAACTCAGCTCCTTTTTATCCATTGGAGCGATAGTCACCTCTTTCTTGTTGTCGATTGTAGTGTTAATAGAGGTGATAGCCAGTCCAGTTTCTAAAGAGTTTTCCATCAGTTGGCTTAATATAGCTGGCTTCAAGGTTGATTTCGGAATGTTGATTGACCCCTTGACTTCAGTGATGCTAATGGTGGTAACTATCGTCTCTATGCTGGTGCAGATATATTCAGTTGGATATATGGCAGGTGACCCTCGCTTTTCCAGATATTTTGCCTTCTTGTCTCTGTTCACTTTTTCAATGTTAGGGTTAGTTTTATCCAACAATTTCTTCTCCATATTCATCTTCTGGGAATTGGTGGGGTTGACCTCGTATCTTTTGATTGGATTCTGGTTTGAGAAGAAAACCGCCTCGGATGCGGGCAAAAAAGCATTCATCACCACCCGCACTGGAGATTTGGGGTTTATCATTGGAATCCTGATTCTGACCACTGCGGCTGGGACCTTTAATTTCCAGTCTATCTTCGGAAAAATCGAGGCTGGGACCATCCCTGCTGGTTTGGTGACATTATCAGCTATTTTTATCTTTGCCGGAGCGGTCGGAAAATCAGCCCAATTCCCTTTACATGTCTGGCTGCCGGATGCCATGGAAGGTCCCACACCGGTCAGTGCTCTTATCCATGCGGCAACTATGGTAGCAGCTGGAGTTTATTTAGTGGCTCGCTGTATGGGCGTCTATGCTGCTTCAGAATCTGCTGGTTTGGTAGTAGCAATCATAGGAGTCTTGACTGCCTTTATGGCGGCTTCAATCGGATTAGTGCAGAACGACATAAAAAGAGTTTTGGCTTATTCTACCATCAGCCAATTGGGATATATGATAATGGCTCTGGGTTTGGGCGGCCTCACCGCTGGAACCTTCCATTTGATGACCCATGCTTTTTTTAAGGCCCTTTTATTTTTGGGTGCGGGAAGCGTAATTCACGCTATACACACCAATAACATCTGGGAAATGGGCGGGCTTTACAAGAAGATGAAAATCACTGCCATAACCTTTATCATCGCCTCTTTATCTATAAGCGGCATATTTCCTCTTTCCGGTTTTTGGAGCAAAGACGAGATACTTGCTGTGGCAAGCGAAAAACATCCGCTGTTTTTGATAATTGCGGCTCTGGTAGCAGGAATGACCGCATTTTATATGTTCCGACTTTGTTTTGTGACCTTCTTTGGGAAACCAAAAGACCAGGAGAAATTCCATCATGCTCACGAGTCTCCCAAATCTATGACCATACCTTTATGCATTTTAGCATTCTTATCTATCTTCGCTGGATGGGTGGGCATTCCCTGGCTTCCTGGCGGATATTCTTTCTTTGTTTTCTATCACCATCCACATCATGCTGAACCGAACTACATTTTGATGGTAGTCTCAACCCTCGTCGCTTTGTCCGGCATAGGATTGGCATATTTAGTTTATTACAAAGGGACTTTCTCACCAGATAGACTCAGGGAGAGATTTAAACCCATACATAAAGTTTTGTATAACAAATATTATGTGGACGAATTTTATAATATGACAATTGTGAATCCGATTTTGAAACTATCGGATATACTTTTTAAATTCGATTTAGGCGTAATAGACTGGCTGGTAAACGGAGTTGGCAATTTCACCGTTTTTCTCTCAAATGTGAAGGAGTGGTTCGATAGCCATATAGTCGATGGTGCGGTGAATGGAGTGGGTTATGTTATCAAAGGGATTGGGTCAGCTACCCGAAAAATTCAGACCGGACAACTTCAGAATTACGCCTTTATTATATTCTTTGCAATTGTGATAATACTTTTGATAAAGTTGGGTTAACTAAAGAAAAAAATTGGTATCCCTGCCTTGCCCTCAAGGCGGGATATGCTTGACCGACCCATCTTGCCTGCCCGGCCAGGGAGGGCAAGATGGGTTTACCGGTTTGTAATTGTGATAATACTTTTGATTAAGTTAGGTTAATCTTGAAAATTAAATCAGGAGGAAATAGAGACTGATGAACTTTCCAATTTTGACTTATATGACTTTTATCCCTCTTTTGGGGATGATAGTGATACTATTTATTAACAAGGAAAAAATCCAGCTTGTGCGCTGGACCGCAGCCCTGTTCTCTTTTGTGCCTTTGCTTCTCTCGTTTATTCTTTTATCCCGATTCAATAGCTCCACCCCTGAGATGCAGTTTATGGAAAAACTGGAGTGGATTCCCTCCTTAGGAGTAAGCTACATCATGGGAGCAGATGGAATCTCGGTGCCGATGCTCTTCCTAACTGCACTTTTATCATTCGTTTCAGTAATAGCGTCCTTCAATATCGACAAGCGAGTCAAAGAGTATTTTGCTTTCTTCTTGCTTCTGGAAACCGGGATGATGGGAGTCTTCTCAGCTTTAGATTTCTTCCTGTTTTATATCTTCTGGGAAGTGATGCTGGTTCCAATGTATTTCTTAATCGGCATCTGGGGAGGTCCCAGAAGGGAGTATGCAGCCATCAAGTTCTTCTTATACACCCTTTTCGGAAGCTTATTCATGCTGGTTGGAATTCTGGCTCTATATTTTACGGTCGAGCCGCATACCCTGAATATGATGGAGCTGATTAAGAAAGCTCCGGATTACGCCAGAGGATTCCAGCTTCTATCTTTTGTAGCTTTCTATATAGCATTTGCCATTAAGGTGCCGGTGTTTCCGTTTCACACTTGGTTGCCGGATGCCCATGTTGAAGCACCCACCGCGGTTTCAGTTATCCTGGCAGGAATCTTACTGAAAATGGGAATCTACGGTCTTTTGAGAATAAGCCTGCCTATGTTCCCCTACGGAGCAATCTATTTTGCTCTGCCTTTAGCCATTTTGGGACTGGTCAATATCGTCTATGGTGCTCTGGTTAGTATGGCTCAAAAGGACTTAAAGAAATTAGTGGCATATTCTTCGGTTAGCCATATGGGATATTGCATCTTAGGCATATCTGCCCTAACTGTTACTGGTCTATCCGGATGTGTGTTTCAAATGTTTTCGCATGGCTTAATAACCGGAGCGCTCTTCCTTCTGGTGGGAGTGTTATATGATAGAGCGCATACCCGTGACATCGATGCCTTCGGCGGCTTGTGGGTCAAACTTCCGGTCTATTCAGCCCTTATGATCTTATTCTGTATGGGCTCCTTAGGGCTTCCGGGCTTATCCGGCTTCGTGAGTGAATTTATGGTATTCGTTGGGTCTTTTCCAATTTTCAAGATAATAACCGCCCTGGCGGTTGTTGGCGTGGTTATAACTGCGGCATATTTCTTGAGGATGATTCAGAGGATGTTTTTGGGAGAGTATAATACAAAATGGGAAGGGCTAACTGAAATCAGTGGTCGGGAGATCTTCACGGTTATCCCACTTGCTATTTTGATGATAATGGTTGGGGTTTATCCAGCTGTTTTGGCTAATATGATAAATGCTGCTATGGAGAACATAGTTCATCTGGTCTTAGGATAAATGGAGGATTCTTTGAAAGTTGATTTGCTTATGTTATCTCCTCAGATATTCTTGTTCCTGTGGGCAATTCTGATTTTCGTTTTCGACTTCTTCTGGAACAAGGAGAAGAAACATAATCTGGGATACGTCTCCCTTTTGGGGATAGGCATAACTCTTGTTCTGGTTTTCCTTACCACACCAGGAAGTCTGTTCGGAGATATGTTCCTGTCTGATAATTTTAGCCGTTTCTTCAATCTCATATTCTTGGGCTCCGCTTTTTTGGCTGTTCTATCTTCTATTGATTATCTCAAGAATGTCAAATACAATCGAGGAGAATATTTCTCGCTAATCCTTCTCTCCACAGTGGGGATGATGCTTTTGTCCTCAGCCAACGAATTTCTGTTTTTGTATGTCTCTTTGGAGCTAACAACTATCCCTCTTTTTATCCTGACGGCTTATCTCAAAGATAACTACAAATCGTCAGAGGCTGGATTGAAATACCTGATCTTAGGCGCCATTTCCTCCGCTATGCTCCTTTATGGAATAAGCTTGATTTATGGATTGACTGGCACTACCTCGCTCAATCTTATTCCTTCCACCCTGACAGCCCTCTTTCTCAGGACTGATGTTTTCGACCCGGCTTTAGCTCTGGCTCTAATATTCTTGACTGCCGGTCTCGGCTTCAAGTTAGCTCTGGTGCCTTTTCATATGTGGGCGCCGGATGTTTATGAGGGTGCACCAACTCCAATTGCTGCTTATCTATCTGTCGCCTCCAAAGCCGCTGGCTTGGTTGCTTTCATTCGAATATTCTTCCATCAATATTTCCTGCTCTTACAGATAAGGACGGTGGACTGGATTACTCTGGTTGCAGTTCTGGCAGCCTTCAGCATGATTCTGGGAAATATCGTTGCGCTTCTACAGACCAATATAAAAAGGATGTTAGCTTATTCCAGTATCGCTCAGGTGGGATATATCTTAATTGGAATAGTGGCTGCCTCAGCCAGAGGGATAGCCTCGGTAGGATTTTATGTCTTGGCTTATCTGTTTGCCAATCTCGGAGCTTTCATTGTGGCTATCGCCTTCAGCAATTCCACTTCCAGCGACAATATCCCCGACTACGCCGGGCTATCTAAGCGCTCTCCGTCATTAGCTATCTTCATGTCGATTTTCATGCTCTCTTTGGTCGGGATTCCACCTTTAGCAGGCTTTGTTGGAAAATATTATCTTTTCTCTGCGGCAATTGAAAGAGGGTATATCTGGTTAGTGGTCATCGCCATCTTGACCAGCGTGATATCCCTGTATTATTATGCCGGGGTGATAAGAGAAATGTATTTTCGTGCCTCTCCTGAGCAAAGCAAACTAAAGATAAGTCCGAGTCTGAAAATCGCCATAATCATCTCCATCCTGGGTGTCTTAATCTGCGGAATCTATCCTCAACCTTTCATCCAATTAGCTCAACAGGCAGCAGCCATATTCCAATATCCCACAATTAGGTGATTTGAGGTTGACATTTCACCCAAAAAAACTAACTTAGGGTAGAAATATGTTATCCAAATTCAAACTGATTCTCATCTCTTTCAGTGCCATTACCGGCAAGGCGATTTCTGCTATCTGGACCTTTCCCTCTCTGATTTTCTCTGCCTTCGTTATTGCTTGGGCGGCCGAGACTGCTCAATTTCTAGTTTCACAGGGATTAGCTTTAGCTCTTCTGGCTTGGCTTCAGACCCTGCCCGAATTCGCAGTTGAGGCGGCTATTGCCTGGGAAGCGGGCAAAGACATTGCCAAAATACATTTAATTACTGCTAATTTCACTGGCTCCTTAAGGCTTCTGGTTGGTTTGGGTTGGCCCATGATATATTTTTCCCGCGCTTTCCTTGGAAAAAAACATCTCTCAGCTAAGAGATTTTCTCCCATACAATTGGAGGATGAGCATTCAGTCGAAGTGATGGGATTGCTCTTGCCTTTAATCTATTTCGTGATAATCTATCTCAAGGGGACTTTAGGTCTTTTCGATTCAGTGATATTAACCTCTATCTATCTTGCCTATCTATATATCTTAAAAAAGATTCCTCCTCAGAATGAAGAGAAACTCCAGGACGCTTGCTACGTCGCAAGGAAAGTGATGTCATTCAGACCAGCAGGTAGATATGCTGCAGTTTTCGGTCTATTTCTGTTTGGAGGGGTAATCCTCTACTTCACAGCTGAACCATTCTTGCATAGCATGCTTGGTTTAGCCGTCGTCTTTGGAATCTCGGATTTTGTTTTTGTGCAGTGGGTGGCACCGTTCTTATCGGAATTTCCTGAAAAATTAAGCGCATTCAATTGGGCTCGAACCGGCAAAAAGGCACCTATGGCTTTGATGAATATGGTCTCCTCCAATATCAACCAATGGACTGTGCTGGTGGCGATGATACCTATTGTCTATAGTTTAAGCGCCGGTGGAATCTCAACCGTCCATTTTGACCAGCATCAGCGTCTGGAAATACTTTTGACTATCGCTCAATCGACCTTGGGGTTTTTGCTTTTGGCTAATATGAAATTCCATTGGTATGAAGCCCTGACCCTTTTCGTGTTATGGTTCTCGCAATTCATTTATCCGAGCATAAGAGAAGAGATAACCGTTATATATTTCGTGTGGATAGCCCTTGAACTGATTTTAGGACTGGTCCAGAAAAGGCAATTTGTTGCTTTTGAAAAGTTTGGAACGCTTATCAAGAAATATGTCTTGCGGAAAAAATGACCTTTCCCGCCCAAAGAGCGGGGCATTCAAAACACCTCCTCCCCCTTGAGGGGGAGGACTAAGTTGAAAATCTCGCCAAAGGCGGAGAGAGGGTGAGAATCATCTTCGCTATCCCCCTCACCCCTTCGCTTCGCTTTAGGGCAGGCTCTAACCCTCTCCCCTTGGGGGAGAGGGAACCTATAGAAATGTCATTTATCCCCCTACGGGGGTATTCTGACACATGTTTCATAAAATATGCTTAGCTCTTGGATAGAGATAATTCTGATTTTGGTTCTGATTGTGGCTAACGGCTTCTTTGTCTCGGCGGAAATAGCCCTAATCTCTCTACGTCGCAGCAAGGTCAGACAGCTTATCGATCAGGGACGTAAGAATGCTAAGCTAATAAAAAAACTACAAGATGAACCTTACCGCTTTCTTGCCACTATCCAGATCGGAATAACCCTAATAGGGACTTTAGCAGCGGTGGTTGGTGGAGCCGAACTCGTGGATTTGATTAGACCCTTAATTCAAAAAATCCCCCTATCAATTACCCAGAAAGGTAGCGAACCTGTGGCGATTGGAGTCGTGGTTATCTTAATCGCCTATTTTTCTTTGGTTCTAGGTGAATTGGTGCCCAAATATTTCGCCCTAAGTTATTCCGAAAAAATAGCCACCAAGGTGGCCAAACCAATTTATCTGCTTTCCCGTCTATCTTTTTTGATAGTGAAACTGCTTAGTGCCTCCAGTCGGCTGGTCACCCACCTGCTGATTGGAAAGACTCTAATTGAGAGATCCTTTATCGGAGAGGAAGAGATAAAATACATCATCAGCGAAGGGAAAGAAAAAGGTGTCTTCGAGCCGACCGAAGAGGAGCTGATTCACCGAGTTTTTGAATTCACCGATACATACGTGCGCACCGCTATGACCCCTCGCAATGAGATTGCGGCATTAGATATCGATACGCCCCAAGAGAAGGTCATCCAAACAATATTGGAAAAGGGATATTCCCGGATTCCTGTCTATAAGAACAACCTTGATAATGTAGTGGGTATAATCTATGTTAAAGATGTAATCAATATCCTGCAGAATAACCAGCTGATAATCTTGAACGATATTATTCGAGAACCGTATTTTGTTCCTGATTCCAGAAAAATCACTCAGCTTCTAAAGGAATTCCAAGCCAAGAAAATTCACATAGCTATCGTTCAGGACAAATTCGGAGGCACAGCAGGACTGATAACTCTGGAGGATATATTAGAGGAGATAGTTGGAGAAATAAGGGATGAGTATGATCAAGAAGCTGAGCTGATTCAGATGTTGTCTGATGGCTCAGCCATCATTTCCGTCAGAACAAGTCTGGAGGATTTTAATAAGAAATTTGAAACGAAACTGCCGCAGGATAAGTTCGGTTCCGTCGGGGACTATTTGACTCATCACTTGGGAAGAATTCCAGCTCTGGATGAGGAGATAGAGATAGGGAATCTAAAATTTATCATCTTCGAAAAGAGCACCCACCGTCTAAGCAAGATAAGAGTCACTAAACTGCCAAAAAAATAGAGGATATTTTTGATAGAAACTATACTGGCTCCAATTGCCCAGTGGATAATACACTTAATCTCTTATGCTGGGTATTGGGGCATTATTCTGGCTATGACCATAGAGAGTGCTTGCATTCCCCTGCCCAGCGAGATAATTATGCCCTTTTCCGGGTATCTGGTCACAACTGGAAGATTTAATTTATGGATGGTCTCCTTGGCAGGGGCTTTGGGATGTCTGGTTGGTTCAACTGTGGCTTATTGGGTGGGCGTATGGGGAGGCAGACCATTTCTGTCAAGATACGGCAAGTATATTTTGATTTCCCATAAGGATTTGGACACAGCTGATAGATGGTTTTCTAAATATGGAGATTGGGCCATATTTTTCTCCCGTCTTTTGCCGATAATACGAACCTTCATCTCTCTTCCGGCTGGTATTGCCAGGATGAACTTCACCCGGTTTGCGATTTACACTTTCGTAGGTTCGCTCCCCTGGTGTTTTGCCTTAGCTTATATTGGAAAAATCCTGGGTGAAAATTGGGATAAGATAAAAATATATTTTCAAAGAGCGGACCTCCTAATAGCTATATTGTTTTTGGTAGCCATCGCACTCTTCATTTACAGGCATATAAAAAAATGACCGTTCCTTATTGGCTTGACCAAAGCAAGCAAAATCCACCAATTGAGGCGGATATCGCCATAATTGGTGGTGGTATAATGGGAGCCTCTTTGCTCTACTGGCTGAGCAAGCATAAAGATATTAAGGTTATTTTGCTGGAGAAGAGTCGTCTGGCTTCAGCCGCTTCCGGCAGGAATGCTGGATTTCTGATTGCTGGCTTGGCGGAGCATTACAATCGCTCCAGAGAGCATCTGGGAAAAGCTAAGTCAAAGCAAATCTGGCAATTGAGCTTGGATAATCACCGGCTTCTAAGGGAAGAGATAATCGAGAGAAACAAACTGGAATGTGAATACCAAAAGTGCGGCTCTTATCTTCTGGCTTGTTCGGAGGTAGAGTCAAAGGAAATAAAAGAAACAGTTGAGTTATTGAATCAAGATGGATTTGAAGTTGAACTGATAGATGAGAGAAAGATAAATCAACTTCTGAAAAGCCAGAGATTCCACAACGCCTGCTTTAGCCCCAAGGACGGAGCTTTAAATCCAGTTAGATTGATTGAAGGAATCAGGGCTATCATCAAATCCGATACTAACATTTTTGAGGAGCACGAGGTAATAGATTTGGAGATGGTGGAGAATTCAAAGGTAAAGATAAGAACCAACCACAGAACTTTCCTGGCGCAAATGGTGGTCTTGGCTACTAATGCTTATTCCAGAAGTTTGTTTGGAGTATTTAAAGACTTGGTTATACCAACTCGCG
>DASWLN010000125.1:0-1526 GCA_036396115.1 Candidatus Zixiibacteriota bacterium
CAAGTCGGCCGCGATAACTATCCCATCTGAGCCAACTATCATGCTGCCTGTTATCCCCGTAGTTTTGTTCAACTCCTCTAAGACCTTATACATTTTTATCCTCCGCCTCTGTTAGTACCTCTTGAGTATATCTTTTCCTCATATATTTTCTTATCATCTCCGCCGCCTGAATGATACGCACATTCAGTAAGTCATCGGTGTAACGATTGGCTACAGTTACCAGGATGAGATTGAATATCCGAGTCAAGTTTATCCAGCGACTCGAAGTATAGAGTTCAACTCGGTTGAGCTTCTTTTCATTTAATTTTCTCAAGGCCTGGTTATTTGCTTCCTCCAATCCGAGCATGAATGGAGCCAGCCTTTCATCATCTATCTGTTTGCCTGTTGCCCTGGCAACTATCAAACCCTCATTATCCACCAAGAATACACCTTCTACCCCGCTATACTCCTTTACGTAACGGAGAGGAGATGTCCAGTCCATTTCCCTGGCCTCACTCAAAGGTTCAACTGCGGCATCTCTGCTTTCTGGTGGCTTCGCCACAGGGATATCTTGTTCGGAAATTTGGCGAAGTATCTTTTTCTTGCGCATATCCCACAGCACCATTTGATTGAAAAACCCTTTCAGGACAAACGGGGTGGAGATTATATGAATGAGCACAACTGGAGTATAAGCCCATATTCCTTTGTCGAGTGCCATCTGCAGACCGACCCCTCCTCCGACCATAATTAGCAAACCGAATGCCACTCCCAAACATAAGCGATAAACCATACACGCTAAAACCTCAACAAAGACTATGAAGGCAGAAGCTAAACGTAACATAATCAAGAGCAGGATGCTGTACCACATGAACTCAAACAGGAAAAGCGCATATACTCTTCCCGTTAAGATGGAGAAGAAAAACTTCTCCGGAGATAGTCCATAAACTATCAAAGGGACTAAGACGATGATCAAAGAAAAAAGAATTACTATTCCCATTTCTTTTCTTTGGTCTGGCCTCAATTTAACTTTCCTTTGGTTTCAAGGTTAAGTGGTCTAACAGCTCTCTTACTTTCATTCTAAGGGAACCAACATTGACTTCCTCTGAACAACATATGATTAGCAACTTGCCTTCCAGACGAACTGTCCACAATTGCCAATTTCCTGATTCAACCACGACCTGCTCTAATCCTCTAAGATTTATTTCAGCCAATCCGGACTGCACCACATCAAAAAGATTAGCGCTTATTGCCCCCAACACATCCTTTTCTAAGTCGATACGAAATCTCTCCTCCAAGATCAGACCATCCAATCCCACTATGGCAGCGCCAAAGACTTTAGGAAAAGTTTTGAGATAATCTAGGGCCTCATTCAGATCAACTTCCCCTTCAAATGTTTTGACTATCGGGTCCTCGATTTTCTCCATTGCTTTGCGTTTTTCCTCGGATACCTTCTCACCCAAATCTACCAGTAAATCTTTTACCACTTGACTGCTAGGATCTGCCACGCGTAACTTACCTAGGATGGTCTTGGCTTTGGTGCCATATCC
>DASWLN010000126.1:0-8373 GCA_036396115.1 Candidatus Zixiibacteriota bacterium
CAAAAGCAGTCCAGCGAGTATCCTTTTAGGGAGGAAAGGTATTCGCGGACTAGCGAAAGGACTCAGAGAATAATCCAACAGATGGAAGAATATTTTGGACCATAATGCCATTATCTGAAGTCAAAGTCTTATCTTGACCACTCTCTTCTTCAAATTTCGCCCCTTCATATGGATGAGCATACCTTCAAGGTATTAGAATTCGACAAAGTAAGGGATTTAGTGTCCACTTTCTGCCTATCTTCGTTAGGCAAGGAAATGTGTCAGGAAATGTTGCCACTAGTGGATGAGAAGCTCATCCAGGAGAAGCTGAAAGCCGCGAGTGAGCTCAAGGAAGTTTTGTTATTTGAAGAAAGATTCCCCCTAAACAGCGTAAAGGATATAAGGCCTTATCTGAATAAGCTCCAGTCCAGTGGAACTTTTCTGGAACCGAAAGAGCTTCTGGACTTAGCCGAAACTTTAATCATCTCCAAGTCAGTTTTTTCCTTTCTGGAACCCAAGAAAAGAAAATACCAGACATTGTGGGATATTCTCTCCGAGATGAAGCCAGAAGATGAGCTGATTGGTGTCATAGAAAAGGTAGTTGATTCTTCAGCTCAGATTAAGGATACAGCATCAAAAGAACTTCGCCAGATCAGGCAACGTAAAAGCTCCACTCGAAATAAAATTCTAGATAAATTGCGTTCCCTGCTCGATTCCAAACGCAGTAAAACTTCCAAACAGGAAGATATCATAACCATTCGCGAAGGCCGGTATGTGATTCCCATGGAGACGGAGGAATTCAGTCGCAGTAAGGGAATCGTGCATGACCGTTCGAGCAGTGGTGCAACTTTCTTTGTGGAGCCCTTTAGCGTGGTTGAGCTAAATAATGAATTAAGAGAGTTGGATCTGGAAGAGAAGAGGGAGATAGAAAAGATACTTCTGGGGATTTCAAATCTCATACGTCAGGATTTAGAAGAGATAAAACAAATAGTCGAGACACTGCAGTTAATAGATTTTATTCATGGGAAGGCGCGTTTTTCAATCGAATTCAAAGCCAATGCTCCCAGACTGAATACAAAGGGTTTTGTAAATCTGATTAAGGCGCGTCACCCTTTGCTGGAGAAGAAGATCAGAGAGATGATAGTCCCGCTTGACTTAGAATTGGGTGAGGATTTCAACACTTTGATTATCACTGGTCCCAATACGGGTGGCAAGACCGTTGCTTTGAAAACAATTGGACTTCTTACTTTAATGGCTCAGGCAGGTATGCATATACCGGTTGAGGATACCTCTCAGATAGCTATATTCGATAAAATATACGCAGATATTGGAGATGAACAATCCATCGAGATGTCCATTTCAACCTTCTCCTCGCACATAAGTCGGGTAATCAAAGCGGTCAGCGATTCGGATACTAACACTTTAGTCTTGCTGGATGAGCTTGGAGCTGGGACCGATCCTAAGGAGGGGGTTGCTTTAGCAGAGGCAGTTTTGATTAATCTCTCCGCAAGAAATGCCAAGACAGTCATAACCACTCACTACGGTATACTCAAGCTCCTGCCCCAGAATCATCCACAGATGCGCAACGCCTCACTTGAATTTGATAGAGAGACTTTCAAGCCGACTTATAATTTTCGCCCGGGTTTGCCCGGCTCAAGTTATGCCATTGAGGTTGCACAGAGATTGGGCATGCCCAAAGATGTCTTGGATAAAGCCAGTGAGCTAGTGGGAACCCAGGAAAGAGATTTGAGCTTGCTCCTAGAGAGTCTGGAGAAGGATTTGAAAAGAGTCAACCAGGATAGAAGAACTTTAGAGGAGCAGAAAAAAATATCAGATGAGCTCTTGAATCTGTATCAGGACAAACTTAGAAAAATAGAATTAAAGGAGAAAGAATTAGAAAGAAAATCCTTAGAAGAAGCCAGAAGGTTAGTTGACCAAACCAAAATCGAGCTGGAAAGGTTGGTAGCCCAGATAAGAAGCACGCAGGCAGATAAAGAATTGGTTAAGAAAACCCACCAGTTCATTGATAAGACAGAAAAGGAAATAAAAGACAAGCTGAAGATTTCAAAAGACAAAAAGACAGAAGAGCAAAACATAGAAAAGGGAGATGTAGTCTGGATTGATTCTCTCAAAGTCCAAGGAGAGGTTATATCCAAGCAAGGGGATCAGGTAAGAGTCCGTGCTGCGAATTTCACCTACACTGTGGGTCGAGAAGAAATAAGTAAGGTGGAAACGGCAAAGGAAAAACCAGTTCAATCTGGAAGTATCAGTAGTTCGGAAGCACAAGGGGCATCTTTGGAAGTTGATTTAAGAGGCCTGTATGGAGATGAGGCAGTGGAGGTAGTTGACAAATGCCTGGATAGGGCATATGTTTCAAATCTAAACACGCTTTCAATCATACACGGCAAAGGAACAGGAGCCTTGCGTAAAAGAATTAATCTTTTTTTAAGGAGGCACCCCCGCGTGGATAGTTTCAGGCTGGGCAATTGGAACGAGGGTGGAAGTGGAGTGACCGTAGTGAAGTTGAAGGAGTGAGGATTTAGTTTATAAATAATGCAGGCGACCCATTTGGGTCGCCTGCAAAATGATTGTGTGTCATTCCCGTGAAGACCAGCGGCCTTGCCCACGGCTTCGCCGTGAGGCGAGCCGCTAGGCAGGCGGGAATCCATATTTTGATTTTTCTATCGCAAATTGAATGGATTCCTGCTGGAGTTTACCCCTGCGGAAGCAGGGGCAGAAATGACAAGCAGACTAAAGAGGGAGAAGAAAAATGGTTAAGAATTACAGGATGCTAATTGGTGGAAAATGGGTGGACAGTGATAAAAAGATAGAAGTAACCAATAAATATAATCATCAAGTAGTGGCAACTGTTGCGTTAGCAAATAAAGAGCTTTATGAAGAAACAGTTAAGTCCGCACAAAAGGGCTTAGAGTTAATGTCAAGTATGCCTGCTTACCAAAGGTCAAAAATATTACAAACTACATCTGAGCTTTTAGAAACAAATAAAAAGGAATTGACCGAGCTTATTGCGGTTGAAGCGGGCAAAGCATGGAAACATTCATTGATGGAAGTGGAAAGAGGGATTGGTACTTTCAAGTTCGCTTCGGAAGAAGCCAAAAATATTCATAGCCAAACTGTGCCTATGGATGCCATACCCGGAGGAGAAAAGAGAATCGGTTTTATCCTGCGTTTCCCGGTAGGAATGATCGGAGCCATTTCACCCTTTAACTATCCTCTGAATTTAGTTGCCCATAAAGTTGCACCAGCCATTGCTGCAGGAAATTCAGTGATTTTAAAGCCAGCTTCCTTAACTCCTCTTACCTCCCTCAAATTAGGTGAGATAATGATGGAAGCAGGGTTGCCAGATGGTGCATTGAACGTAATTATCGGCTCAGGCAGTACGGTTGGAGAATGGTTAATACAAGATGAACGTTTATCCATGATAACCTTTACTGGCAGTCCTCCAGTGGGAAGAAGGATAAAGGAAAAATCGGGCTTGAAAAAAGTAACTTTGGAATTAGGGTCGAATTCAGCCGTCATAATTGACCAATCAGCTGACTTAAATTCAGCAGTACACCGTTGCGTTTTTGGCAGTTTTTCCTATGCCGGGCAGGTCTGTATTTCTGTGCAGAGAATGTATGTTCACAAAAAAGTTATTTCCGAATTCACCCAAAGATTTTTGGATATGACCAGGAAGTTGAAAATAGGAGACCCGCTAAAAGAGGATACAGATGTCGGTCCAATGATAACTGAAGAAGATGCTGTAAGAACTGAAGAATGGGTCAACGAGGCAGTGAAAAACGGTGCTAAGATACTCATCGGCGGAAAGAGAGAAAAGAATTTCTATTATCCTACGGTTTTAACAAATGTCAAGCCGGAAATGAAAGTTATGCGTTTAGAAGCATTCGCTCCCATAGTTTCAATAATTGAATTTGAAGATTTCTCGGATGCGGTGCGTATGGTGGACGATTCAATTTATGGGTTGCAAGCAGGGATTTTCACTGCGGAAATTGAAAAAGCATTTGAAGCCATAAATAAAATCAAAGTCGGCGGAGTGATAATAAATGATGTTCCCACCTATCGTGCAGATCAGATGCCTTATGGTGGGGTCAAAGAGAGTGGCATTGGAAGGGAAGGGTTGAAATACGCAATTGAGGAAATGACGGATATGAAAATGGTGGTGTTCAATTTGGGGAAGTAAATTAAAAGGGAGGTATATGAATTTGTTGTATGTTCTCTATGGCGTTTTAGCTGCTGGTTTGGGATATGTAATAAAAGGAGTTATAGATTATTTTGTGGAGAAGAGGAAAATGGATCTTAGGATTAAAGAGACCTTTGCCAAAAATGCTGTGGAGACGCTTCAGGAGACGCAGGAATGGTTGTATAAAATAAATTCAGCTGTGGACGGATATCTGGAAAAACCGAGCGAGGAATCGAGAAAAGAGGCAAGGGACAATTGTCTTAAACTCTTTAAAGAGTATAAGGGCGAATGGTACTTTAAGAAATCTATTTATATGGAGAAAAATGTTCGTAAGGCCTTAGATTTATTTCAGGATTTTGCAATACTAAAAATATTTGATATTCAGGAGAATCCTCTTACTGGGACATACTGGGATTCTCTTCATAAGATGATAATGGTCTTACAAGAAGCGTTAGATAAGGTTGCAAAGGAATATAATCTTCTACATGATTTGGATCTTGGCGATTTGGTCAAGAAGATAGATGATGAACGGAAAAAGATTATTGAGGAAGTGCAAGGCAAGTAAATTGCATAACTTTCTGTGTCTGTCAGGTCCCCCCTGAAGGTGACCGAGAACTCCAATTGTGTCATTCTGAACGGAGCGAAGCGGAGTGAAGAATCTTAGTTTTATGCTGGTTGGGAAGCGAGATTCTTCGCCCTTACGGGCTCAGAATGACAATTCTCGATCGGCCTGCCCTGACCTGACAGGGGATTCCGCCAAGTCAGCCTGTGCCCGTTTCTCCCCGCTTGACCCAATGGCCAGGGGGGACTTGGCGGGGCACGGAATTTGATTTCAGGTGTCATTCCTGCGCAAGCAGGAATCCATTTTGTATTTTAGGGTGAGAAATCTGGATTCCCGCCTTCGCGGGAATGACAATAGCGTGGAAAAGGAGGAGCCTCGTAATAGAGTCTGGTAGGAGAAGTGAATTTTAAAATGTGGAGAAGAAAATGAAAACAATTTTTATCGACGGTGAAAAATTGACGCTGGAGCAGGTGGAGGAAGTTGCACTAAAAGGGACGCAGGTTAAAATATCTCCTTCTGCCAAGAAGAAAATAGCTAAATGCAGAAGATATGTGGAACAGGTTTTGGAAAGCGGGAAAAGAGTTTATGGCATCAATACCGGTTTTGGCAAATTATGCCAGATGATGATAGATAAAGAGGACATCGGGAAGTTACAGGAGAATCTAATCAAAGGCCATGCCATAGGATTTGGACCTGTGTTTTCCGAAGCGGAAGTTAGAGCAATGATGCTTCTACGGGCAAATGTATTAGCCAAAGGTTATTCCGGGGCAAGATTGGAATTGGTGCAGAGATTGGTTGACATGCTCAATAAGAAAGTTCATCCCGTAATTCCAGAAAAAGGCTCAGTTGGAGCATCCGGGGATTTGGCACCTCTGGCTTTTATCGGTTTGGTATTGATTGGGCAAGGTTGGGCATTTTACAAAGATAGAGTTATGGATGGTCGTTTAGCTTTGCAGAAGGCAGGTATAAAGCCAATTAAATTGTTAGCCAAGGAAGGATTGGCTTTAGTGAACGGAACCCAGGTTATGACTGCAATCGCTATTCTGAATCTGCTCAAAGCTGAAAGATTAGCCAACTTGTCAGATGTTTCAGGGGCGATGAGTTTAGATGCGATTTTGGGAAGCCCAGTCCCTTTTGATTTGGATTTACAAAACACAAGGCGACATAAAGGACAAAGGGAAGTTGCAATTCATCTAAATAGATTGATGAAAAATAGCCAAATCAGGGAGTTTCATAAAGCTTGTCCCAAAATTCAAGACCCCTACAGTTTCAGATGTATGCCCCAAGTTCACGGAGCAGTGAGAGATACCCTAAAATATGTTCGTCAGGTGCTGGAAATAGAAGCCAATTCAGCCACAGACAATCCGCTTGTTTTTGCCAATGAAGACAAAGTCATATCCGGTGGGAATTTTCATGGTGAGCCAGTAGCTTTAGCCATGGATTTTTTAGGAATAGCGATGTCCGAATTGGGAAATATTGCCGAGCGGAGAGTTTTTGCTATGTTGGACCCATCCATAAGTGGCCTGCCCAGCTTTCTGACCAGGAGGCCGGGACTGAATTCCGGCTTTATGATAGCCCAGACCGCAGCTGCAGCATTGGTTTCCGAAAATAAAATCTTATCCCACCCTGCCAGCGTTGATTCCATCCCAACCTCAATCAATCAGGAAGACCATGTAAGCATGGGAACAATCTCCGCACGCAAGGCGAGAGAAATAATAAACAACGTTGAGGATATATTATCCGTCGAATTTCTTGTAGCTGGCCAAGGAATAGATCTTAGAAAACCACTCAAGCCCAGCCCAATTCTGCAAAAAGTACATAATGCAATTAGAAGAATGGTTCCAGAATTGGGTGATGATAGAGTTATGATGGGGGATTTAGTGAAGACAAAGGAGTTGGTGCGGATGAATTTTGGGATGAAGGAATTATAGATATTAGAAGTTACGTGTCATTGCGAGGAGTGCCGATGAAATCGGAACGACGAAGCAATCTTGTAGTAAAATCGAGATTGCTTCGCCCTAGGGGCTCGCAATGACAATTGGAATATCAGAAAAACAGTAATATAACTGCAAATAAGTCGACAAAATACTCGTAGTTTCTATTGAGAAGTCGCAAATTTTTGCGAACCGCGTAAGTTGTTAAGTATGAACTGTTTTTGGGCATAAACCCACAGATTTTGTGCTTTAGGTCGCAATCTTTTGCGGTTATACGGGTAAGTGAAAGATAGGGTAGAATAGCAAGTCACTAAGTTATTGTCTAATAAGGTATTATAACTATCAAAAAAAGGGCTAAAAGGTTGATTTCGGCACAGAATTTGTTCACCTAATTATATGGAGTCTCAATATCAAGGAAGGGAAAAGTTGAATCGTTCCGCATCCAAATTGGAAAAAATAGTCAGCTATTGCATTATGGTAATCTTGTTGGGTTTGGGTGGGTTGATTTTGGCGGGTGTTTTTTCGGTTCAAACGAAGTTTCGGTTCATTATTTTTCTGATAATAGTTTCCTACATTGCAGTAAGGTTAGTAGTGATGAATAGAGGAAGCAAAAGTTAGTATTTGATAAAAAAAGCTTGACAGAGTTGTTAAATTTGGTATTTTAAAAATTCATATAATGGAAACTTTAAAATTTGTAACAAATTTTAAAGTTTCCATTTCAGGAAATTCAAGGTGGTTCGGATGAAACCTATCACAAGTCGAAAAAACTTCATTTCTAAGACTATTCTTCTTCTAACGTTATTAGTGATAGCCTTCAGCTTAGCCCTTGCGCAGGGTTTGTTAGATTCAGTAAAAGAAGCATATAATAAGGGCGACTACAACAAAGCCATCGAACTTTCAAAACAATACCTGCAGGACAAACCGAACGATTTGGATGCACATTTCTATCTTGGGAATGCCTACCATCGAAAAGGGGATTTGGACCAAGCCTTAGCTGAATACAAATTGATTCTGGAGCGAAAGTCAAAAGACCCAGATGTGCTGTATGAATTGGGATATGCATATTACCACAAGAAAACGTATGACCAAGCCCAGGAGATGTTCGATGCCGGACTTAAGACCGGCAAGAACAGAGCTGAATTCTTTAATGCTTTGGGTCTGACTCAAGTGGCAAAGGGGTTATTGAACGAGGCAGACTTTAGTTTCCGCTCAGCTATATCCATTGACAACAAGATCGCGGCATATCATAAGAATTTAGCAGATGCCAACTTCAAGAAGCAGGTCTATAGCATAGCTGCAATAGAATACAAGAAAGCCACTGAGTTAGATTCAACCATGGCAGAATGCCATTTCTCTTTAGGGCAATGCTATTTTAAGCAGATGGATTTCAATCTGGCAGCAGAGGAATTCAAGAAAGCAGTTCTTTTAGATTCAACCTATTACGAAGCTTATGCTAACCTGGGTAACCTCTATATGCTCGCCCAGAGGTTGGGAGAAGCGGTAATCAGCTACGAGGAATATCTAAAGCATAATAAGAAAAACGGTTCAGTCTATTTCAATCTGGGCAAGGCTTACTATCTGTTAAGGCAATTGGACAAGGCATTAGAGAACTTAAGCAGGGCGATTGAACTTAATCCGAAAGCAATTGATGCTCATTACTACTTAGGACAGACCTATCAAGACAAGAAAATGAATAA
>DASWLN010000127.1:0-2973 GCA_036396115.1 Candidatus Zixiibacteriota bacterium
GTCAGATTATCAGGTCTAGGAAACTCGTCGAAATCACTATCAGTCAAAGCCCAAGACAATTGTCTGGCTCTATCCGCCCTGAAATTGGAGAATATAGCAACATCACCTTTCTGGATAATTCCACTGGGGTCTATGATTGTCGGCTCAACAAATTCATCTGTCACCTTCTTGGCATAGGATTCCTTTATAGCCAGAATTGGGTCGTCATTCTTTACGCCTTCGCCAAAAACCATGGCTCGATAGGCCCTCTCTATCCTCTCCCACCTCTTATCCCGGTCCATAGCGTAATATCTTCCAGAGATGGTGGCTATTTTCCCTACTTTATACTCGTCCAGCTTGTCTTGTAACTCCTTGATATATTTTACCCCGTTGGTAGGCGAGGTATCCCTTCCATCCAGGAAAGCTTGGATATAAACTTTTTTGAGGTCATTAGTTTTCATCAGTCTTAACAGGGCATAAAGATGCTCCGGAGAACTATGCACGCAGCCATCCGAAACCAAACCTAAAAGATGAAGCTTGGAATTGTTTTTCTTGGCTATATCAATTGCTTCAAGAAAAGCTTGGTTCTTAAAGAATGAACCATCCTCGATAGCTTTATCTATTCGGGTTATCTCCTGATAGACTATCCTGCCTGCACCGATATTCAAATGTCCAACCTCACTATTACCCATCAATCCCTTGGGCAGGCCGACATCCAATCCTGAAGCGCTTAGTGTGGTATAAGGAAAGTTCGAGAATATATTGTCTAAATTCGGTTTCTTAGCCAAGGCTATGGCATTTCCATTCTTTTCTTCTCTTATCCCATAGCCGTCCATTATCAGAAGCAGAAGCATATCATTCCTTTAGTTTGTCAACTAATACAAACGCATTAATTTACGTTCAATAAATCTCCCCTCGCCCTCGCCTCGATTCGGCCCGCCTCGGCGAGCCATCGGCGAGACGGGCGAAGCGGGCCTCTTTTTCAAAGAGGGGGAAAAGAGGTCTCCCCCTTTGAAAAAGGGGGATTTGATGGTTCGATATACTCACCATCCTGAGCAAAGTCGAAGGGAGGGGGATTTTAAAATAGATTGCATATTGCTCTAATATGTAACAACATTTAATGCGTTTGCTATAATTAGACCCCTGGCCCATCTTGCCTGCCCGGCCAGGGAGGGCAAGATGGGTTTACCGTTTGATTATATTATGCAACCTTTGTTTAGTAGGTATAGCATTATAGTTCGTCAATTCAACTTCCTTCTTGCCTCTAACCATCTCACCAATTAAATAACCTTTCTCTTTTATGCTTGCAAGTTCGCTTAGTATTTTATCCGTATCTCTCTTTGAGACCACCAAAACATATCCTATTCCCATATTGAAGACTTTATACATCTCACTCTTTTCAACTTTTCCCCACTTCTGAATAAACTTGAAGAGTTCTGGCACTTTCCAATTCTTGGTGTCAATTAGAGCCTTACAGTTTTGGGGCAATATCCTCACCAGATTTCCTTCTATTCCGCCGCCGGTTATATGCGCCATACCTTTTATTTCATACTTCTCCAAAATCCTATGTATGGGCTTAGCATAACATCTATGAGTTTTCAAGAGCTGATTACCAATCGTGTCCTTTAATTCCGGAACATAGTCAGTTGCTTCCATTCTCTTCAAACCAAAAATCACTTTGCGAGCCAAAGAGTAGCCATTGGTATGAAGACCATTAGACCCCAGACCTATGATTTGGTCGGTCGGCTTGATGTTTCTTCCATTTATGATTCTATTTTTTTCAACCAAACCCACTATACATCCAGCCAGGTCATACTCACCCTTTTTGTAAAAGTCCTGCATCTCTGCGGTTTCTCCACCAATAAGAGCGCATCCGTTTTTCCTGCAACCCGTGGCTAAACCCTTAACTATCTCGTTTACTACTCCCAGAGAGAGCTTCCCGCAAGCGATGTAATCCAAAAAGAAAAGTGGTTTAGCCCCGTGCACCAGAATGTCGTTCACACAATGGGATACCAAATCCTCTCCCACTGTATTGTGTTTGTTCATCATAAAAGCCACTTTGAGTTTGGTTCCCACACCATCGATGCTGGAAACCAAGGTTGGCTTTTTCATTTTGTATTTACCCAAAGAGAAAAAACCGGCAAAAAGCCCTATATCCGTCAAAACACCAGCAGTGAAAGTAGAGCGCGCCAGTTTCTTTATTTTTTTGACAGCTAAATCTCCGGCTCGGATATCAACGCCGGAAGCCTTGTAAGTTAATTTTCTCTTCATCTATTGAAGGGGTTAAAGCAGGCGATTTCCATTAATTTCAAGTTCGAATTTCATCTTCAAAAACTCAGCTGCTTTGCGGCAGACCATCATGCGTGACAAGAAGATCTCAAAATATTCCATCACCCGAGAAATAGAGGTGTCAATGGTTATCTCCAGGGATATCACCTTCTTTTCCGCATCCACTCTCAGAAAGGAGCTTTTGGCTGCATAATTTACCCTGTCGTGAATATCCTGGCCAATCATATCTAAAGTCCTTACCCGAGAGCGGTGCACATCCGATTTGTCCGCCAAGATGACCGCGGCACAGATACCGCTTACCGGCTGGCCATCCTTCTCGTCATGATTCCCGATAGCTGAGACTATCTCCATTATATCCTCTTCGCACATATTCATCTCGGATAAGGTCTGATAAGCTATCATCGCCCCGGTCTGAGCATGATAATCCCGGTTTATGATGTTCCCGATATCGTGTAAATAGGCGGCTATGGAAGCTAAATGCGCCTCCCTTTCCGGACGGCCCAGATGGGTCATAATGTTATAGGCGATATTGGCGGCTAAACTGGCGTGTCTTTGGCCATGCTCAGTATACCCGATAACTTCCAATACCTGGTCCGTCTTCTTGATAAGAAGCTCTACCTTGGGGTTCTTCTTTACATCCTCTAAGGTAACTATCTTCATCTCTTTTCCTTGAGTTTAAATTTTAAACCTAACAATATAACTGGC
>DASWLN010000128.1:0-5490 GCA_036396115.1 Candidatus Zixiibacteriota bacterium
TTAACCGTGAAGTTGAAGTGTTGGAGCTTTCCCGCAAGATTCAATCTCAGGCCGCAACTGAGATGGGGAAGATGCAGAGGGAATTCGTTTTGAGGGAGCAGCTCAAAGCCATAAAGAAGGAGTTAGGAGAAATAGATGAGAAGACCGCAGAGATAGATGAGTTGAGCAAGAAGATAGAGCAGGCCAAGATGCCGGAGTTGGCTTTAGATGAGGCTAAGAAGGAGTTAGATAGATTATCCAAGATGAATCCAGCTGCCGCGGAATATACTGTGTCCCGAACTTATCTGGATTGGTTGGTTAGTCTTCCTTGGAGCGTAAGCACGACTGACCGTTTGGACCTGAAGCAAGCCAGAAAAGTTCTGGATGAGGACCACTACAACCTGGAAAAAGTCAAGGAAAGGATATTGGAATATTTAGCAGTGAGAAAACTAAAAACCAACCTCAAGGGTCCAATTCTTTGCTTTGTTGGTCCCCCAGGTGTTGGTAAGACCTCCCTGGGTATGTCCATTGCCCGTGCCCTGGGAAGAAAATTCAATCGCATCTCTCTGGGTGGAATGAGGGATGAAGCGGAGATAAGGGGACACAGGAGAACCTATATTGGGGCTCTGCCCGGAAGGATAATTCAGGGAATCAAGAGATGCGGCTCCAACAACCCGATCTTCATGTTGGATGAGATAGATAAGATCGGTCAGGATTTCAGAGGAGACCCGTCTGCCGCCCTTTTGGAGGTTCTGGACCCAGAGCAGAACTTTAGCTTCTCCGACCATTATCTGGATGTTCCTTTTGATCTGTCCAAAGTGATGTTTATCACCACGGCTAACATTCTCGACCCAATTCCGCCGGTACTGCGTGACCGGACGGAAGTGATCGAGCTACCGGGATATACTGATCTGGAGAAAATGATGATTGCCAAACAGTTTCTGATACCGAAAGAGCTGAATGAGCATGGCTTGAGCAAAGCATACATCAGATTTCAGGATAGTGCCATAAAGAGGATAATTGGTGATTATACTAAAGAGGCAGGTTTGAGGAATCTGGACAGAGAGATTGCCACTATCTGCCGTAAGGTGGCAAAGCATGTCGCTTCCGGCAATAAAAAGAAGGTGACAGTCACCCCAGATAAACTGCAAAAGCTTCTTGGACCGATTAAGTTTTTCCGCGAGAAAACTCTCAAGAGATCGAAGGTGGGGGTTGTCCCTGGTTTAGCCTGGACACAAGTAGGAGGAGAGGTTCTTTTCGTCGAAGCCACCAAGATGCCTGGCAGAAAATCTCTGACCTTAACCGGAAATTTGGGCGAGGTGATGAAGGAATCAGTCCAGACAGCTCTCTCTTACGTCCGTTCGCGAAGTGACAGATTGGGTTTGCCCAAAAATTTCTATGATCGATTGGACATTCATGTTCATGTTCCGTCTGGCGCCATCCCCAAGGATGGCCCCTCAGCTGGGGTAACTATGGCAGCTGCCTTGGCTTCTCTTTTGACTAACCAAAAGGTCAAGCCCAAATTGGCTATGACCGGAGAGATAACCTTGCGCGGGGATGTGCTTCCCATCGGAGGTCTAAAGGAAAAGACTCTAGCCGCCTATCGGGCAGGAATCGAAACAGTGATTTTGCCCCAAGACAATCGAAAAGATATGGTGGAAATCCCCAAGGAGATAAAAGAAAAGGTAAAATTCGTTTTCGCCGCAACTATGGATGAAATCTTGGAAAAAGCTTTGGAAAAGTAAAGGCAAATGGTTTTAAAACCCCAAACCAATAAGGAGGTTTAAATGCTTGTCAGGCTTAGCAACGGGAAAGAGATTCCCATGGAGATGCACAAGGTGAGGATCGTTCAGAAGACCTACCTGGTGCCGATTGATCAGAGGTTGAAGGCCATAGAAGAAGGGGGATACAATACCTTCTCGCTTCGCACCAAAGATATTTTTATGGATTCGCTGACCGACAGCGGGACCAACGCTATGAGCGATAACCAGCTGGCAGCTATGATGGTTTCGGATGATGCTTATGCCGGAAGCGAGAGCTTTTATAGATTAGCTTCATCTATCAAGGATGTTCTGGGCTTTGACTATGTGTTGCCCGTGCATCAAGGAAGAGCAGCGGAGCACCTAATAGCCAAGGTCTTTGTCAAAGCGGGTGATGTTATCCCGATGAACTATCATTTCACCACCACCAAAGCCCACTTTGAATTGGCTGGTGGCACGGTTTTAGAGATTTATCGGGATTTGGCTTTGCAGACTGAAAGCGTTGAGCCATTTAAGGGAAATCTAGACCTTCAGAAATTTAAGGATGTCATAAAAAAGTATGGAAGAGATAAGATCTCCTTCGTGCGCATGGAAGCGACCGCCAATCTCTTGGGAGGACAACCCTTTTCCATGGAGAATTTAAGAGAGGTGAAGAAAATCGCCTCGGAGAATGGCATCTTTTTGGTGTATGATGGAAGCCTGATCTCGGAGAATGCCTATTTCATCAAGAAGAGGGAAAAAGGATACGAGAACAAGACCATTGGTGAGATAATCCACGAAATGATGAGCTATGTGGATCTCTTCTATCTTTCGGGCAGAAAGAGCACCTGCGTCAGAGGCGGGTTTATCGCCACCAACCACAAGAAGTATTTTGAGATGATAAAACCCTGGCTTCCGGTGTACGAAGGGTTCTTGACCTATGGCGGAATGTCAACCAAAGAGATCGAAGCCATGGCTGTGGGCCTCCGGGAGATGACCGATATGAATGTGGCGGGGAGTGCAGCAGAGTTTGTGAAATATTTTGCTGAAAGATTGATTGAAACCAAAATCCCCGTGGTTACCCCAGCCGGTGGATTAGCCTGCCATCTGGATGCGAAGAAATTCTTGCCCAATATGCCTCAATCTCAATATCCCGCCGGAGCATTGGCTGCGGCAATCTACATCACCTCTGGAGTCAGGACCATGGAGCGGGGCACCATCTCTATGGATAGAGATAAAGACGGGAATGAAGTTTATTCCGATCTGGAGTTAGCTCGTATCGCCATTCCCCGAAGAGTCTACACTATGTCCCAGATAGAATATGCAGTTGACCGTTTGAATTGGCTTTACAAACATCGCGACCTGATTGGTGGATTGAAATTCATCGAGGAGCCGCCGGTATTGAGGTTCTTCTTTGGAAAGTTGAAAGCGCTGGATAATTGGGGCGCCAAGTTAGCTGAGGTTTTTAAGAAGGAAATAGGCACTTTGTAATAAAGGTGATTAAGACAAGTAGTCTGATATAATATAGAAGTAGGTCGGGCTGTCCCGCCAAGGTGGGACAGCCCGACAATGAAGCTGTCATTGAGGCTGTGTTCTAATGTCATTCTGAGGCGTTAGCCGAAGAATCTCGATTTTCTAACTTATCTCAAGATGCAGAATTCGCACTGAAACTATTAGATTCTTCCCCCGCCAAGGCGGGGTCAGAATGACAACCGCGTGTTTTTAAGTGTTGCGACATAGTCTGATTGCGAGGAATGTAGTAACGAAGCAGTCTAATTTATTGTAGGAGCGACTTAGGATTCTGTAGGGGAGCCCCTTCCTTCGACTTCGCCCTTCGGTCTGAGCTCAGGGTCGAAGACTCAGGACGGTGAGCTTGTCGAACCGCGTGGGCTCCCGTAAGAGTCTAAGACTAAAGTCGATTAGAGCAACTAAACAACGGGAGGGGACAAGCCCCTCCCCTACGAAAAACTATAAGAATCAGGGTATTTTTCTGTTGGTTCGGGAATTGTCACTAGGATCCCGCTTGGCGGGAGATTTCCCGAACCATATCACGTGCGGGAATTCGCCGGCATGGGCCTTGATAACAATTCCCGCACAAACAGAGTGAAGTGGGGAGAAAATAGAACCCCCTTTTGTATCCCCCCTTGTCAGGGGGGAAAAGAAAAACAAGTCCCCCTGATAAGGGGGATTTAGGGGGTTCCCAGGCACACAAACAGGCCTTTTCTCTCTTCGCTATTTTTCAAAGAAAGAAAGTTAATTCGATGCTGGAAATTAAAATGAAGAAGATACTGATTATTGCACTTGTAATCTCGTTGGGCGTAGCTTCGAATTGCGGCAATTCCTCATCTCAAACGGAGGATAATAAGATGACACAGGAAATAAGAAAACCAGCTGTGGCAGATGCATTTTATCCGGCTAATCCAGTTGCCCTCTCTCAAATGATAGCTGATTTTTTCAAAAGAGTGAAAAAGGAAGAAATTGGAGGTGAAATTGTAGCCATAATCTCTCCCCATGCCGGATATATCTATTCCGGACAGGTGGCAGCATACGGTTACAAAATGTTGGAGGGTATGAAATTTGAGACCGTGGTGATGATCGCTCCCAATCATATCTTCCCCTTTGCTGGCGCCTCAGTTTATAATGGGGCTTTTTATGAAACCCCTCTGGGGAAAATAGAGTGTGACCAGGCAGTTGCCAAAAAAATAGCCAGCTACCATAAATCAGTTTATCTTTCAGATAAGGGACATTCTTTTTACGGAGGAAGAGGAGAGCATTCTCTGGAAGTGCAACTGCCTTTTTTGCAGATAGTTTTGGGCAAATTTAAGTTGGTGGCTATCATAATGGGAGACCAGGAATACTCAACCTGTGAGAAGCTGGGAGATGCGGTATCCAAAGCACTGAAAGATAAGCCGGCTTTGATTGTTGCCAGCTCGGACTTATCCCATTTTCATCCTTATAGCGAGGCAGTGAAATTGGACCAGGTGGTCGTGGGCGATGTTAATTCGTTCGACCCCCAAGGGCTTTTTGATGATGTTTCCAAGGGGAAATGCGAAGCGTGTGGGGCAGGTCCCATAGTGGCAACCATGCTTGCGGCAAAGAAGCTTGGAGCAGACAAGGCAAAGGTTTTGAAATATGCCAATTCCGGAGATGTGACGGGTGATAAATCGAGCGTGGTGGGATATATGTCAGCTGTAATCTATAGAAGCGGAGAGGGTCCCACACAAGAGGAAAAGGAAGAAAAATCCAAAAAAGTAGGGGTAGATATGGGGCTATCGCAGAGCGATGAAGAGGTGCTTTTAAATATCGCCCGTAAGACCGTCGAAGCCAGAGTTAAAGGTCAAAGGCCGCCGGAGTTTAAGGTCACCTCAGAAATCCTAAAAGAGAACAGAGGAGCTTTTGTCACCTTGGAGAAAAATGGACAGCTGCGCGGATGCATAGGTTACATCCAAGCCATAAAGCCACTTTATATCACGATTGAGGAAATGGCGGAGGAGGCAGCTTTAAGTGACCCGAGATTTGCTCCGGTATCAGAGGAGGAGTTAAATGATTTGCACATTGAGATATCAGTACTAACCCCGCTCAAGAAAATCTCCGATATTAGCCAGATTGAAGTTGGCAGGGACGGTATTTATATCAAAAAGGGGTTCAATTCCGGCTTGCTTCTCCCGCAGGTGGCAACGGAATATGGATGGGACAGGGAGACATTTTTAGAGCAGACCTGTTATAAGGCAGGATTGCCGCCCAATGCCTGGAAAGAGAAAACCTGCGAGAT
>DASWLN010000129.1:0-9494 GCA_036396115.1 Candidatus Zixiibacteriota bacterium
AATAAATCTCCCCTCGCCCTCGCCTCGATTCGGCCCGCCTCGGCGAGCCATCGGCGAGACGGGCGAAGCGGGCCTCTTTTCCAAAGAGGGGAAAAAAGAGGTCTCCCCCTTCGAAAAAGGGGGATTTGATGGTTCGATATGGGCTTCGACTGAGTCCTTCGACGGTGAGCCGCTCAAGACGGTCGAACCGCTCAGCCGAATGTCCTCACCATCTCTTCGAGCCTGAGCCTTCCTTCGACACTGAGGCTCAGGACGAAGTGCAGAGCCGAAGGCCTGAGCAAAGTCGAAGGGAGGGGAATTTTAAAATAGATTGCATATTGCTCTAATATATAACAACGTTTAATGCGTTTGCTATAGTTCAGGGTTAACTAACTGGTAAACTCACCCCTCTGTTTTAAAAGCAGAGGGGTGATCTGTTTTTGCCCTGCTTTTTCAAGGAATGAGAATTTGCTTGCTTTTTCGAAGAGAATAAATATAATTTAGGGAAAGTTTTTTCGAAAATACCTAAGGAGGGATAGATGAAGAAGTCTCCTAAGAGAGATTCTCCCAAGAAGAAAGTGGTTTTTGGCAGGAGCAAAAAACAGTTCTACTTTTTTGGAGAGGGCAAGGCAGACGGAAATGGCAAAATGAAGGATGTACTTGGAGGAAAGGGAGCTGGTTTGGCTGAGATGACCAGGATCGGAGTGCCAGTCCCAGCTGGATTTACCATAAGCACAGAGGTTTGTAGTCTCTTCTACAAGAACAGGATGAAGTTGCCAAAACAATTTGACGAGGAGATGAAAAAGCACATTAAGAAAATAGAGAACTGTATGGGGGCAAAATTCGGTGATCCCAAGGACCCGCTTTTATTGTCAGTGCGGTCTGGTGCCAAATTTTCAATGCCGGGGATGATGGATACTATTCTCAACTTAGGTTTGAATGAGAAAACTGTTTTGGGACTAATCAAGAAGACCAAAAATGAAAGGTTCGCCTACGATAGCTATCGCCGCTTTATTCAGATGTTTGGAAATGTGGTTTTAGGCATAGATAAAAAGGAGTTCGAGCAGCTAATCCAAAGGAAAAAAGAGAAGAAAGATGTAAAATTGGATACCTCACTTCTAGTTGAAGACCTAAAGGAGATCATTGCCAGCTTCAAGAAATTAATCAAGAGCAAGAGCGGTGAGGATTTTCCTCAGGATCCTGTCAAGCAATTACAGATGGCACGAGATGCGGTGTTTAAATCCTGGAATAACCCCCGGGCTATAACTTATCGCCGCATTAATAGTATCCCTGCGGATTTGGGCACTGCAGTCAATATTCAGGCAATGGTCTTCGGGAATATGGGAGAAAACAGCTGTACCGGCGTGGGATTTACTCGTAACCCCTCAACTGGAGATAACAAATTCTATGGAGAATATCTAACCAATGCGCAGGGGGAAGATGTGGTGGCTGGCATTAGAACTCCCAAGCCGATTGACCAGCTGGCTAAGGAGATGCCAAAAGCCTATCAACGGCTTCGAGAGATAACCACCAGATTGGAAAAGCATTACAGGGATGTGCAGGATTTTGAGTTCACGGTGCAGGAAGGAAAACTGTATATGCTCCAGACCCGAACCGGAAAGAGAACCACCTATGCGGCTGTTAAGATAGCGGTGGACATGGTGAAAGAAAAGTTGATTGATAAGAAGGAAGCTTTAAGCCGGATTGAGCCAGAACAGTTGAACCAGCTCCTGCATCGCAGAATTGATCCGAGTGCCCCGGTCAACGTCATAGCCAAGGGGTTAGCCGCTTCACCCGGAGCAGCTTCAGGTAAAGTGATTTTCACTGCGGAAGATGCGATAAAACTGCATCAAGCCAAGGAGAAGGTTGTTTTAGTTAGACAGGAGACTAACCCGGACGACATTCACGGCATGGAAGTAGCTGAGGGGATATTAACCGCGCGTGGAGGAATGACCAGTCATGCCGCAGTGGTTGCTCGGGGTATGGGAAAATGCTGTGTGGCTGGGTGTGAGGAGGTTCGAGTGAACGAACAGAGGAAACAGTTTACAGTAAAAGGTCAGATAATTCGAGAGAGGGATATCATCACCTTAAATGGCTCTACCGGCGAAGTGATATTAGGCGAAGTGCCTACTATTGAGCCGGAGCTTTCAGGTGAATTTGGAGAGTTTATGGGGTGGGCAGACGGAATCAGGAGGCTAGGAGTGAGAACTAATGCCGACCTGCCCAGAGATGCCATTACAGCAGTGAAATTTGGGGCAGAGGGTATCGGTTTGTGCCGAACAGAACATATGTTCTTCGCAGAAGAAAGACTACCTATAGTGCAAGAAATGATTCTGGCTCTAACCAAGGAGGACAGGCAAATTGCCTTGGATAAGCTTCTGCCTTTTCAGAAAGCCGATTTTAAAGGAATCTTCGAGGCGATGAATGGTCGGCCAGTAACCATCCGCACCCTTGATCCTCCCTTGCACGAATTCTTGCCCAAGAAAGAGGATATTTTAGAGGAAATAAAAGAGTTAAAAGCAAGCCCAGAGCAGAGTGAGGAAATAGAGAGAAAGGTTAAAGAGAAAGAAAGGGTCTTGGACAGAATAGAAGAGCTGGCAGAATTCAATCCAATGATGGGCCTGCGTGGTTGTCGTTTGGGTATAGTCTATCCAGAGATAACCGAGATGCAAGCCCGGGCAATATTCGAAGCGGCTTGCGAGTTAACCAGAGGAGGGAAAAAGGTCTTGCCAGAGGTGATGATACCTTTGGTGGGAGAAATTAAGGAATTGGAGAATCAAAAAGCGGTCGTGGTCAAAGTAGCGGAAGAGACTATGAAGAAATATAAGGTCAAGATTAAATATTTAGTGGGGACTATGATCGAGATACCTCGAGCCACTGTCACTGCGGATAAGATCGCTCAAGTGGCAGACTTCTTCTCTTTTGGAACAAACGACCTCACTCAAATGGGTTTTGGTTTTTCACGAGATGATGCGGGTAAATTCTTGAAGTTCTATGTGGAGCACGGGATCTTGCCCAAAGACCCATTCGTCTCCATAGACCGAGAGGGGATTGGAGAGTTCATCCGGATAGGTGTGGCAAACGGAAGAAAAACTAATCCGAAATTGAAGATTGGAATATGTGGTGAGCATGGAGGAGACCCTGATTCCATACACTTCTGTGATGAGGTAGGAATGGATTATGTTAGTTGCTCGCCCTATCGGGTTCCGATTGCTCGCTTAGCCGCAGCCCAAGCGGTTTTAGGGAAAAGCGAGTATACCTCAAAGTGAGTAGATTAGAATTTTGACTGCAGAGCCGCTTTCAACTGAAGGCGGCTTTATTTTTTTGTTTGTCATTCCTGTGCTATGAACCATAACGGTTCATGGAACAGGAATGACAGGAGGACTAAGCAGTATTCTGCTCTTAGTAATTTAGTCTGTTTTTATATTGACTTCAACATTGTTTTGGATGTAATTTATAACCAATATGAAGAATAGATTTCCCAATCGCTTAATGAAATTGGATGACTATATTTTTTCACAAATAAAGGAAACCAAAAGATTAACTTCAGATTTAGAGCCAATTGATTTAAGCTTGGGTAATCCAGATGACCCGCCAGACAGAGAAATCATTCGAACTTTGATAAGGGAAGCTCGGGTTTTGGAGAATCATCGCCATCCGCTTTATCGAGGTATCCCGGAACTAAAAGAGAAAATTGCAGAGTGGTTTTTCAAAAGATTTAAGGTCAAATTAAATCCGGAAACTGAAATTCTGATTTTAACTGGCTCAAAACAAGGATTGGGACTGGTGGGTTTAACTTTCCTGAACAAAGGGGATGTCGCCTTAGTGCCTAATCCGGCTTATCCGGTTTATCGAAGGGGTGTCCTTTTAGCAGAGGGAAAGCCATTAGATATGCCGCTTTTAAGAGAGAACAGATGGCTGCCGGATTTAGATAAATTAAGCAAGAAAATTTCCTCAAAAACTAAAATCATCTTTATAAACTATCCCAATAATCCGACTGGGGCTGTGGCAGATATAAGCTTTTTGAAAAAGTCAGTGGATTTTGCAGTTAAGAATGATATTATAATCATAAGCGATATGGCATACTCGGAGATAACTTTCGATAATTTCAAAACACATAGTATCATGGAAATTGATGGAGCAAAACAAAGAACTCTGGAATTTTTTTCCTTTTCCAAAAGCTTCAATATGACCGGCTGGAGATTAGGATTTGTGGTGGGAAATAGAGATTTGATTAATGCCCTTCAAAAGATAAGAGTTACATTGGATTCAGGGGTTTTTCATCTTGTACAAAAGGGAGGGATAGCCGCTTTGTCTCATCCTGAAAAGACAAAGAACGTTTGTCAGATTTATCAAAGAAGAAGAGATATTCTTTTTAATGGGTTAAAGGATTGTGGCTGGGAAGTGGAGAAACCGAAAGGGGCAATATTCATTTGGGCTAAACCACCTTGGCAGTGTAGTTCAAGCCAATCTGTGTCGATATTAAAAAAGAAGGCGGGTATAATTACTACCCCCGGTACGGGGCTAGGTTCACAAGGAGAAGAATATATAAGATTTTCCCTAACTGCTCCGGATGAGAAAATAAAACAGGTAGTAAAAAGATTAAAAGAATTGCCAATCGGTCGATAAAAGCATTACGACCCGTAGGGAGGTAAGAAAAGATGAAAAAAATGTCAGTTTTCTTAGTGGTGGGTTTATGCCTACTTCTGTTTACGGGGTGTGCGAACAAGCCGGTCTCGCCAGTGTCCACTTACAAATTCACCATAGACGGGGTTTTGGTGAAGGATATGGCAAGCGGTTATGATGTCGCATGGTTTAGGGTGCTCAAAGATTCACTTGCTTATGATAGTGCTATAATCACTGTAGATAGTGATACTGTTCCTAATTTCATAGGTCATAACTACATGAACTTTGATGTTGTACTTAAGCCCGAATCGACTTATACTGTAAAGGTATCCTGTCCCAATTATGATTTTTCACTCACCAAGTACATAATAATACCGGATACTTTTCACATAAGCATCATAGACCCAGTAGTAAATAGGGGAGGGCAGCAAACTACGATTTCTTGGACTGCTTCCCAGTATGCTTCAGGATATTTCGTGATTGTTTCCCCCCCAAGCCCAGAAGCAGTAGGGCACAGCGCATTAGTTAACTCTTCTCCAGAAACCGTCGACCCACCTGCTTTCAGAACCACCAGTCAGGACAGGGTAATCTACGGTACGTACTTGGTTTATGTGGTGTCCTACAGAGAAAGCTACCTCTTATATAACTATCTATTCAGCATCCCCGATAGTTTGCCAACTGGGAATTTGAATGGTGCAAATGGCACCATCGGAGCAGGGGTGATAGCACCCGAGGGTTTCATAGTGGTGACTACACTTTGAGCAGAAAAGTCTTCAATCAGATAAAGGATTTGGTTACCGAAGCCCGCAATCCTGATACCAAAAGGATTGACTCACTTTCTGTTTTACAAATCCTAAAGTTAATCAACCACGAAGATAAAAAAGTAGCCAGCTCAGTTGAGGAGGTTCTTCCTCAGATAGCCAAGGGAGTGGATTTGATTGTCAACTCCCTAAAAAACAAAGGACGGCTCTTTTATATCGGTGCGGGAACAAGTGGCAGATTAGGAGTTTTAGATGCGGCTGAGTGCCCACCCACTTTCGGCACTTCTCCTGATATGATTAAAGGGATTATCGCTGGCGGAAAAAGAAGTTTGATTTTATCGCGCGAGGGAGCGGAGGATAACAAAAAAGCTGGCAGATTAGATATAAGAAAGAATAAAGTAAGAAAAAAGGATGTGGTGATTGGAATTGCCGCTTCTAAAAGAACCCCTTATGTCTTGTTCGCCTTGAAAGAGGCAAAAAAGATTGGAGCGAAAACTATTTTCATCTTCTGCAACCCCATCTCATCTACCAACATAAAGGTTGATGTTGCTATTTCTCCTGTTTTGGGGCCTGAGGTTATTATGGGCTCCACCCGGATGAAAGCTGGCACTGCCCAGAAGATGATACTCAATATGCTCTCCACCGCCTCGATGATAAGGTTAGGCAAGGTTTACGAGAATATGATGGTGGATTTAAGAGCCACCAGCCAGAAACTAATTGAACGTTCAAAGAGGATAGTTATGTTAGCTACAGGGGTAAATTATAAGAAAGCTGAAGCTTATCTTAACAAAGCAGACGGTCATGTCAAGACCGCTTTGGTGATGATACTGGCAAAGGCGGATAAAACAGAAGCCAAAGAGAGACTGAAAAAAACCCAAGGATTTGTAAGAGAAGCTATCCAAAGTAAATATGTCAGAAGAAAAAGATAAAGAGTTCATAGATTACGTTCCTTTTCGCACTTTTCCCAGTCGGCTTTATGCTGAGATGCTAAAAGAGGCGTTAGCCCGTCAGGGTATTCCCTCAATTATCAAAGGGGACGATATCGGCATAATGCTGGGAAGCTACTCCACCACCTCTCTGGTTGAAGTAACTCTCTGGGTTAGAAAAGAGGACAAATCCCAGTGCGAAGAGATAGCTGATTTTATGCTAGACCACATCTAATACCTCTTCTTTAAAATCAGCAGGTCAGGAGCGCTTGGCTATTGACCTAAACAATTAGCTTTATCCCTGCGATATTTTGCATCTTGGAATGTAGGGGAAGACTTTGGCCTTCCATTTTTGGAAACCTGAACGTTTCCGCTACATAAAACTTAACCTCACCCTAACCCTCTCCTTGAAAAGGAGAGGGGATTTTGTTCATACGGGCAAAAGTGTCTGCTTGGCTAAGACTTAAATCTTCCAGTCTAGATGTCGATAATAAAGAATGAGGTAGTCTATTTAAAACAGGGAGATTTATGCCCGAAGTCGAGCCCCAAGAAAAGCTTGAAGAAGAGACCGAAGAAATAGACCAGGATGAGTTAAGTGAGGTTGAGAAACTAATCCAGTTCTTCCTCAAGACCGTGAAATCCATGGTTCTCTATCCTGAAGAGAACCCCATTCCCAAGGAATTTAGGCGCGACCTATATGACAGGTTCAGCCAGCTTCTGGAGAAGTACGACCAACTAAACCTGAAAGTCAATGAGACTCAGCTTATTTACAAAGGAAAGATGGTTTATCGGGATGGAGGAAAAGATGAGAGATTGGCTCATTTCTTATATAGAGATGGGATAAGAGAGATAACCTTTTTTAAAGGGTTGGAGCAAAGAGAGCTTTTCGACTTTCTGGATGCGATGAGGACTGTCTCAAGGACAGGCGAAATGGAAGATGACTTAGTCACCATCTTGTGGGAGAAAGACCTGATTAACGTAAGCTACGTGGTGATTGAGGATTGGGGAGAACAAGGACCGGGTTATCAGGAAGACCTATCTGTTACTTTAGTCACTCAGGTTATACCTCAGTATAAGAAAGGGAGCACCGATTTCGATTTTCAAGAAATCTACTCTTCAGAGTTAGCTTCACCCGGGACAGTGGTTAATGATGAAACTGAACAGGCTATCTCCAGCTGGGAAAAGCACACCACCCAGGGTCTAGCCGGGGTAACTTTTCTTCAAAAATCCGCAGATCTATCCAGAATTTTGGCAAACCTGGACCGGTTCTCAGCTGAGGAGGTAGGTGAGATCAACAAGATCCTGGAAATGGATAGAACCTACGTGCCCTTTGATGCGCTCCTCTCGGTATTGTATGAGACTTTGTATTGGGAAGATGAACAATCGGCATTCACTGAGATACTAAGGGAAGTGGAGGGGATGCTACACACCTATTTAAACAAGGCCGATTTCTCGTGCGCCAGTCGAATGGTAACTTTGTTCAGAGACTTAGAGCAGGAGTTCAAAGGGATTTGTAGCTTTAAAGCCAACAGCATAAAGGAGGCTTTGGATAGAGCAGGGGACAAAGAGAGGATAAGATACATCATCAATGCCCTAAATGACCGCAAGGATATGGAGCTTTCCGCAGTAGAACATTATCTGACTTTGCTTAATTCCAATGTGGTTTCTTCTCTGATAGAGATGCTGAGGCATTTGAGATTCTTCCCTGCCCGCAAGATGGTCTGCGAAGTGATGGGGTATATCGGAAAAGATCATGTGCAGATGGTGGGGGAGGGGGTGTATGACCCGCAATGGTATGTGGTTAGAAACATAGCTATAGTTCTAGGAAAGATAGGTAAGCTAGAGTGCGTGGAGTTTCTCAAAGCCGCTATCGTCCACGCAGATGCCAGAGTTCGTCGGGAAGCAGTAAGGAGTTTGACCGGAATAGATTCCCAGGAAGCAGGAGAGGTCTTGCTTCTCTCCCTAAATGACAGTTATAACATAATAAGGAGTATAGGAATTAGGGCTTTATCCCAACGCGGAGATGCGGCCGCGGTCAAACCCTTAATGCAAATTCTCCAGGACAAAAAGTTCAGGGAGCGGTCATCCGAAGAAAGAAAATTGATGTTGGATGCTTTGGCTCACCTAGGAAGAGATAGATCCATACCGGTGCTGGTTGAACTTATCAACAAAAGAAGCTGGTTTGATCGGGTAAGGAACAATGAAACTCGCCTTTTTGCCCTCAGGGCTTTAGGTCTGGTCAATACCTTAGCATCTTATCAAGCTTTAGATGAGCTTGGCCATAAAGGGGATAAGTTGGTTCGTCAAAGCTGTTCAGCTATTTTAAGGAAAAGAGAACACAAAAGCTATTAAAATATATGGAAACACAAACTGACAAAAAACCTAGGAAAAACCCTTCAAGGGAAAACCCCAAAGTTATAGATAGAATTTTGAATGAAATGGGGAAGAGCCTGGTAAATCAACTCTACGCCACTTTTAAGACTGCTCAAATTTATGAACGAAACAACCTGGCTTTTGTCAAGCAGAGCGAAGCTTTGATCAGCATCACTTATAGTATTCTAGAGAGGGAGGGTGAAATACACCTGAGAAGCAAGAGCGGGTATCTCTTCTTGAACAGAAGCAGATTAATTTTTAATTTTGAGGGATATGTCAGCAGCCGTTTCATAATGGATGAATTCAAACGTTGTCAGATGGAGAGCATCTTCATAGAGAACGGGGTCACTAAAAGAGAGATGGATGAATTCATCAGCCAGTTTGTTCACCTGGACAAAGATAAAGAGGATGCCCTGGAGGCTTTAGAGGACAGGCTCAATCAGCTGGAAGTGCACCATGTTCGGGTGGAGAGAATAAGGCCTGACTGGATAAGGCCAAAAACTCACCAGGTAGCTTTCTCTGATATGCGAAAAGAGGCTAAGCACACTTTCTTTAAAGCTATCTCCGTGGCACAGGAGATTATGACCAGTGTCAAATCCGGCAGGGCGGTCAATACCGTAAAAGCCAAAAGAGTTATTCAATCTTTGGTTGACCAGATCATCCAAGACGAATCCAGCTTTTTGGAGTTAACCGCTATTAAAAATTACGATGAATATACTTTTGCCCATTCAGTCAATGTCTGCGTTTTAGCCATTGCCTTTGGTTTGAAATTGGGATTGGACCGAAAGAAACTTAGCGAATTGGGTTTCTCCGCTCTGTTCCATGATAT
>DASWLN010000130.1:0-4503 GCA_036396115.1 Candidatus Zixiibacteriota bacterium
CAACGCTGGCCTGCCAAACACCCATCTATCTTCCCGGTTTCGAAATAGATGGGAATTCTTTCCAGATAATAAGTGGAGTTGGTTATATTCCCCAATGAAGATTTGTATTGAATCAGTTTGGCAATTATCCTTTTGAGCTTATCTAAATTTTCAGACTTAACAGATAAGGAACGATCATTATTTTTCATCTCGCAATAAGAACTGTAGGACACTTTGACCCCCCAACCCCAGGCCTGCTCTGCGATCTGGGTAATCTGATCCAGGTTATTCTCCATTATCACGGTATTGAGGGCAACGTTATCAAAACCAATATGGGAAAGAAGAGGTATGAGATTCGAGAGGTGGGCAAAAAGACCCTTAATTCCCCTGGTTTGGTCATGCCTTTCATCCAAAAAATCCAGAGAGACAGACAATTGATCGATTCCGGCTTTTTTCAGCCTTTCAGCTTTTTCTAAGTTCAAAAGAGCTCCATTGGTAACCATGGTCAAATAAAAGAGTCTCCCATTTTCTTTTATGCTCTGGATTAGATTAAAAATATCTTTGCGCACCAAAGGCTCACCGCCGGTGAAGGAAATTATTAAGGGATTTATCTTTTGAACCACAGGGGCATAGTCTTTCAGTTCCGCTTCATGCGGACCCTTCCAGTAATCGCAAAGCTTGCATCTGGCATTGCACCGCTTGGTTACTTCAAGGTTTAAAAAGAGCGGTCTTCTTTTGAATTTGCTCCAAGCATACTTGAAAAGTATACCTATTTTCTTGGAAGAGGTCATCTTTTTCTCATCCGATTAAGAAATAACGGATGACGAATAACGAATGACGAATAAAAGCATTCGTCATAAATCATTCGTCATTTTTACTATACAAAGCTTTTTCCGTCTATTTCATTGTTGTTTTCCCGTCCCAAGAGTTCCAGAATGGAGGGGAAGATGTCAACTGTTCTGATTTTTCTTGTTTTGATTTTGGTATTTATGAATAAGGGAACCAACATATGCTCCCGGTGAAGTGAACCATGAGAGGCTTTATGTTCGGGCCACTCAAATCGAGCCCTGAGATCGAATCCCTTTTGAGCAGAAAGAATTATATCGCCGGATCTTCTGGATTTGAAAATCTGAATAAGCTGGACTAAAGCATCGGGATAATCGGAGTCAAAGGTGTGCTCTAAGCTGGTTGTGGGATTAAGTCTTTGGGGAAGCCCTTTATAACCAAATGGATCTTCTCCTTCCACGGAATAATCGATGTTTCCCTCCCGCTCCCGGATTCTGGCTTTCCCTCCATTACGCAAGACACAAACACCTCCATCTTCATCCGCGCAGGCGACCAAAGCCACTTCATGCAAATTAATCAAATCTGAAAGAAGTCTGGCATGATTTTTTTCCAGCTCCTCGAAATAGATTCTCTTTCCCCAACCTTGCCCGTTTTTCAAATAAACATGAGCCATGGAATTTCCAGAGACCATCACCGCCGCCTTGGTTTGTCTGCGGGTGATTCGGGGATGGTGTAAGGCTCGGTAGCCTCTTTTATCAAGGAAATCGACCAAATCCAAATGCGTGTGAGTGGAGGTCAATCCATGATCACTGGTAAGGATCAACAAGGTTTGATCAAGCATTCCTCTTCTTTTTAAATGCTGGACAGTTTTTCCTATAAACTTATCCACCTCCAGGTAGGCGTCCAAAACCGTTTTGGAGAAAGGGTGAGTGAAATGAGAGAGACAATCAACCGCGGGGAACAGGGCAAAAATAAACTCAGGTTTCTTTCTTATGGCTCTAAACAGATACCTATGGGTGGCCCAGTCCACGATCTGCCAGGTCGAGGTAAGGTGGACGAAGAGGTAATACAAAGTCTTGGAGAATCTGGTCAGGTTATTTGTGGAGTTTATCCCCCGGGTTAAGGGGTTAAAGATGTTGATGGAGTTTTGGAAAATCTCAAAAAGGGTAAGTTTATCTTTCCTCAGGTCGGAATTGAATAAGGGAGCTTCCACCCCCATGTAGCTTCTTTGTCTTCTAAGACTTAATCTCTTTCGACTGCTCTCCTCCTTGTCAAACCATCTGATCCCGGGCACATCGGCGGTTCCGGGATAACATCCGGTCAGGATGGGAATGTATGCCGGTCCCGTGGTGGAGGGGAAGGACGTAACGGCTTTAGTATAGCTACCTGGTTCCAATAAATATCTCTGGATGTTGGGTAAATTCCCCCTTTTCATCATCTTCTCCATCACGTCCGGCCGAGCCCCATCGATCAGAAATATTATGCAGTGCTTGAATTGTCTCATCGAGTCCTCAGAATTCCTGATAAGCAACAGAAATCACACCCACAGTTTATCTGTCCGGAGCAATGGAGGATATTTTTGGAAAGACATCCGGAAGTTAAGCTCCATACTTTTTCTATGGATTCTGTAGACCTGTAAACATCCATTTCATTCACTAAAAGCTTTTTCTCCTCCCAAATATTAACTCGGAGACTCTTATCAAAATTATGGATAAATTTACGGATTTGCTTGGCAGTTTGTCAAGCAAAAAATGGGAAGCTTTCCCACATTTGTGGCAAATATTTTTGGTAACGTATTTTGTGGTATTAGGTTAAATGAAATTTTCATGTTTTGAAGAAGTTTCCTTTGAGATATCGGCTGATTTGGTATAGTTTTAGATGATCTAATCTTCCCTTAGCTGTTTTGAATCCATACCTAACTTTCTCCATCTGTCTCCACACTCGGATCACATTCTCGGAGTTACCGCTTCGGGGAACATGGGGATGATCTAAGAAGGTAACCATATGCTCAAAGTAGGGGGTAGAAAGAAATTTGAAAATATCATCAAAATGTTGGTTCTGCTTGAGGATAGGGTTTGAGCAGAGTTCATCTCTTTTTAAGTATGCTTCTTTTTTGTCTTGACTCTTTAAGAAGATGTCTCGAATCTGTTCCTTGATAACCAAAATGTCTTCTATCACTGTTCCGGAATAGCGAGCTAAAAGGTTCTGCATCCTTCTATGGTCCTCACTGGTCCAGTTTTCTAGATTTTTAAGGATTATCCATCGACAGTCCCACAGGTCTTGCGTGTAGAACCCTTTTTCTTTTAGTTTTTCCCTGAATTCAGCCATGGCATTCCTCAAATGCCAGTGAATAGTCTTCATGACATGAAAGTAATCGTGTTGGATCAAGACTCCTGGGAAAGCTTTTCTGGCTGCATTAGGGAAGACTTTTCTCATATCAAAGACGATCACTTGAGGAGTTATCCCCAGACTCTTAAGTTTTTCAAAGTGATTTTTGATGAGACCACGTCCCAGATACTCAATGGGTGTGACATACAATATCTTTCCGGTCTGTCCATCGCTATCAATCAGGTCATAGAACTTGGCTCTGCTGGGTTTATATTCATCTACACAGAGGACTCCAGAAAAAGAAAGCTTCTGGATAATCTCTTTGATCTGATATTTATCCGCTTCTTGATGTTTCCACCGGTCAATGCTGGATTTACTTCCGGTGGTGTTAAAAGAGCGGTTCAGCCTTCTGGCCGTCCTTGGGGTAGTGGAATTATCATCAATAAGGCTTGCCACCGCCTCTGATTTTAACCTGTTTGTAGCTCTAGCCCTCTTTTCTATCCCGGGTATCGGCAGAGCAAAACTTCCCACAGCACAATCTGGATTTAAACACTTCGCATATACCATCCGGACCTTCAATGATACCGTAACATTCACATCCATATCCCTAACCATCTTCCAGTGCTCTTTTTTCTTCCTGAATTTTTGTTTCATCCCACAAGTTGGACAGATTATTCTTTTGGGAATCCTTGGCTTCACTATTTTTATCTTAACATCTCTCTTCCCCATAGTTAGGTTCCTCCTATTTTTGGAGAAACCTAACTCAACCCTTCCCTAAAACCTTCCTCATCCCCCCTCAAAATTCAAAAACTTGCCACAAAAACGGGAAAGTCTCGCAAATTTCCCTTGACAAGTCAAAAAGTTTGATTATGATTTAGATAGAAATCCTTTTTTGTATGAAAGATATATAAAATGAGATGCCCTTCTTTTCTCTAACCCCAAACCCCGGAGGTCTTATGCGATACCTATCTATCATTTTTTGTGCCGTGCTTGTTCTCTTCTCTCTCCGCCAGGCACAAGCAGAAGTCCCCAAACTCATCAACTATCAAGGCAAATTGACAACACCGAAAGACACCTGTGAGATTCGAGTGGTAAGCGTTAACGACACTATCTCCCCGCAATCTCCCTGTGGATTCAACGTAAGGCAAGATATACTAAATAAGGTGATAATCGATGTGGTGGGAACCGACTCGACTGACTCGTTCACTGTCGATGTGCGAGCCTTGGTGGATGATGGAGCTCATCGTATCGATTATAGAAACAACATGACCATGCCCTGCACCATAATGGTCTCTGTGGACAATTGGTCCCCAGGAACGCAAAATCTTTTTGTGCATGTGGAAAACCAGGAAACCGGACAAGAGTGTGTCCCCTCTCCACTAATAATTCCTCTGTGTGTTCTACTGATTT
>DASWLN010000131.1:0-12588 GCA_036396115.1 Candidatus Zixiibacteriota bacterium
GGGTCAGGGGAGATTCTAGAGCGGCACATCTTTGGAGCGATTCCACAAGTCAGATATAAGTGCAATCACACTGGTAATAGAGTATAAGTCAAGAAGGGGATTGGATACCCCAAAAATCCCTTGCCTGACTTTAGCAATTCCACTATAATGGCAGAAGCCCAAATAAACAAAAACGCAATCAGTTTAACATCATCAACTCAAACCCTCAAAATATGGAGTTCAAAGTGAAAAGGCAAAATCGAGCCATTTGGGTATTGTTAGCAGGAATTATTATGGTTCTGTCTATCTCAGCTGTTTTTGCTCAAACCCCTGCCAAGGGAATTCCTCAAAGAAGCGATATTCCGGGAAAATACAAATGGAAACTGGAAGATATTTATGCCACCAGCCAATTATGGGAAGCCGATTATGCAAGATTGGAATCCTCGCTTTCACGGTTCGCTACTTTTAAAGGTAAGTTAGGTAAATCGCCTAAGATTCTGTTGAACTGCCTGCAATTGCAGGATAGTTTGGGAATCATTATGGAACAACTCTGGGTTTATGCTAATATGCGTTTGGATGAAGACACTCGAATTTCGTTCCATCAGGCAATGGCTGACCGCGTTTCGAACTTAAGCACCCAGTTCAGTCAAGCCGTGTCTTTTATTGAGCCGGACATTTTGGCTCTTTCTAAAGGAAAGCTTGAAGGCTTTGTTAAGAAAAACAGAGAACTTTTAGTTTATCAGCATTATTTTGATAACCTAATGAGAACCAAAGCCCACATTTTGCCTCCGGAACAGGAAGAGCTTTTGGCTTTGGCTGGCAAGTTTGCCGGAACTCCCCGAAAGACGTTTTCTATGTTAGATTATGCGGATATAAAATATCCCTCTATAAAAGACGAGAATGGAGCGGAAGTCGAGCTTACTAAGGAACGATATTCGAAGTTCCTCGAATCAACAGACAGGAGAGTAAGAAAAGATGCAAGCAACGCCTACAACTCTGCCTATTTAAACTACATCAATACTCTGGCGGCGAATTTAAGCGCCGAGCTTTCCAAGGATATTTTCTTTGCTAAAGCCAGAAAATACAATTCCTCTTTGGAGGTGACGCTGGATGGATCTAATATTCCCGCTTCGGTTTATGATAATTTGGTCCAAACCGTAGATGCCAACTTGGCTCCGCTTCACCGTTATATTTCCTTGCGCAAAAAAGTCTTAGAGCTGGATACTTTATATACCTTTGACCTCTGGTTCCCTTTGGTCCCCAAAGCCAAAATGGATATTCCCTACGACCAGGCAGTTGGAACCATAATAGAAGCATTGTCTCCTTTGGGAGAAAAGTACGTTAATGATTTGAAAATGGGATTTAGTTCCGGCTGGGTAGATGTTTATGAGACCCAGGGAAAGAGAAGCGGGGCCTACTCCTTGGGTGTTTATACTGCCCATCCTTATGTGCTAGTCAATTACAACAACACCCTGGAGAATATGTTCACCATAGCTCATGAAATGGGTCACTCTCTAAACGCATATTATACTTACAAAAGACAACCCTACATTTATTCTGACAGCCCGACTTTTGTGGCGGAAGTTGCCTCCGCCTGCAATGAAGCCATTATGATTGATTATTTGATAAAACACACTCAAGATAAAGACAAGAAAGCTTATCTTTTGGAATATTACATTCAGCAAATCATAGGGACTTTCTACGGTCAGGTGTTTTACTCCGAGTTTGAAAAAGAGATTCACGACCAGATGGAAAGCGGACAAGGACTGACCGCCGAGTCAATGAGAAAGACCTACCGGGATATTTACCAAAAGTTCTATGGTCCGGAAGTGGTGATAGGTCCAATCAACGATTTGGGCTGGGCAAGGATTGAGCATTTTTATAAAAACTTCTATGTTTTTCAATATTCCACCGGCTATGCTGCTTCCATAGCTTTATCCCGAAAGATCCTAGAAGGTAAAAAAGAAAGCGTTGATGGCTACTTAACCTTCTTAGAGCAAGGGAATTCAGATTATCCGATTGAGCTTTTGAAAAGAGCTGGAGTGGATATGACCTCTCCTGGACCGATCCAGGAAACTGTTAAGCTTTTCGATGACTTAGTTTCACAATTAGAAAAACTATTGCTGGAATAGCAGTAAGTCAGGAACTCTAAACTTCTTAGCAGAGCAGGCCTGACAATAAGACAACAATTTCAGATCCTCTTCATTAACCCCTCTTAATCTCCCCTTATCAGGGGAGAAATGACCGGTGTCCCCCTGACAAGGGGGACAATAGGGGGTTGGTTGGTAGGAGGTCAGAAGCACAGGGCTTCTGACCTCCATTGCTATTGCTGGAGTAGATTCTCCGGACAGACTGTCGCAATTTTCTGCAAGAGAATGAAAATCTCGAAACAGACAGAAGTGTAATTCCGTATACTCAAACTGAGATGCTGTAGAAATCATAAAAATCAAGGAAGGTGGCTTATGATGAAAAAGTATATCGTGTGTGTGCTCGTTTCTCTTATCTTTTGTGGAGTTGTGTTTGCGCAGGAGAAAAATCCGGCAACCCAAGCAGAAAAGCTATACGAAGAAGCCAATAATGCCTACACCAACAAAGAATACGCAAAGGCAATTCCGCTCTATTTGGAGGCTATGGCTTGTCCAGAAGCATCAGAGTGGCGAGCAACTATTCTCTATAATGTAAGCTGTTGTTATTCCTTATTAGGCATTGCCGACAGTGCATTCGAATATCTGGACCAGAGCATAAGGGCTGGTAATACAGATTATCGTTGGATCAAAAAAGATACGGATTTCAGCTCTCTGGGGAAAAATCATCCAAAAGAATTCGAGGAGATGATCCTTCGGGCGCGAGCCGCAAGAAAGAATGAGATACTGACAAAAAGTCCGATAGCAGTGGTGGAGTGCAGTAATTATAATGGGTCTACAGAGATTACAGAATACTTCAATGACAGTCTGGATAGTCCTGAAATGGATTCTCTTCGAAACAGATATCAGCTTCGCAGGGTTGTTGAGAGCGGAAAGACCGAATTTGAAAAAATGAAGCTTTTGCTTGACTGGGTAGCTAATAGGTGGAAGCATAATGGGGATAATATGGCAATAGATCGGAGTGCTTTGGCTATCCTTAAAGCGGCAGAAAAAGGAGAGCGATTCTGCTGTGCCAATTACGCCGATGTTCTTGTCGGCTGCATGAAAGCCCTTGGATACCCTGCGCATTTTGTAGGATTAAGAAGAGACGACGCGGCCTACTATATGGGTGGGGGGCACGGGTGTATAGAAGTGTGGAGCAACCAGTACCAAAAATGGATCCTGCTTGACGGTCAGAATAACGCCTGGTGGGAGTCTGGCGGTCTGCCATTGAGCGCTTATGAATGCCACCAGCTACTTGTGAGCGGTAAAGAGGACGAGATGAAGTTCGTCGGACAGCACAAACAGGTCGACTACGATCACATTAAACCGGATTGGAGTGTCCACTTTTATCGGGTAGTATGTTACTGGCGGGGAGTTGGTTTCGAACTTGTCTCAGACACCATTGCACCAGATTTATTCTTACAGGGAAGTCCCGTTGATTACGAAATAACGGATGATTACACAACTGTCTATCCCCGACTGAACCAAACCAAGATCACCTTGAAGCACACTAATCTGAAAGCTCCATCGGACACTTTGGATGTTGTGCTTACCCACACTATGCCCTGCTTCGATAAGTTCATGGTTCGCATTAACGGATCGGACTGGAAAGAGTCAAAAGACACATTTAGATGGGTCTTGGACAAAGGAGATAATATAATTGAAGCCAAAGCCGTGAATTTGGCGGGCATCGAAGGCAGGCCGAGCAGCATTGTATTGAGAAACAACATTGAAACTTCAGGGGAGTGACGCCCAATCTTTAGAGAGAAAATAGTAGTAGCTTAAGGAGCCCAGTGCTCCTGAGAAGGTGCTTTGCATCTCTCCAGTCGTTCAATCAAGGGAGGTGCAATAACATTCCCTTCAACACCTTATCTTCTTTTATTCTTCATCTAAATCTTTTCCTTGCCAAATTTTAAATAGCGATTATATTTGGGCAAAGTCTGATTTATCCCAGCGCAAAAGTATGTAAAGAATCATAAAACGGAGGAAATACGGCAATGAAGTTACCGCGATTCATACCCAGAGAAGAAAAGTTTTTTGACCTTTTTAAGGATTCGGCCAAAAATGTGTTAGTAGGGGCAGAGGCATTAAGGGATTTAGTTAATAATTATCAGGATATTGAAACCAAGGTGAGAAGGATTAAAGATATAGAGCATCGCGGGGATGCGATTACCCATGAAATCATAAATAAGCTGAACAAAACCTTCGTCACCCCTCTGGATAGGGAAGACATACATCAGATAGCTTCAAAGTTGGATGATGTCTTAGATGCCATAGAGGGGATTTCCAGTCGGCTTTTGATTTTCAAGATTAAACAACTAACCCCAGCTTGCATTAAGTTAGTGGACATCGTCTATAAGGGGGCAGTGCAGATAGAAAAGGTAATTTCGGATTTAGAGCATTTCGACAACTTACATCCCTTCTGCATAGAGATTAACCGTTTGGAGAACGATGCGGATGCGATTTCCCAGAATATGATAGCTCAGGTTCTGGATGAGGAGTCAGACTGGAGATTGGCTATCAAATGGAAAGAAATTTATGGTCGCCTGGAGACTGCGGCTGACCATTGTGAAGATATTGCCAACGCCATAGAAAGCATAGTCGTAAAAAATGCTTAGTTTAATCTTCATTATCTTCATTATTCTGATTGCCTTAGCTTTTGATTTCACCAATGGTCTGCACGATGCGGCTAATTCCATCGCCACGGTTGTTTCTACCCGTGTTTTATCCCCCCGCCAAGCTGTGGTCTGGGCGGCTTTTTTCAATTTCGTGGCTTTTTTGATTTTTGGCACGGCTGTGGCCACCACGATTGGCAAAGGCTTGATTAACATTAGCGTGGTAACTCCGTGGGTGATATTTGCTGCTCTGATTGGCGCTATCAGCTGGAATATTTTTACCTGGTATTTAGGCTTGCCCACCAGCTCTTCGCACGCTTTAATTGGCGGCTATGCTGGAGCGGCGATTGTCAAGGCTGGCTTTGGCGTAATTATTGCCAGTGGCTGGATTAAGACTCTGGTTTTTATGGTTTTGGCACCGGTAATTGGTTTGGTCTTAGGATTGGTTTTCATCATCATTACAACCTGGATAGTGCACAAGAAACACCCCACCCTTATTAACAAATGGTCCCGCCGTTTCCAACTTTTTTCCGCGGCTTTGTATAGTCTGGGCCATGGTGGCAATGATGCACAGAAAACTATGGGTATTATTACCAGTTTATTGGTTTCCGCTGGTTTGCTCAAAAGCTTTCATGTACCTCTTTGGGTCGTGCTGAGTGCTCACGCTGCCATTGCTTTTGGTACTCTGTCTGGCGGCTGGCGTATTGTGAAGACCATGGGTCAGAAAATTACCAAGTTGAGACCGATTGATGGTTTTAGTGCGGAAACCGCCAGCGCCATCAGTATTTTCTTAGCCACCCATTTAGGTGTACCGGTCAGCACCACACATGTCATTACCGGCGCTATCTCAGGCGTGGGTGGGGTCAAACGGCTCTCTGCGGTACGCTGGGGTATTACTCTGAAAATTGTCTGGGCATGGCTTCTGACTATCCCCGGTGCCGCTTTGACAGCTGGTGTTTTCTACTTTTTGCTTGAAACAGGGATTAAGATATTTTCGTAAGAAATTAAATTAAGAAAGCCCTCATCCATTTTAATGGACGAGGGCTTTTTATTTGAGAACAAATTCCATTCTAAATAAAAAAATCGGATCTTTCTTAAATATTGGGGAGTATTTTGTGTAACCTATTGACAAAAGGATAGATTTTGTCATGCTGAACCCTGAAAGTGTCATGCTGAACTTGGTTCAGCATCTCTTCAGGGCATGCTTGGTTCAGCATCTCTTGAGACCCTGAAATCGCAGACCCTGAATTTGTTTCAGGGCATGGTTCAGGGTGACAATCACCAAGGGAGGGGTGAAGTCCGAAGAGTGCGGGTGGAGATGCGGTTCGACCTTGCTCACCGTCCTGAGCAAAGTCGAAGGAAACTCCACCCCTAGGCGAGTACAACATGTATTACCCCGTGGAGGACAACTAAAGAAAGCCGTAGCCAAACACTATTTCCACATTAAATACGAAAGAACGAAAAAATCTAAGATGCTTACTTCTTGACCAGCTTTTCCAGAATTTTTTTACACAGTTTCTTCGCGCTTTTGGGTTGGCGCGCATTATAGTTCGATTGGTCAACAGTGTTTCGATTATACCAAAGGAGCTCGGCACTGTTAGCGTCCACTAATCCTATTTCCAGAACCATCCCAGTCCACTGTGAGCCAGCATAGGTTCCGAACAATACCGCGGACAAAGCGCCAATAGCTACATCTTTGGCTTTGGCGCCACCTGAAGTTTGATACCCCATTCCTCTCACAAATAGAAGATAATCGGTTTGTGCCAAATCAGCAAAGACGCCGACATTCGGGTCAACCGTAAGATTAACCGTTTTTTTCTTGCTCACTATAGCAGAATCGCAAGCCTTATCAAAAGACTGTTTCTGTCGAGTTAAGTCCAAAGCTAACTCTTGGTCATATACCAAGGCAGAATCGTTCATCGGCACGGCAACAGAAACAAATCCCCCTTCCTTCAAAACTTCATTTAAGGCATTGACAATATTGGAGTCCGCTTCAGCATCCAGCTCCGGCTTGGGTTCGTCAATAGTTGCAGTCCTCTCGAACATATGAAATTCAGGCGGCATAATCCCTATGCTTTTGATCTCTTTGCGCCTCTCAGAAAAGTTGGGATGAGTGCGCTCGGTGGTATAAGCGCATCCTACAAAGACAAGAAGAGACAAAAGACAAAGGGAGACTAAAAACTTACGAGACCGCATAATTACCCCTCCTGCTTCTTATTGGTTTCGGGTGTTTGTGGAATAGGTTCTTGTTTGAGAGATTTGATTTTAGATTCGATGTATCTTTTTTTCTTGGTTTGTGGATCCATTATCAAGTAAGTTTCGTAATGGGTAAGCGCTTCATTTTTGTCCTTCCTGGCTTCCCACACTTGAGCTAATCCCAGATGTGCCAGAGCAAAAGAGGAATCCAAATCCAAAGCCTTCTGGTATTGGTCTTGTGCTAATTGGAGCGTATCCGGCTTGGAACCGGAAAGCCGGTAGGCCTCTCCGCACCAATAATGAAAAGTTGGGTCACCAGAATAGTTTACTTCAATTCGGCTGGCTTGTTTAAGCGCCTTATCGTATTTGGAGCTTATAACGAAAAGCTCCACGTTTTTCAATTTGAGGCGGCTTACCGCTTGCTCGTATGTGGAATCAATTTCAGGCTTAAGCTCTTCACCCTTATATCCTATGGTTTCCTCGATATAACCCAATCTCTGTTTGGTCAGGGGGTGATTACCATAGAAGAAATTGGCAGTGGTGGATTTGTCAGGATACTCCTCAAGCAGTATCTCCAACGACCGAACAGCCTGAATTTTATCATAACCTGCTTTTTCCATTAAATCCAATGCGTTTAAATCCGCTTCTTTCTCGTCAGAGCGGCTATACCCGCTCACCGCTGCCATAGCAGTAAGAGCCAGTCCATTCTGTGCCAGGGAATTCCAGAAACCAGTCATATTTGATCCGGATTGAGAAAATCCCACAGCCGTAGCTACGCTTAAGAATTGAGCAAATCCAGAAACGTTCTGAATATGTGCATATTGACGAGAAGCGTGACGACGAAGAGAGTGGGTCATCTCATGGCCCAGGATGAATGCTAATTGGTCGGGCTTCTCCAGTTTGGATAATAGACCAACATGCAGATAAATAGCACCATTGGGTAAGGCAAAAGCATTGAGTTCAGGGTCAAGGATTACATAAAAGCGAAACTTGAAAATGGAATTCTTATACTCCGGGGGAATCATCCGCTCCCCTATGATCTGAAGATACTTTGATACGGCAGGGTCGGTATAAATCAGCCCGCTTTTGGTAAGCGTATTTTCTTCATATCTACTCATATCCCATAACTTTTTATCTCCCTTGGGAAGTTGCGAAACCGAGTTCAGATCTGAAACAACTATTTCCTTGCCAGCTGAGGCACATCCGATTATAAGCAGGGTAGCCAAGAGAAGAAGCAAAAGATACGACCTTCTGTAAATCATGATACCCCCTTGGTTAGGTGAGGATTTAGTGGATGACGAGTTCCCCCAAGACATTCTCTATATGATAAACTTTGTCCAATATAAACAAGACATAACGTATGTCAACATTTATCGAACGATTTATTTCTTCTTCAAACTCATAGTCCGCAGCCATACTTTCATAGTTGCCATCAAAGGTTAAACCTATTAACTCTCCTTTGCCATTCATTATTGGACTACCTGAGTTGCCGTTAGTGCCATCATTGGTGGTGAGGAAGTTAACCGGCACATCTCCAATGGACTTGTCGAAATATTTGCCAAAATCTTTCTTCTGGTAGATTTCTTCCAGTTGAATTGGCACCTCAAATGGCTCTTTTCCTGTATTTTTCTGCATGACGCCAGTCAGGATAGTTATCCACTTGTAGAAGACTGCATCCCCTGGTATGTATCCCTGGACTGTTCCATAATTAAATCGTATTGTCCCATTAGCATCGGGGTAAGTTAGTCCTTTTTTCCATTCAGCATAGGCCTGGATTAGTTTCGGCTCTAATTTCGAAAGAGCGCCGTTAAATCTTTTGTCCTTTTCTTTTAAGACCTCCCTTTCTTTCTCTAACTCTCTGGCAAAATCAATAAAGGGGTCGACGAGTTTTTCTAATTCCTCCTGGGTCATATCGAACATCTTCATTCGTTCTTGAAGTGTTCCAATTTTGGTGTTAGCATAAAGATAACTAACAAAATCGGAAATGACCTGGTCTTGCGGCGACCCTTTCTTGTTCTCAAAAAGTTTTTCCACTACCTCGATTTTTTGACCAGGAGGCAACTCATGCGCCTTCTTGAGGAAATAAGCCAATATCTTTTTGTCACAAGAGGGAACCAGATTGATTTGGGCATTCTCCAGATTCTTTCTGGTCTGGGGAATCTCTCTGTCCATATACTCCGGCTCGCGCTCCATATCTTGTTTTTGCTTTTCTATGCTCCATTTATTTATGGTGGAGGCGAGTCCAAGAAAATCACAATAGCTAATCATCCAGCTTAAGATGAAATCCTTATCGCGATAGGTCTTGTGGTCTTCATATAGCTTCTCTAAAGAAGGCAGAACATCTCCATACTTTTGGTCAAGCTGAGGATTCTCTTTGAGATACTGAGCAAGATTCCTTTCCTCTTCTCTCTTATGCTCAAGCACTTTGGATTTCTCAAACCCTTCCAATACCCCTTGGTTCTTTTTAAGGTAGTTGTAAATGCCTTTGATCTTGGAGGAGAGTCTCAAAGCAACTGAGGAATCTTCCTGAGAACTTTGTTCCATTATCTTGATTAAATCTTCCCTGATTCCAATATCCACGAAGTAATAATAATTTTGCATATCTTCCACAGAGAAGGAACTGCTATAGCGTGCAGTCCAGCCGGGAAAGCCGATCATCATAGCGAAATCCCCCTCCTTTATGCCAGCGCTGGAGACTTTCAAGTAGATTTCTGGACGATAAGGGACGTTGTCCGGTGAGTAATCAGCGGATTTTCCATCACCAGCTACATAAGCTCTCAAAAACGAGAAGTCGCCAGTATGTCGGGGCCACATCCAGTTATCTATTTCCCCACCGTATTCTCCAATAGAAAGAGGCGGCACATAAACTATGCGCACATCCTTGATTTTAAAATAGGTGAAAAGATAATATTGCATTCCTCCATAAACACTTACCACTTCACATTTCACATCCTTGGCAGCTTCCGCTTCATCGATTATCTGTTTGGTCCTTTTTTCAATGGCTTTGTATCTTTCCAAATCATCCATCCGGTCATCGACTGCGACCAGGACCTTATCGGTAATTTCATCCATAGATAGGGTTACATAGACATTATACCCGATGGCCGGAATCTCCTCGGCTTTAGTTTTCGCGTGAAATCCTTCTTTCAGGTAGTTCTGTCCGGGCTTGCTTTGACGCTGTATGGCACTGAAGGCAACGTGGTGATTAGTTACAATCAGTCCCTCCGGTGAAACAAAGGAGCCGGATGCTCCAGCAACATTTACGATTGCCCGTGCAATGCCATCCCCTTTTGGATTGTAAACATCTTTAGGGCTAAGTTTTAATCCCATTTCTCTCATTTTGCTCCAGGGGAGCTTATCTATAGAATCAAGCATCCACATTCCCTCATCCGCCAAGCAAATCGCAAAAAACAACCCAAGAATGAAAAGAACCAATAGACCTAAAAATATTCTCTTAATCATTTTTTCTCCTTTTTGTATTAGCGGGTAGGGAACGGTTGCACCGTTCCCTAAATGGTAATGGCGCAGCCATTACCTACCCAACTGTATTGGATTAAAATAATACCCAGATATAAAATAGCAAGAGATTAAGGATTTAGGGGAAGGTGCAGGAAATGACAAGGAGAATAGCGGAACTTTATGGAAAATTGCAGGCGTAACTTCTTAGAAAGTAACTGTCAGAGAAATGGTGTGGGTGTTTCCCAAAACGCCCTGCGGAACAAAGGCGTAATCTATCCTGTAACTCTCAGTTCTAGCATATAGAAAACCAACCCCAAAGCTAATACCGGACAAGAAGCCCAAATCCGTTTCGGTCCTGTAGCCCAGTCTACCCATTATCATATGATTGTAAATATATTCTGCGCCCAGGTGTAAACCGGTCTTGGCATCGGACGGGATGACAAAATCCACTGCAAGGTTAAGGGGATTGCGTGCGAGAGAAACAGTATAACAGAGTCCAAGTTTGGCATTGCTGGGGAGCTTGTCGGGCTCTTCGGCAAATTTGAGTGTTCCTCCCCAGTTCTGAAAAGACCCACCCAGAAAGAGATTCTTGAACTGAGTCCGGTGCAAAAATCCGAGATCAAAGGCAAAGGTGGAAGCCATTTCGTCCTCAATTTTCTCATTTATATATTTGATGCTTCCTCCGATGAATATATCCTTTGCTATCCGATTGCCATAACCGAGCGTAATTGCCATATCGCTTGCCCTGAAATCCGAAGTTGGCTCTCCTTCCACGTCCCTTCCCTGAAGCGGGTCCATATGCAAATAAGCCAGACTCCAGCCGATTGTCCCGTATTTGGTGGGCTGAGCATGGGCGAAATACTCGTAAGCGATATCTTGAAACCACCACAGGTGCATAAAGGAGAATTGGGTTTTATCTATATAAGCCAAGCCAGCTGGATTCCAATAGATGGCCGTGGCATCATTAGCCAGTCCGACAAAGGCGCTGCCCATACCAACAGCGCGCGCGCCTGCACCTATCTTGAGGAATTGAGCGCTGCGCGTGCCGACATTGCCACCTATGGCAAAACCATCGGAGGCATTTATCGCTAATAAAACCAAGACGGCTAAAACTATTAATAAATTAAGCTTGCTTCTCATTTTTCCTCTATCTGATTACAGCCAGTTTGAAGAATTTCTCCTCACCTTTATCATTCGTGATTCGGCATATGTAAACGCCACTGGCTAACTTCTTACCATCACTATTAACCACATTCCATACAACCTTTCCATCTCCGTCTGTCTCGTCCACAGTGTAAACCCGCTCCCCTACGATGGTGAATACCTCTATTTTGGCTTGAGTTGTTAAGCCGTCGAAGGTCACAAAGGTATGTCCCTGGTAAGGCTTGAAAGGATTGGGGAAAATGGAAGCATTAGCTAGGGTGAGCGCAGGACCTGGTTCGATCTTAAAGGAATAACTCGTATCCAATTGGTTCGGAGGAGAGGCGATATCATGCGCGCTTACTCTTACAAGAATTTCCCCTCCCCAAGGGAATTGGGTTGGTGGAAAATAGGTAACCTTATAATCGCTGGGGCTCCCCTCAATTGAAGAGGAAAAACCAATTATTTCCTGCCCGCCTATCCAGAGCCGTATGGAGCTCAAATCCACGCCATACCCACTGTCCTTTACATGAAAAACGATATTCGTATCCGGTGGAACTCGTTTAGCATTTCTGGGTGGAGCAACTGAGTCCAAGTATGGTGGGATGGAATCGATGAAATTGAAAGCAAAGCTGACGGTTATTATTATCTCTTTTTTGTCTGGGTCTTCTTGAGAAAAGGCAAGAGAAGGAAAAATGAGACAGACAAGAGAAATGATTATTAAAGTTATTATCCGAAATCTCATCTTTTCCTCGATTTTGCCCTATCATTCAATTTGTCGTCAAAATATTGAAGGTTTTTAGTATTCCTTGGTGATAAAACTCGATATATATTCTCTGTTAGTGCAGGAATTGGATTTCCTGCACGAGATAGCTTCGGGAATTCTCCCGCCAAGCGGGATCCTGGTGACAATTCCCGAACCAACTAAGACGAGTGGATGCTGAAACCAGTAAATGCTGAAACGAGTTCAGCATGACAACTGGGTTTGGTCTTACGGGTTCTGTCATCCCGAACTTGGTTCGGGATCTCGGTTTGGGTTTTAAAGCCCGCCCTGTGGGCGGACTTCTTTATTA